>NZ_JAHBDG010000033.1:0-250790 GCF_019956305.1 Pseudomonas sp. BF-B-30 | reverse complement strand
AGATGTGTATAACCCCCGGGATATGCGGTGTTCTTGAGAGGGGCGAGCAAACCCGCCCCCTCATTGGTTTAAGCGTAGCTTTCGATCGACGGGCAGGCGCAGACCAGGTTGCGGTCGCCGAACACGTTGTCGACGCGACCGACCGGTGGCCAGTACTTGCCTTCGATCAGCGACGCAACCGGGTAAACCGCTTGTTCACGGCTGTACGGGTGCGACCACTCGCCAACCAGTTCCTTGGCGGTGTGCGGCGCGTTCTTCAGCGGGTTGTCGTCCTTGTCCAGCGTGCCATTTTCCACTGCGCGGATTTCTTCGCGGATGCGGATCATGGCGTCGCAGAAGCGGTCCAGTTCTTCCTTGGATTCGCTTTCGGTCGGCTCGATCATCAGCGTGCCTGCCACCGGGAACGACATGGTCGGCGCGTGGAAGCCAAAGTCGATCAGACGCTTGGCGACGTCATCGACACTGATGCCGCTGCTGTCTTTCAGTGGACGCAGGTCGAGGATGCACTCGTGCGCCACCAGGCCGTTGCTGCCGGTGTACAGCACTGGATAGTGCTCTTCCAGGCGACGGGAGATGTAGTTGGCATTGAGGATCGCCAGCTGCGAAGCACGCTTGAGGCCCGCGCCACCCATCATACGAATGTACATCCAGGTGATCGGCAGGATGCTCGCGCTGCCGAACGGTGCCGCGCAAACGGCGCCTTCCTTGCGCTCCATCTGTGCGTGGCCCGGCAGGAATGGCGCCAGGTGCGATTTCACGCCGATCGGGCCGACGCCCGGGCCGCCACCACCGTGGGGAATGCAGAAGGTCTTGTGCAGGTTCAGGTGCGAAACGTCGCCGCCGAACTTGCCCGGGGCACAGAGGCCGACCATGGCGTTCATGTTGGCGCCGTCGATATACACCTGGCCGCCGTTGTCATGAATGATGCCGCAGATTTCGCGGATGCCTTCTTCGAACACGCCGTGGGTCGACGGGTAGGTGATCATCAGCGCGGCGAGGTGTTCGCGGTGCTCGATGGCCTTGGCGCGCAGGTCTTCGATGTCGACGTTGCCACGGGCATCGCACGCGGTGACGACCACGCGCATGCCGGCCATTTGTGCGGTGGCCGGGTTGGTGCCGTGGGCCGACGACGGGATCAGGCAGATGTCGCGACGGTCTTCGCCACGGCTCTGGTGGTAGGCACGGATCGCCAGCAGACCTGCGTATTCACCCTGGGAGCCGGCGTTCGGTTGCAGGGACACCGAGTCATAACCGGTGGCGGCGCAGAGCATCGCTTCCAGCTCGTCGGTCAATTGCTGGTAGCCGACGCTTTGCTCGGCCGGGGCGAATGGGTGCAGGGCGCCGAACTCGGCCCAGGTCACCGGGATCATTTCGCTGGCGGCGTTGAGTTTCATGGTGCACGAACCCAGCGGGATCATGGTGCGGTCCAGCGCCAGGTCCTTGTCCGCCAGTTTGCGCAGGTAGCGCATCAGCTCGGTTTCCGAGTGATAGCGGTTGAACACCGGGTGGCTGAGGATCGGCGACTGACGCACCAGCGTGGCCGGGATGGCGCTCTGCACCGAGGCGGCGAGGGCGGCGAAGTCCGGCAGGGCCTTGCCGTCGGACAGCAGGCTCCACAGGGTTTCAACGTCGGCCTGAGTGGTGGTTTCGTCCAGGGACAGGCCCAGGCGCTCACCATCGACCACGCGCAGATTGATGCGCTGGGCGTGTGCCTTGTCGTGCAGGGCGGCGGTTTGCGCGCCGGCCTTCACCGTCAGGGTGTCGAAGAAGCTGGTTTGCTCGACGTTCAGACCCAGTGCACTCAAGCCTTTGGCCAGGATTGCAGTCAGGTGATGCACGCGATTGGCGATCTGCGTCAGGCCTTTCGGGCCGTGGTACACGGCGTACATGCTGGCGATGTTTGCCAGCAGTACTTGTGCGGTGCAGATGTTGCTGGTGGCTTTCTCGCGACGGATGTGTTGCTCGCGGGTCTGCATGGCCAGGCGCAGGGCCGGGTTGCCGAAACGGTCTACCGAAACACCGACCAGGCGGCCCGGCATGTCACGTTTGAATGCGTCCTTGGTGGAGAAGTACGCCGCGTGCGGGCCACCGAAGCCCAGCGGCACGCCGAAGCGTTGTGCGCTGCCGATGGCCACGTCGGCGCCGAATTCGCCAGGCGCGGTCAGCACGGTCAGGGCCAGCAGGTCGGCTGCCACGGCAACGAGGGCGTTGGCAGCGTGGAAGCGTTCGGTCAGCTCGCGGTAATCGAACACGTCACCGTTGCTTGCCGGGTATTGCAGCAGAGCGCCGAAGAACGGCGTCACGTCGCTCAGTTCACGCTCGTCGCCCACCACCACGTCGATGCCCAGAGGCTCGGCACGGGTGCGCAGTACGTCGAGGGTCTGCGGGTGGCAATGCACGGAGGCGAAGAAAGCGTGGCTGCTTTTGTTCTTGCTCAGGCGTTTGCAGAAGGTCATGGCTTCGGCAGCGGCGGTGGCTTCGTCGAGCAGCGAGGCGTTGGCGATCGGCAGGCCGGTGAGGTCGCTGATCAGGGTCTGGAAGTTCAGCAGCGCTTCGAGACGGCCTTGGGAAATTTCTGGCTGGTATGGGGTGTAGGCGGTGTACCAGGCCGGGTTTTCCAGCAAGTTGCGCAGGATCGGCGACGGCGTGTGGGTGCCGTAGTAGCCCTGGCCGATGTAGGTCTTGAACAGCTGGTTTTTAGTCGCGATGGACTTGATCAAGGCCAGGGCATCGGCTTCGCTCAAGCCATCTTCCAGGCCGAGGACGCTAGTGCCCTTGATGCTGTCGGGAATCACGCTGGCGCTCAGGGCTTCCAGGGAGTCGAAACCGAGGCTGTTGAGCATGGCTTGCTCGTCACCGGCGCGCGGGCCGATGTGACGGGCGATGAATTCGTTGGCGGTAGTCAAATTGATCTGGGTCATGTCGGTGCTCCTCAGGCTTCGGCTTGGGCTTTGATCAGGCGGTCGTAGGCGTCCTGATCCAGCAGTTGGCCGACAGCGGCGGCGTCGCTTGGTTTGAAACGGAAGAACCAGCCTTCGCCCAGCGGATCTTCGTTGACCAGTTCCGGGCTGCTGTCGAGCGCCGGGTTCACTTCCAGCACTTCGCCGTCCAGCGGCATGTACACGCCGCTTGCAGCCTTTACCGATTCCACGGTGGCGGCTTCGGCGCCTTTGTCGTAGGACTGCAGCTCAGGCAGTTGAACGAAAACCACGTCGCCCAGGGCGTTCTGTGCGAAAGCGGTGATGCCGACCGTGACGCTGCCGTCAGCTTCGGTGCGCAGCCATTCGTGATCTTCAGTAAAACGCAACTCGCTCATGGAAACTCCTAAGGGGCCAGACTCGTCTGGTGGACGCGATTGAAGGCTTGGGCAATGCCCAGGTTATGGAGGACTACATAGCAAGAACGCGGCCAACGTTGTTTTTATTGTTATTGATCAATGATTTAGGTGGTTTCGACAAACGCTGAAATTCACTCGTTGTAGCGAAATCGATACGGTATATGTCAAGGATAAAAGCCGAGGTGGATCAAAGCCTTGCACAGCCGTGATTGGAGAGGAGTGTAGCGATATCGTTCCGCTGTAGCGCTTTCAGTACAGGTGGAGGTCGTTTTTGGCGCGATTTTCAGACTGGAGGTGAACCTGTGGGAGCGGGCTTGCTCGCGAAAGCGGTGTGTCAGTCGATATCAATGCTGCCTGACACTACGCCTTCGCGAGCAAGCCCGCTCCCACATTGACCGAGTGTGGTTCAGGCCTTGCTCGGAATCCCGTACTTGCGCAACCGATGGGCAATTGCCGTGTGGGAGGTTTGCAGCCGGGTCGCGAGTTGCCGGGTCGAGGGGTAGCTGGCGTAGAGTTTTTCCAGCAGGGTTTTCTCGAACTCGTCCATGGCCTGTTCCAGGCTGTCGACGTCATGATCGCCTTGGCGGGCTACCGAGGTGCCGGCGATGTCCAGATCGCCGATGTCCACCAGACTGCTTTCGCAGATCGCCGCGGCGCGGAAGATCACGTTCTGCAATTGCCGCACGTTGCCTGGCCAGCGGTTGCCCAGCAGCGCCGGGTAAGTGCCCGGCGCCAGGCGACAGATCGGTCGCTGGATCTGCGCACAGGCCTGCTGCATGAAGTAGCGGGCCAGCAGCAGGATGTCCTGGCCGCGTTCGCGCAGGGGCGGCACTTCGACGTTGAGGACGTTGAGGCGATAGAACAGGTCCTCGCGGAACAGGCCTTCGCTGACCATTTTTTCCAGGTCGCGGTGGGTGGCGCTGAGGATCCGTACGTTGACCTTGACCTCACGGTCACCGCCGACCCGGCGAAAACTGCCGTCGTTGAGGAAACGCAGCAATTTGGCTTGCAAATACGGCGACATCTCGCCGATTTCATCGAGAAACACCGTGCCCTGGTTGGCCAACTCCATCAGTCCCGGCTTACCCCCTCGTTGTGCGCCGGTGAAGGCGCCGGGGGCGTAGCCGAACAGTTCACTTTCGGCGAGGTTCTCCGGCAATGCCGCGCAGTTCAACGCCAGAAACGGTGCGCTGTGCCGGGCGCTGATGGCGTGGCAGGCGCGGGCCACCAGTTCCTTGCCGGTGCCGGTTTCGCCCTGTATCAGCAACGGTGCATCGAGGGCCGCCACCCGCTGGGCACGCGCCTTGAGGGTGCGGATCACCGGGGACTCGCCGAGCAGGGCATCGAAACCTTCGGCGTGGTCATGGTGCAGCGCGGAAAGGCGTTCGCCAATGCGGTTCGGTTGGTACAGGGTCAGCAGGGCGCCGGCGTCGGTGATCGGTGTGGCGTCGAGCAACAGGGTCTGGCCGTTGACGGTGATTTCCCGCAGCGGCAGGCGAAAGCCGTGTTCGAGCAGGGTGTCGAGCAAGGCCGGGTCGGCAAACAGGTCGGCCACGCTTTCACCGTCGGGCTCGCGGCCGTACAGGGCGATCAAGGCCGGGTTGGCCAGCAGCACCTTGCCGTCGCTGTCCAGCGCCAGTACCGGGTCGGTCATGGCGGCCAGCAACGCGTCGAGCTGCAGGTGTCGGCGCTGTCCGGGCAGGATGTCGACCACCGTCACCGCTTGCACGCCACGCACGCTGAACAGGGCATCACGCAGTTCCTCGAGGACTTGCGGGCTCAGCGTCGGGGCGTCGATATAAACATTGGGCGGGACCATTTCCACCGCATCCAGGTTCAGATTGCGCCCGCCGAGCAGGGCCAGGACTTCCTGGGTGATACCGACGCGGTCGATGAAGCTGACGTGGATACGCATGGGGCGGTCTTGGGTTCTGCAGTGCGAAGGGTGGCAAGTATGCCTTGGGGCGGGCTAATGGTGAAATTTTGAAACGGATTTGCGAGTGCCCACCGAACCAATGTGGGAGCGGGCTTGCTCGCGAAAGCGTCGTGTCAGACACCATCGTTGGCGACTGATACACCGCTTTCGCGAGCAAGCCCGCTCCCACAGTAGATTGTGGTGAATCAATTATTCCAGGTGCTCGGGTTTGACCGGGTCGCCCGATTTCATATTCAGTTGTACCCGCACGTCCTCGAACATGGCGTCGTAATGCTTGTGGATCGAACCGATGTTGCTATGGGTTTTCGGGATGCCGTGCTTCTCGGCAATCTTGGTGACGTTGCTGGCGAAGTTGTAGGCCATGTCCTTGGGCAGGAAGAACGTCTCGCTCATGTCCTTGCCCTGGATGCTGCCGTGCATCTTGAACTGCATCCCTTTGCCTTCCTTGGGGTCCTGGGCGACTTCATAGTCGATGCAGATGTTGTAGCTGACGTCATCCTTGTTCAGCGCGTGTCGCTCGATGTGCAGGTGACCCGGCTCGAACGTTGCCATTGTTGACTCTCCTTCAAAAGATCTTGAATCAGGGCCGGCTCCAGGCCTGCCCCGCCGTTTCGTTTACTGATAGCTGATGCCCGGTGTCGCCGTACTGATGCGCGTACCGGCCTTGCCCTGGACGATCGCTTCGATGTCCGAGAGCGAGCCGATCACTGCGACTTTCCCAGTATGGCGCGCGAACTCGCAGGCTGCCTGCACCTTCGGTCCCATGGAGCCGGCGGCGAAGCCGAGTTTTTCCATTTCGTCGGGGTGGGCCTGGGCGATGGCTTTCTGCGTGGGTTTGCCAAAGTCGATGAAGGCGGCGTTGACGTCGGTGGCGATCACCAGCAGATCGGCTTCAAGCTGTTCGGCCAGCAGCGCCGAGCACAGGTCCTTGTCGATGACCGCTTCGACGCCCTCGAGTTTGCCGGGGGAGGTATACATGGTCGGAATGCCGCCACCGCCGGCGCAGATCACGATGCTGCTTTTTTCCAGCAGCCATTTGATCGGACGGATTTCGAAGATGCGTTTCGGATTCGGGCTGGCGACCACGCGACGGTATTTGTCACCGTCCGGGGCAATGGCCCAGCCTTTCTCGGCGGCGAGTGCTTCGGCCTCTTCCTTGGAATAGACAGGGCCGATGGGTTTGGTCGGGTTCTTGAAGGCCGGGTCATTGGCATCGACTTCGACCTGGGTCAGCAAGGTCGCGAAGGGCACTTCGAAGTCCAGCAGATTGCCCAGTTCCTGTTCGATGATGTAGCCGATCATGCCTTCGGTTTCGGCACCGAGCACGTCCAGCGGATAAGGCGAAACCGAGGTGTAGGCCGCCGCCTGCAATGACAGCAGGCCGACTTGAGGGCCATTGCCATGGGCGATGACCAGCTGGTTGCCGGGATGGATCTTGGCGATCTGTTCGGTGGCGATCCGGATGTTGGCGCGCTGGTTGTCAGCGGTCATGGGTTCGCCCCGGCGGAGCAGGGCATTACCGCCAAGAGCTACGACGATACGCATGGTGCTAGTCCTTCTAAAAGAGAAGTAAACGGGCGACTCGGTCTGTCGATGGAACCCTGACCCTGTGGGAGCGAGCTTGCTCGCGATGGGATCGCCGCGGTCTGTCAGATGCACCGCGGCGTTGCCATCGCAGGCAAGCCAGCTCCCACATTGACCGTGTTCCGTCAGTGGGAGCCAGTCAGCCGTTATAGATCAGCCAGCGTCGACACCAGAATCGCCTTGATGGTGTGCATGCGGTTTTCCGCTTGCTCGAAGGCGATGCAGGCCGGCGACTCGAACACGTCATCGGTCACTTCGATGCCGTTGCTCAGGTGCGGGTACTGCTCGGCAATCTGCTTGCCGACTTTGGTATCACAGTTGTGGAACGCCGGCAGGCAGTGCATGAACTTGGTGCGCGGGTTACCGGTGGCTTTCATCAGTTCGGCGTTGACCTGATACGGCAGCAGTTGCTGGATGCGTTCGGCCCAGGCTTCAACCGGCTCGCCCATCGACACCCAGACGTCGGTGTGGATGAAGTCCACACCCTTGACCGCCGCTTTCGGGTCTTCGGTGAGAGTAATGCGCGCACCGCTTTCTTCGCCGTACTGTTTGCAGCGCGCCACCAGGTCGTCCGCCGGCCACAGGGCTTTTGGCGCACAGATGCGCACGTCCATGCCGAGCTTGGCGCCGATCAGCAGCAGGGAGTTGCCCATGTTGTTGCGCGCATCGCCCAGGTAGGCGTAGCTGATCTCGTGGATCGGCTTGTCGGCGTGCTCACGCATGGTCAGCACGTCGGCGATCATTTGCGTCGGGTGATATTCGTCGGTCAAGCCGTTGAACACCGGTACGCCGGCGAACTTGGCCAGTTCCTCGACGATTTCCTGCTTGAAGCCACGGTACTCGATGGCGTCATACATGCGCCCGAGCACGCGGGCGGTGTCCTTCATGCTTTCCTTGTGGCCGATCTGCGAGGAATTCGGGTCGATGTAGGTGACGTTGGCGCCCTGGTCATAGGCTGCAACTTCAAACGCGCAGCGGGTGCGGGTCGAGGTTTTTTCGAAGATCAGCGCGATGTTGTTGCCCTTGAGATGCTGCTGTTCGGTGCCGGTGTACTTGGCACGCTTGAGGTCGCGGGACAGGTCGAGCAGGTAGCGCAATTCGCGAGGGGTGTGGTGTTCCAGGCTCAGCAGATTGCGGTTATGGATATTGAACGCCATTTTGGATCTCCTAAGGTGTCGGTAATCCCCTTGGCCTGCGCATGCCCTTGGGTAGAGGGCAGCGCGGTCCAAGGCAATAGGTTAGTAGTCAATCGGGTCGCGGATGATCGGGCAGGTCATGCAATGGCCGCCGCCCCGTCCCCGGCCGAGTTCGCCGGCGCTGATGGTGATCACTTCCACACCGGCCTTGCGCAGCAGGGTGTTGGTGTAGGTATTGCGGTCGTAGCCGATGACCACGCCTGGCTCCACGGCCACTACGTTGTTGCCGTCGTCCCATTGCTCGCGTTCGGCGGCGAAGCTGTTGCCGCCGGTTTCCACCACGCGCAACGCTTTGAGGTTCAGGGCCTGGGCCACGGTGTCGAGGAAGCTGGTTTCTTCGCGGCGGATATCGATGCCGCCCGCCTTGCTTTCATCGGGACGCAGGGTGAAGGCGACAATCTGGTTCACCACTTCCGGGAAGATCGTGACGAGGTCGCGATCACAGAAGCTGAACACGGTGTCCAGGTGCATCGCCGCGCGGGATTTCGGCAGGCCGGCGACGATCACTTTCTCCACGGCTTTGTTTTTGAACAGGTTCACCGCCAGTTGGGCAATGGCCTGGCGCGACGAGCGTTCGCCCATGCCGATCAAGACCACGCCGTTGCCGATCGGCATCACATCACCACCCTCAAGGGTGGAGTTACCGTGGTCCAGGTCCGGGTCGCCGTACCAGATCTCGAAATCTGCTTTGGTGAACTCGGGGTGGAATTTGTAGATGGCGGTGGTCAGCAGGGTTTCCTGACGACGTGCCGGCCAGTACATCGGGTTGAGGGTGACGCCACCGTAAATCCAGCAGGTGGTGTCTCGGGTGAACTGGGTGTTGGGCAGCGGTGGCAGGATGAAGCTGGAGTTGCCGAGGAAGTCGCGGAACATCTCGATGGCCTTGCCACCGAAACTGGTGGGCAAATCGTCGCCCGAGACGCCGCCGATCAGGAACTCGGCGATGTGACGCGGTTCCAGGCTGCGCAGCCACGAAGAGGTTTCATTGATCAGGCCAAGGCCCACCGAGTTGGCGGTGACCTTGCGCTCCAGAATCCAGTCCAGGGCTTCGGGGATGGCGACGATGTCGGTCAGCAGGTTGTGCATTTCCAGCACATCGATGTTGCGTTCGCGCATCTTGGTAACGAAGTCGAAGTGGTCGCGCTTGGCCTGGGCCACCCACAGCACATCATCGAACAGCAGTTCATCGCAGTTGTTCGGGGTCAGCCGCTGATGGGCCAGGCCTGGGGAGCAAACCATGACTTTGCGCAGTTTGCCGGCCTCGGAATGGACGCCGTACTTAACTTTTCCCGTGGTCATTACAGTGATCCTCCAGATGACAAAAACAGGGGTTTTACAGAGTCAGGAAGCCGTCATAGAGACCGTAGGCCGCCACCATGGCGCCGACGACCACCGTAGCGAAAATCAGCTTCTCGACGTTGGTGAAAACCGGTTTGTTGATTTCCAGCTTGGCCTTGGCGAACAAGATCACGCCGGGGGCGTAGAGCAGGGCGGACAGCAGCAGGTACTTGATGCCGCCGGCGTACAACAGCCAGACCGCGTAGATCAGGGCCACGGCGCCGATGATGAGATCCTTCTGCCGCTCGCCCGCGGCGCCTTCGTAGCTTTCGCCGCGCACCGCCAGCAGCAAGGCGTAGGCTGCCGACCACAGGTAAGGCACCAGAATCATCGAGGTGGCGAGGTAGATCAGCGACAGGTAAGTGCTGGCCGAGAACAACGTGATGATCAGGAAAACCTGCACCATGGCATTGGTCAGCCACAGGGCGTTGACCGGTACATGGTTGGCGTTTTCCTTGCGCAGAAACTCCGGCATGGTGTGGTCCTTGGCGGCGGCGAACATGATCTCCGCGCACAGCAGCACCCACGACAGCAACGCCCCCAGCAACGAGATGATCAAACCGACGCTGATCAGCACCGCACCCCAGTGACCGACCACGTGCTCCAGCACGGCGGCCATCGACGGATTCTGCAGTTTGGCCAGTTCCGGCTGGGTCATGATCCCCAGCGACAGCACGTTGACCAGGACCAAAAACAGCAGCACGGTGACGAAGCCGATCACGGTGGCCTTACCCACGTCGCTGCGTTTTTCCGCCCGGGCCGAAAAGATGCTCGCGCCTTCGATGCCGATGAACACCCACACGGTGACCAGCATCATCTTGCGCACCTGGTCCATCACGCTGCCCAGGTCCGGGTTCTTCAGGCCCCAGATGTCGGCGGTGAAGATGTCCAGTTTGAAGGCGAATACCGCAATCAACATGAACAGCAGCAACGGCACGATCTTGGCGACAGTGGTCACCAGGTTGATGAACGCTGCTTCCTTTATTCCTCGCAGTACGAGGAAATGTACGCCCCACAGCAGCACCGAGGCGCCGATCACGGCAGCGGGGGTATTCCCCTCCCCAAATATCGGAAAGAAGTAGCCGAGGGTGCTGAACAAAAGTACGAAGTACCCCACGTTGCCCAGCCAGGCACTGATCCAGTACCCCCAGGCGGACGAGAAGCCCATGTAGTCGCCGAACCCGGCCTTGGCGTAGGCGTAAACCCCGCCATCAAGATCGGGTTTGCGGTTGGCCAGGGTCTGGAACACGAACGCCAGGGTCAACATGCCGACGGCGGTGATCGCCCAACCGATCAGAATGGCGCCGACATCCGCGCTGGCCGCCATGTTTTGTGGCAAGGAAAATATCCCGCCACCAATCATCGAACCCACGACTAACGCAACCAGCGCGCCGAGTTTCAGTTTTCCGGGAGCTTCAGACATTGCATGACTCCAATGCAGGAGAAGAGAGGCAACAGACTAATTCCGTTGACTGCTCAATCAGCTGACTTAGATCACTAAATGAGAGTGTTACCAGTTTGTTGGCGGAGTGCCATCATTTGCGGTGTTTCTGCCTGTAATGCCTGCTCTAGAGCCTTTTTCAGTTTGTTTTAGCACTTTTTGTATTTGTTTCGAATTATGACGCTAGTTGGGGTTTTCGAATCTGCAAGTTTTGTTTATGCGTTTTTTGTACAGAGTCGACATATTAAAAGTGCGTATAAAACAAATGAATATATCGGTGTCAAAATAGCCATTTTGTGCAAGTAAAAAAGAGGCTGGTTGGCGTTATTCAATAAACGTTATTACTCTTCATCAGTTTAGTTGACGCTCGTTATGTGACGATCTCGCGGCCGTTGCCGCCCACCAACGAAAAATGGAGATGCAACGATGTCGCAATCACCGAACAAGCTTCGCCTGAGCGCACTGATCGCGCTGGTGGTGGGTTCGATGATCGGCGGCGGGATTTTTTCCCTGCCGCAGAACATGGCGGCCAGGGCCGATGCCGGGGCAATCCTGATCGGTTGGGCAATCACCGCCGTCGGCATGTTGACCCTGGCGTTCGTGTTCCAGACCCTGGCCAATCGCAAGCCGGAGCTGGACTCCGGGGTGTACGCCTATGCCAAGGCCGGGTTCGGCGATTACATGGGTTTTTCTTCGGCCTGGGGCTACTGGATCAGCGCCTGGCTGGGCAACGTCGGCTACTTCGTGCTGCTGTTCAGCACCCTCGGTTATTTCGTTCCGGTGTTTGGCGAAGGCAACACGCCGATCGCCATCGCCTGCGCTTCGGTGCTGCTCTGGACCGTGCATTTTGTGGTGATGCGCGGGATCAAGGAGGCGGCATTCATCAATCAAGTGACCACCGTGGCCAAGATCGTGCCGCTGATCATGTTCATCGTGATCGCCGCCGTGGCGTTCAAGGCGGATATCTTCACCGCCGACATCTGGGGGCGCAACAACCCGGAATTCGGCAGCGTGATGGATCAGGTTCGGCACATGATGCTGGTCACCGTGTTCGTGTTCATCGGTATCGAGGGGGCCAGTGTCTATTCGGCCCGGGCGGAGAAACGTTCCGACGTGGGCCGGGCGACGGTGATCGGGTTCATTGGGGTATTGGCACTGCTGGTGCTGGTGAACGTGCTGTCGCTGGGCATCATGACCCAGCCGCAACTGGCGAAACTGCAGAACCCCTCGCTGGCGGCAGTGCTTGAACATATCGTCGGCCCCTGGGGCGCGTTGCTGATCAGCGTCGGCCTGGCGATCTCGCTGTTGGGGGCCTTGTTGTCCTGGGCGTTGCTGTGCGCCGAAATCCTGTTCGCCACGGCGAAAGACAAGACCATGCCGGCATTCCTGACCAAGGAAAACGCCAACCATGTGCCGGTCAATGCGATGTGGCTGACCAACTCGATGATCCAGTTGTTCCTGCTGATCACCCTGTTCTCCGCCGGTACCTACACCAGTCTGATTTACCTGGCGTCCTCGATGATTCTGGTGCCGTACCTGTGGTCGGCGGCCTATGCGGTGTTGTTGTGCGCCCGGGGTGAAACCTATCAACAGGCACCCGCCGAGCGGATCAAGGACCTGCTCATTGGTGGCATCGCTCTGGGCTACGCGGTGTGGTTGCTGTATGCCGGCGGCCTGAAGTATTTGCTGTTGTCGGCGCTGCTGTATGCGCCGGGTGTGATCCTGTTCGCCAAGGCTCGTAATGAGCAGGGCAAGCCACTGTTCACGGTTGTCGAGAAAGGTATTTTCACCTGTGTCATCGGTGGTGCGGGGCTGGCGGCTTACGGGTTGTATAGCGGGTTGCTCAGTCTGTGAGGTTGTTGCTGGCGTACCAGCCGCCCTATGACTGGCCGGCACTCCTGGGGTTCTTGTCGGCGCGGGCGATCGTGGGCCTGGAAAGGGTGGACGAGGGTGTGTACTCGCGCAGCATCGACCTGGATGGCGTTCACGGTACGTTTTCGATCCAGCCTGCTACATCCGATGCACTTGAGCTGACCCTGGACTTTCCGGAGGCTGCTGCCGTGCCTGAGATCGTTGCGCGAGTGCGGCGAATGTTCGACCTGGATGCCGACCTGTCCACGATTCACCGGCACCTGGCGGTTGATCCGCTGATGGCGCGGTTGATTGCCGAACGCCCGGGCCTGCGCGTACCCGGGGCGTGGGACGGGCTGGAGCTGGCGATCCGCGCGGTACTGGGGCAGCAGATTACGGTGGCGGCGGCGATCCGCCTGGCGGGGAAACTGGTAGCGCAGTACGGCACGCCATTGAGTTCAGCGCTACCGGGATTGACCCATGTTTTTCCCCGGGCCAGCGTTTTGGCAGGCGCAGATCTGGCAGCGCTGGGCATGCCGAAAAGCCGAGGCCGGACCTTGTCGGATGTGGCTCAGGCACTGCTCGATGATCCGCGATTGTTTGAGCCCGGCCGGGAGGGGGGCGTAGCGCGGTTGCTGGCGTTGTACGGGATTGGTGACTGGACGGCGCAATACATTGCCTTGCGACAGTTGCGGGAGATGGATGGGTTTCCCAATGGTGATGTCGGGCTGATCAATGCGTTGGCGGCGCTGGAGGGGGGGGCGGTGACAGCCAGGCAACTGTTGCAGCGGGCTGAAGGGTGGCGGCCGTATCGAGGTTATGCGGCGCAGGTGCTGTGGACTTCCTTGAGTCGGGCGGACTGAGCTGATCCGGAATTTGTGCTGCTGTTTCTGGCGCTATCGCGAGCAAGCTCGCTCCCACAGTTGATGGCGGTCTCTCGGAAGGTCTCGGTCACCTGTGGGAGCGAGCTTGCTCGCGATGGCGATATGACTGTCACCACCACTGTGCGGGATGTGAACCCAGTTCAGTCGCGGGCAAGGTCAATTGCAGAGGCGTTCCTGTGATCTTCAGAGGCGCCTGCAACCGATGCGCCGGTCCCCAGGGTGTCTGCTCCACCATCAACCCCTGATCCTGCTCATCTTCCGCACGTAACGCTTCACTCGTCCCCGCCCCATGCTCGATCAACAACCTCGCCGTACGCGCCAACGACAATCGCGCCGAACCCCCGATACCGTCGCTCAACCGCTGCGCCAACAACCTGATCGCACTGGCCGCCATCAGATACCCGGTGGCGTGATCGAGGGCCTGCACCGGCAATGGCGTCGGTTTGTCCGACTGCTTCCAGCGCATGCCCGCTTCGGCAATGCCACTGCTCATCTGTACCAGGCTGTCGAAGCCTCGCCGATTTTGCCAGGGGCCGCTCCAGCCATAGGCGTTTAGACAAACATCGATCAGGCCCGGGTTCAGTTGTCGGCGCTCATTCATGCCCAGTCCAAGTCGTTCCAGCGCATCGGCACGATAACCATGAAGCAGAATGTCGGCGTCCTTGAGCAGGCATTCGAAAACGGCGCGGTCGGACTTGTCGTTCAGATCAAGACGCGCGCAGCGTTTTCCCAAGGTGACTTCCGGCACCACTCCAGGTTCGTTCCAGGTCGGCGGATCGATGCGCAGGACATCGGCGCCCAGGCCTGCCAGAAAGCGACTGGCGATGGGGCCGGCCAGTACCCGGGTCAAGTCCAGCACCTTGATGCCAGCCAGTGGTCGAGCCACTGAACCTGACCACGGTTGGCGGCTCTGGCTTGGGTGGTTGGCGAATTGAATCAAGGGTTCTGCGTTTACCGCCTGGCCTTGAGGATGGACCTGCCATTGTTCCCAGGTGCGCATTTCGGCGGCACAGCCACCGGCATCGACCACAGCCTGTTCCAGATCGCTTTTCGCCCACCGAGCCACTTTGTCGGCCATCGCTGCGTGGTCGGTACAGGCACCGAGCACGCTTTCTGCGGCGGCGCGGTGATGGGGCGCGTTGGTGTGCAGGCGAATCCAGCCATCGCGGGTGGCGTAGTCACCCGCGATCGGGTCCCACAACGGCGGAACGCTCCAGCCAAGCGGGCGAATCGAGGTTGCGAACCAGAATGACGCCAGGCGTCTGTCAACTTCAAGGTCGGGCAGGCGCCCGGTTTGTTGGTGCAGCAGTTCGCTGGCAGCCTGGCCGGCGACGGCCATGCTGGCGCAGGCCAGATCTGTGACGGCAAACGCCGAGGGCAGGGCGCCACTGGACGTGAATGGAATCGGGGTGTGAGGCAAACCGAGTACGGCTTGAATGGACGTGAGCAGATCAGTCATTGAAGAGCCCTCCGGAGCGAGAGCCCGATCTTAGTCCAAAACAGGTGACAAGCCAGATGAAACCTGTGGGAGCGGCGGTGCGGCGACCCGACTTGCTCGCGAAGACGGAGTGTCAGTCGACATCATTGTTGTCAGACTCACCGCTTTCGCGAGCAAGCCCGCTCCCACATTTAACTGCATTGCTTCTTAAACGCGGAACTGATCCATCAACTTCATCTGATGGGTGGTCAGGGAGTTGAGCTGGCTGCTGATCTGCGCCGATTCGGTGGCCTGGCCGGTCAGGGTTTCGGTGACGGTGCGGATCGCCGAGACGTTGCGGTTGACCTCTTCGGCGACGGCGCTTTGCTGTTCGGCGGCGCTGGCGATTTGCAGGTTCATATCGCTGATCACGGTAACCGCATCGCTGATCTTGCCCAAGGCCTGGACGGCCTGCTGGATCTGCCCGGCGTTGCTGTGGGCCTGGGTCTGGCTTGAGTGCATGGTGGCGACCACGCCGCGGGTGCCGCTCTGGATGCGTTCGATCACCAGGCGAATTTCTTCCACCGAGTCCTGGGTGCGTTTGGCCAGATTGCGCACTTCATCGGCGACCACCGCAAAGCCACGACCGCTTTCACCGGCACGGGCGGCTTCGATGGCGGCGTTTAGCGCCAACAGGTTGGTTTGTTCGGCGATGCTGCGAATCACCTCCAGCACCGAACCGATCTGCTCGCTGTTGACCGCGAGGGCTTCGACTTCGGTCACGGCCTTGCTGACTTCTTCGGCCAGTTGATTGATGTCGCGGGTGCTGCGCTCGATGATTTGCATGCCGTCGCGGGCCGACTGGTCGGCACCTTTCGCCGCGTTGGCCGCGTTCGAGGCGCTGTTGGCGACATCGTGGGCGGTGGCGCTCATTTCGTTGGACGCGGTGGCGACCTGGTCGATTTCGCGGAACTGCACCTGCATGCCTTCACTGGTCTGGCGGGCGATTTCCGAAGACTGGTCGGCCGTGCCACGGGCATCGGTGATGCTTTGCTTGATCTGCGCGATGGTCGGTTGCAGCTTGTCGAGGAAGCGGTTGAACCAGCTCACCAGTTCGCCCAACTCGTCCTTCTTGCTGTAGTGCAGGCGCTGGGTCAGGTCGCCATCGCCACTGGCAATCGCCTTGAGCATGTCGGCCACGCTGTTGATCGGGCGGGTCACGCCGGACGCGGTAAGCCACATCAGCAGCAGACCGATCACACCGGCAATCACTGCCACCGACAGTGCCTTGATCGTGCCGCTTTGCTGAGCATCGTCGAGTACCGCTTGCAGTTTCACTGAGTCGGCCAGCAGCACTTGCTTGGGCAGGTCGATCACCACGGCCCAGGCCTTGGCATCGGCAATCGGGCTGACCGGGTACACCGCGCGGATCAGGTCGCCTTGCTGGAGAATCTTCGGCGCGCCAACGCTGAGCAACTGCAGGATGTCCTTGCCATCGCCGCCCAGGGTGTCGCCGATGTCCTTGCCATCGCCGCCCAGGGTGTCGCCGATGTTCTTGCCGACTTTGCCGGCGTCGACACTGTAGGCGGCCAGCACGCCAGTGCCGGAAACGATGAGCATGTGCCCGGCACTGTTGAACAGGTCGCGCTGGGAGTCGATCGCCGCCGCTTGCAGGACGTCGAGGGCGATGTCGATGCCGACCACGCCGATGGACTTGCCATCTACCAGCAGCGGTACGGAAATGGTGGTCATCAACATTTCCTTGTTGCCGACCGTATCGGCATACGGGTCGAGCAGACAGATGCGCTTGCTGTCCCGCGGGCAGGTGTACCAGACGTTGTACGGCGTGCCGCTGAGGTTCAGGGTGGTTTTGGTCATGTCTTCTTCGACCATGATCGTGTTCAGCGACTCACCCCCGGCGCGGCTCCAGTACGTGGCGAAACGGCCGATCTCGTTGGACTGGCGGGCGGCGTCATTGACGAATTCGCTGTCCTTGCCGTCCAGCCCATTGGGTTCGAACGCCAGCCAAATGCCCAGCACTTTGCTGTTGCGCTCGAAGGCGGTTTTCAGGCTCTGGTTCAACTCTTCTCGCAAGACGCCGGGCTCGAGGGAGCGTTTGGCGGCCAGGTTGCGCATGTCCTGGATCTGGTCCGCGAGGGCGGTCACCACCGTCAGGGTTTCACCGAAGGTCTTCTGCACCCGCACCGCCTGCTCGGCGGCCTTGGCCTGGAGCAGGTCCTGCACACTGGCAGTGAGCATTCTGCTGCTGGAATCGCTGACCAGATCATCGTTCTGATTGGTCTGGTAGATGTTCATGCCCACTATCAAGGCGACTACGCCCAGCAGGCACAGACCGGACAGCAGGACGATTTTCAGGCGGATGGACAGTGAGTCGAACATAGGGCGAGCTCGCGAATGGATGAAGTGTTGGCTGTGGGCCGTTGCGGCTCACTCGCTAAATCCATTTAGCGCCGATCAATGCACATCGGCGTGGCGTTGAGGTTACATGAGGGGTAACCCGACGAGCGGTAGTGGTTGAACGTTTGCGCAGGAAAATGTGCCGAAAAGCGCTTGAAAACGAAGAAAAACCGCGGAGTTATTCAGCTGGATTCCGGCAGTGATTCCGGCCGTGACCAGATCCACAGATTGCCCAGCCCCATGCCGGCAATTGCCAGGTAAATCGGCCAGCCGTGATCGAGCATTACCAGCATCAGACCGGCACAAAACAGCATGCTGACAGTGGCGCTGACTTTTGCCCGACGCGCGATGATCTTGCCGTTGCGCCAGTTATGGAGGATGGGGCCGAACAGCCGGTGGTTTTCCAGCCAGGCACTCAGGCGCGGCGAACTGCGGGTCGCGGCCCAGGCGGCCAGCAGGATGAACTCGGTGGTTGGCAGGCCGGGGATGACGATGGCGATCAGGCCGATGCCCAGGCTGACATAGGCCAGCAGGCCGAAGAGGAGGCGGGAGAGTCTGGAGGAGGCTGGCATGGGCTCAAGGCAACATGTGAGGCTGATCGAAATCTTACGGATTTACTTCGTTCCTTGTGGGAGCGGGCTTGCTCGCGAAGGCGGTGTGTCAGTCAACGTTGATGTTGAGGCTGACGACCTCTTCGCGAGCAAGCCCGCTCCCACAAGGGGAACGCGTTGGGTCAGGCGGCTTCGGTAGCGTAAGCCCGCTCCAGCAACACCGTAAAACGGTTGAACGCGTCGATGGCGCCTTTTTCCACTTCGGCTTCTTCCCGGGCGCTGAATGCCAGGCCGTCCAGGGTTTTGACGAAGCTCTTCCAGCCATCAGCGCGGCCGCCGGCCGGTTCGCCGAGGTGGCGGGCGCCGAAGGTTTCGCTCAGGCCAAGGCCCACGGCACGCTTGATGAGGAACGCCGCGCCGAGCTTCGAGCCTTCGGAGACGAAGATCCAGCCCAGGGCCTCAGCCTTGGTCGGGTTCTTCAGTGCACCGGCGACAGGTGCCGGCACGTCGGTGTCCAGGTCCGCGAGGTCGGCCCTGGCTGCATCGGCACGACAGCGGGCCGGCAGGTCCGGGACGATGGCGGTCAGTTCGGCATCGTTGTACAGCGACACCAGTTCCGACTGGAACAGGTACTGCGCCACCACGAAACGAGCGAAATTGGCCGGGGTTTCAAACGGGGCATGAGCCTTGACCAGGGCATCGAGCTTGCTGTGCGGCTCGTGGGTGATCTGGTTCAAACGTTGCGAACGCAGGTTGGGGCGTTGTTCGGTGGCCTGGGTAGTCATGGCAATTCCTTGGAGAAAGAAGAGGCGCTTGGTAACGAGACGAACAGGAAGGCGCCTGACAGTAAAAAATCCTCACCGGGCGGCTTGATGAAACCGCCAGGCGAGATGAGCGGATCAGATATCCCAGATCAGGTTGACCGCAAAGTTGCGACCCGGCTGGGTCAGACGGTCGAGGTTGGCCGGTTGGGTCACCGAGGCTTCGCCGACGCTGTCGTAGCCGCGCACGTCATCCCACAGCCAGTACTTCTTGTCGGTGAGGTTGTAGACGCCGCCGCTGACGGTCACGTCGTCGGTCACCTTGTAGAACGCGCTCAGGTCCAGAATGCCGAAACCGGGCGTCTTGAACTGGGTGCTGGTGCCGTCCGGGGTTTTGAAACTGGTGCTGTCGACGCGGTCTTTCTTTTTCACCAGCGTCCAGCTGAGCAAGCCGCCGTAGGTGTCCTGGTCGTAGCCGAGGCCGAATACGCCGGTCAGCGGGTTGACGCTGTTGAGCGGCTCGCCGTTGTCGTCGTTGCGACCGTAGGCATAGGCCACCGAGCCCTGGGTGTAGAGGCCTTGCGGCGCGCCGAAGGCGTCCAGGTTCAGGCGTCCCTTGACCTCGGCACCCTTGATGGTGGCGTGCTTGATGTTGTTGCTCTGGAACGTGGTCTCGGTGTAGCCCGGCGTGATGGCGTTCTCGTTAATGAAGTCGCGGTATTTGTTGTAGAACACCGCTACGTCAAACGAGCCCTGCTCGAAGTTGCCGCGCAAACCCGTCTCGTAGCTTTTGCTTTTTTCCGGTTCGAGGTCAGGATTAGGCGCTACCCGATAGCCGCCGGCGATGTTTTCGAAACGACCGTACAACGCCTTGGCGGTCGGGGTGCGGAAGCCTTCAGCGTATTTGCCGTACCAGGTGTAATAGTCGTTGAAGCTGTAGGTGGTGCCAAAATTCGGCGACAGGCGATGCCAGGTTTTGCTCTCGTCGCTCACCGTACCGTTACCGCTCTGGTCGGCGGTAGCCAGGAACTCTTCGGTGATGTGCGGCTTGAGCTCGGTGTAGTCGTAGCGAGCACCTGGCGCAAAGGTCCAGTTGCCCCAGCTGATCAGATCCTGGGCGAACAGGCTGTAGCTGTTGACGGTCGGGTCCGGGAAGTCACTGGCGGGTGTCAGCGTGTCGGTGGCACTAGGGGCGCCAATGACCCGACAGGATCCGGCCACGGTCAGGCAGGTGCCGGTGCCGGTACGCAGGCCGGTGATTTTGTCCTGCTTGATGGTGGTGCCATAGGTGACGAGGTGGTCGGTGTCGGCGATGGCAAACGACTTGTCAGCCTGGGCATCGAATACCCATTGGCGGTCCTTGTAGGTGGTATCGCGGTTACGCAGCACGGTTCGTGACGGCGGCGCGTAGATTTCCTCGGTGCTCTGGTCGGTCTTGGCGATCTGGTAGTTCAGCGTCCACTTGATGTTGTCGGCCAGGGCGCTGTCCAGACCGAAGCTGTGTTCCAGGCCAAAGCGTTCGCGGGTGATTGTGTCGTTACCGGTACGGGACTTGTAGTAGCCGAAACCGCGTCCGGCATTGAACGGGCCGCCCACTGCGCTCAATTGATTGGTGTCGCGGTCGTCCTTGTAATGCTCATAGGTCAGGCCCAGGCGCGCGTCGTCGGCGTAATTCCAGCCCAGTTTTGCCAGCACACTGGTGGTGCGCGCGTCCTGGGGGTTGGCTTCAGTGCGGTTCAGCCCAGTGCCGCCGGTTTCGCCATAGGACTCTGTTTCATGACCGTTGCGTTGACTGAGATGCAACAGGCCATCGAGCTCGCCGGTGCGGCCGGCGACGGTGCCGGACGTCAGCCAGCTGTCGTCGGCGGAGCTGTAGCCGGTTTTCAGGCGCGCGCCGACATCCTTGCCCGGTTTGATGATGTCGTCCGGGTCCAGCGTGTAGTAACTGACGGCGCCGCCAATGGCATTGCTGCCGTACAAAACAGAGGCCGGGCCACGGAGGATTTCCACACGCTTGACGATTTCCGGGTCGACATAGTTGCGGTTGGTCTGGGCATAGGGGCCATTGAAGAAGCCGTCGGGTACCTGCACGCCATCGACCTGGGTCAGCACGCGGTCGCCATCGATGCCGCGAATGTTGTAGCCGGTGATACCGGCCCGCTGGCCTGCGCCGCCTACCGAAACACCGGGTTCGTAGCGCACCAGCTCCTTGATGGTATTGACGTTGTTGCGGTCCAGATCTTCGCGGGTGTAGACAGAGACCGTGCTCGGCACGCTATTCACAGACTGTTCGTTACGGGTGGCGCTGATGGTCACCTGATCGAGATTCAGGGTGCTGCTACCACTGCGCTTTTCCAGAACGATGCTGTTGTTGCCCAGTTTGCGATAGCCCAGGTTGGTCCCCACCAACAGGCGATCCAGGGCTTTCTCCGGTGACAGGGATCCGCGCACTCCCGGCGAGGCCACACCTTGCGCCAGCTCCGACGACACACCGATCTGCCAGCCCGTTACGGTGGTAAAGGCATTGAGTGCCGACACCAGTGATTGCTGGGGAATGGCGAACGAGTAGTCGCCCATTTTGCGGCTCGACTGCTCGGTGGCGGTGGCGGCCATGAGCGGTGCGGTACCGGCCATCAGGATGGCGGCGGTCAGCAGCGACAGCACGCGGGAAGGTGTAGGGGCTTGGCGGGTAAGGCGAGGGGACATCGATAGCGCTCCGTGTCGCACGAATCTTTATAGGTGCTGATTGGCATGGTGAGATGCGAATCAATTGCATTGGCTATAACGAGACGTACGGGGTTTGGCTATCGAGTAAAAATAATTCTCATTCAGTTCAGGATGACCAGCGCCGGGAATTCCTGGAGCCGGGCCGAGGTGATGTGGGCCAGGGAGCGAACCACGTCCAGCGGCTGATCGAGACGGTAGTTGCCGGTCACGGTGACATCGGCCAACTGTTCGTTATTGTTGATGATCCAGCCCGGGTAATAGCGGCGAAGTTCTGCCAGTACCTGGTTCAGCGGGCAGTTTTCGAACACCAGCCGTCCCTGGACCCACGCAAGGTCGGTGGCGGCGTCGAGTTTGGCCGGGCGGTCGAAGCCGTTGGGGCCGATCCGAATGCTTTCCCCGGCGGACAAGCGTACCCGCGCGTCATCCCGAGTGGCGCGCAAGTCGACGTCGCCGCGCTGTACCTGCACCTGCGCCACGCCGTCCAGGTAACTCACGGCAAATGCGGTATCGCGAACGCTGGCCGTGACCGGGCCGGCGTCAATTTCCAGTGGTTGGCCGCGATTGGCCTGCACTTCGAAAAACGCTTCGCCCTGATACAGGCGGGCAACACGTTGCTGGTCGTTGATGGTGCTTGAGAACGCCGAGTTGGTATTGAGCAGAACCCTGGAACCGTCCTCCAGTTGCAGGCGTTGGCGTTCGCCGACCACAGTCAGGTGATCGGCCTGCAGGCGCATCGGCAAACTGCTGAAACTGAACAGTCCGAGCAGCAGCACGGCGGCGGTGGCCAGTGGTTTCCAGTGCGGGCGCAGACGGGCGAGGACAGTGATTTTAGCCGGACGGGCGGCCAGGCTTTGCGCGCATTGCGCCACTTGCGGGCCGTCCCAGATCGCCTGGGCCTTGGCGAACGCCTGGGCATTCAACGGATCGGCGTCGAGCCATACCTGGAATTGGCGGCTCTGCTCCTCGTCGGGACTGCCGAGCACGATCAGCCAGTCCAGCGCCTGGTCCATCGCGCTTGCGGGGTCCTGCGCCGATGAAGGCTCGGGGGAGCGGTGGTTGTCCGTCACGGTGTTTCCTCGGCAGTGTCTGTGCACGGCTGTTTTTTTAGTGAAGCGTAAAAGTGGGCCAAGGGTAGCAAAGCCCGATGATCAGCGCAGTCGGTCCAGGTAAGCGCAGGGCCTTGGCGCTCAGTTGGCGTTCAAGCGATCGGCAACCCCGATGCAGATCGACATGATCAGTTTGAGTTCTTTCTGCACGGTGCTGAGGGACACGTTCAACTCCTCGGCGATTTCCTGGTAACTGTGACCGTGCAGGCGGCTGAGGATGAAAATCCGCTGTTGGCGGGCGCTGAGTTCACTGAGGCTCACGTTCAGGCGCTCCAGCAATTGTTCGGCGTGGGCGGCGTCTTCGGCGCTGCTGGTGGCGGCGGCGATGCTGTGCATCACCTCCTGCGGCACGTCGTCGACCATCGTGCGCGAATGGATGCGCCGCGCGCGCAAATGGTCCAGCGCCAGGTTGCGCGCCGTCTGGAAGACAAAGGGCTCAAGATGATCGATGGCCCGTTCGCTCAATGCCCGGGTCACCCGCAGGTAAGTTTCCTGCAAGAGGTCTTCAGCGGTGCTGTGATTGTTGACCATCCGCTCCAGCGTGCGCAGCAGGGAGGTGCGCTGGGTGAGGAAAACGTGGTTGAAGCGCGACTGACTCACGGGAGAACCTGATCCATTTCGAGTAGATGATAATGCTTATCATCTACTCGAGTGGTCAAGCACTGATTTGTGACGCTTTACGCGCGACCCTGCAAATAGCTGGCGTAATCGGGAATCCGATGGAGGTGCGCCTGATCCATCAGCGGGCTGCTGAGCAGGTAGTCGGCGCTGCATTCGTTGCACGCCACCGGGATGTTCCACACTGCCGCGACCCGCAGCAACGCCTTGATATCCGGGTCGTGGGGCTGTGGCTCGAACGGGTCCCAGAAGAACACCAGCATGTCGACCCGCTGCTCGGCGATTTGCGCACCGAGCTGCTGATCGCCGCCCAGTGGCCCGCTGATCATGCTTTGCACCGGCAGATCGAGGCGTTGTTGCAACAACAACCCCGTGGTGCCGGTGGCGACCAGGTCATGCTGGGCCAATCTGTCTTTTTGTCGTTCGGCCCAGTCCAGCAAGAACACCTTGCAGTGGTCATGGGCAACCAGGGCGATACGCTTGCGCGCCGCCATGGTCTTTTGCGTAAAGCTGATGCCGATCATCGATGCTGGCTCCAGAAATGACACGCACCCTGTAGGAGCGAGCCTGCTCGCGATGGACTGTAGAACACCGCGGGACATCAGGTTCCCCGCGTTATCGTTAACGACCATCGCGAGCAAGCTCGCTCCTACAAGAAGGAAGGGACGTGCTGCTTATTCGGCGTTACACAGCGCCAGGCAGTTATCGAGCATGCGGTTGGAGAAGCCCCACTCGTTGTCATACCACGCCAGTACCTTGAGCAGCTTGCCGCTGGATTTGGTGTGGTTGGCGTCGAAGATCGACGACAGCGGGTTGTGGTTGAAGTCGCTGGAGACCAGCGGCAGGGTGTTGTAGCCAAGGATCTTCGAGTGCTGGCTGGCTTCTTTCATCAGTGCATTGACCTCATCGGCCGACGCTTCGCGCTTGAGCTGCACCGTCAGGTCCACCAGCGATACATTGATGACCGGTACGCGCACCGACATGCCGGTCAATTTGCCCGCCAGTTCCGGCAGCACCAGGCCCACCGCTTCAGCAGCACCGGTCTTGCTCGGGATCATGTTCTGGGTGGCCGAACGGGCGCGGTACGGATCGACGTGATAGACGTCGGTCAGGTGTTGGTCGTTGGTATAGGCGTGAATGGTAGTCATCAGACCGCTTTCGATGCCCAGCTCGCGGTGCAGCACCTGGGCCACCGGGGCCAGGCAGTTGGTGGTGCACGACGCGTTGGAAATGATCTGGTGCGATTGGCGCAGAATGTCGTGGTTCACCCCGTAAACGACGGTAGCGTCGGCGCCTTTGGCCGGGGCGGAGATAATCACTTTGCGCGCGCCCGCCGTAATATGCGCAGCGGCCTTGGCCCGGTCGGTGAACAGACCGGTGCATTCGAACACCACATCAATCTTTTCCGCGGCCCAGGGCAGGTCGGCCGGGTTGCGGATGGCACTGACCGAAATGCGGTCGCCGTTGACCGTCAGGCTCTCCTGGTCGTGCTGGACATCGGCATCGAATGTGCCGTGAACGGTGTCGTACTTGAGCAGATGAGCGTTGATCGCGCTGTCGCCCAGGTCGTTGATGGCGACGATCTGCAGATCCTGACGGTAGCCCTGGGTATAGAGTGCACGCAGGACGTTACGGCCGATGCGGCCAAAACCATTGATTGCGATTCGAAGAGTCATATTGCGGCGCTACCGTCGTTTTGTTGTTGGAATTACAAGATTATTCGCAAAAAAATAGAAAACAAGCCTTTTTAATGGCAATATTTTGTTCAATCTACAACGAGTGACCTGAATCAACTGGTCCGAATGGTCAATTAAACCGTCTGTCATCCCATCGACACCGGCCTTTGATCAGCATAGACAATCAGGTCGCCACATCCGTTAGCCTGGAGTTCTACACATGCATCCCCGCGTCCTTGAGGTCACTGAACGGCTTATCGCCCGCAGCCGCGCCACGCGTGAGGCCTACCTTGCATTGATCCGCGGTGCGGCCAGCGACGGTCCGATGCGCGGCAAGCTGCAATGCGCCAACTTCGCCCATGGCGTGGCCGGTTGCGGCAGCGACGACAAGCACAGCCTGCGGATGATGAACTCCGCAAACATCGCGATAGTTTCGTCATATAACGACATGCTCTCGGCACACCAGCCGTACGAAGTCTTCCCCGAACTGATCAAGAAAGCCCTGCGCGAAATCGGCTCCGTCGGTCAGTTCGCCGGTGGCACGCCGGCCATGTGCGATGGCGTGACCCAGGGTGAGCCGGGCATGGAACTGAGCTTGCCGAGCCGCGAAGTGATCGCGTTGTCCACCGCCGTGGCGCTGTCTCACAACATGTTCGACGGCGCGCTGCTGCTCGGCATCTGCGACAAGATCGTGCCGGGCCTGATGATGGGTGCGCTGCGCTTCGGCCATCTGCCGATGATCTTCGTGCCGGGCGGGCCGATGGTGTCGGGCATTTCCAACAAGCAGAAAGCCGATGTGCGCCAGAAATACGCCGAAGGCAAGGCGACTCGCGAAGAGCTGCTGGAATCGGAAATGAAGTCCTACCACAGCCCCGGCACCTGTACCTTCTACGGCACCGCCAACACCAACCAGTTGCTGATGGAAGTCATGGGCCTGCATCTGCCGGGCGCGTCCTTCGTCAACCCGAACACGCCGTTGCGCGATGCCTTGACCCGCGAAGCCGCGCACCAGGTCACGCGCCTGACCAAGCAGAACGGCGACTTCATGCCGATCGGTGAAATCGTCGACGAGCGTTCGCTGGTCAACTCGATTGTCGCATTGCATGCCACGGGCGGCTCGACCAACCACACCCTGCACATGCCAGCCATCGCCATGGCGGCGGGCATTCAATTGACCTGGCAGGACATGGCCGACCTCTCCGAAGTCGTGCCGACCCTGAGCCACGTCTACCCGAACGGCAAAGCCGACATCAACCACTTCCAGGCCGCGGGCGGCATGTCGTTCCTGATCCGCGAACTGCTGGAAGCCGGGCTGCTCCACGAAAACGTCAACACCGTAATGGGCCACGGCCTGAGCCGCTACACCCAGGAGCCGTTCCTCGACAATGGCCAACTGGTCTGGCGTGAAGGCGTGACCGACAGCCTCGACGAAAGCATCCTGCGTCCGGTCGCTCGCGCGTTCTCGGCCGAAGGTGGCCTGCGGGTGATGGAAGGCAACCTCGGTCGTGGCGTGATGAAAGTCTCCGCCGTGGCCGTGGAAAACCAGATCGTCGAAGCGCCGGCCATGGTGTTCCAGGATCAGCAGGACCTGGCCGATGCGTTCAAGGCCGGTTTGCTGGAGAAGGATTTTGTCGCGGTGATGCGCTTCCAGGGCCCGCGCTCCAACGGCATGCCAGAGCTGCACAAGATGACGCCGTTCCTCGGCGTGTTGCAGGATCGCGGCTTCAAAGTCGCGCTGGTGACCGACGGGCGCATGTCCGGCGCGTCGGGGAAAATCCCGGCGGCCATTCATGTCAGCCCCGAAGCTTATGTCGGCGGCGCTTTGGCGCGGGTACAAGAGGGCGATATCATCCGCGTCGATGGCGTCAAAGGCACCCTGGAGCTTAAGGTGGACGCCGAAGAATTCGCAGCGCGCACGCCGGCCAAGGGCCTGTTGGGCAACAACATCGGCACCGGTCGCGAGCTGTTCGGTTTCATGCGCATGGCCTTCAGCTCGGCGGAGCAGGGCGCCAGCGCCTTTACTTCTGCCCTGGAGACGCTTAATTGAAACTGGCTTTGGTCGGTGACATCGGTGGGACCAACGCACGTTTCGCGTTGTGGAAAAACCAGCAGCTGGAATCGGTCCAGGTGCTGGCAACGGCAGATTTTCCCAGCCCGGAAGAAGCTATCAGCCTGTACCTCAATGGTCTGGGGCTGGCGCCGGGTTCGATCGGTTCGGTGTGCCTGTCGGTGGCGGGCCCGGTGAGTGGTGACGAATTCAGGTTCACCAACAATCACTGGCGCCTGAGCCGCAAGGGCTTTTGCCAGACCTTGCAGGTGGATCAGCTGTTGTTGGTCAACGACTTCTCGGCCATGGCCCTGGGCATGACCCGTTTGCAGCCCGGCGAATTCCGCGTGGTCTGCGAAGGCACGCCGGAGCCGTTGCGCCCGGCGGTGGTGATTGGCCCGGGCACCGGCCTGGGCGTCGGCACCTTGCTCGATCTGGGCGCGGGCCGTTTTGCCGCGTTGCCGGGGGAGGGCGGTCACGTCGATCTGCCATTGAGCAGCCCGCGTGAAACCCAACTCTGGCAGCACATCTTCAACGAAATTGGCCATGTCAGTGCGGAAACAGCCTTGAGCGGTGGCGGCTTGCCCCGTGTCTATCGGGCGATCTGCGCGGTGGACGGGCACACGCCTGTGCTCGACACACCGGAAGCCATCACCGCTGCCGGGCTGGCGGGCGACCCGATTGCCGTGGAAGTGCTTGAGCAGTTCTGCTGCTGGCTCGGTCGCGTGGCCGGCAATAACGTACTGACCACCGGTGGACGCGGTGGCGTGTACATCGTGGGCGGGGTGATTCCGCGCTTTGCCGATTTCTTCCTCGAAAGCGGTTTCGCCCGCTGCTTCGCCGACAAGGGTTGCATGAGCGACTACTTCAAGGGGATTCCGGTGTGGCTGGTGACAGCGCCGTATTCCGGGTTGGTTGGCGCCGGAGTAGCCTTGGAGCAATCTCTCCCAGCTTGAAATACGATCAAAATGTGGGAGCGGGCTTGCTCGCGAATGCGGTTTTATATTCAACACATTCGTTGACTGACACACCGCTTTCGCGAGCAAGCCCGCTCCCACAGTTGTTTCTGTGGTGTTTGCAGTTTCGGTGCTTAAGGCATAATCCGCCCAATTCAAACAACAAGGACGCCGCCCGTGAGCTCAGTCAACAAGTCGATTTTGTTGGTCGATGACGATCAAGAGATACGCGAGTTGCTGGATACCTACCTGACCCGCGCCGGGTTCCAGGTACGTACCACGCCCGACGGCGCCGGTTTTCGCCAGGCGCTGAACGAGGCGCCGAGTGATCTGGTGATCCTTGATGTGATGTTGCCCGACGAAGACGGCTTCAGCCTGTGCCGCTGGATTCGCCAGCATCCGCGCCAGGCGCAGGTGCCGATCATCATGCTCACCGCCAGTTCCGACGAAGCCGATCGCGTCATCGGCCTGGAACTGGGCGCCGACGATTACCTCGGCAAGCCCTTCAGCCCACGGGAGTTGCAGGCACGGATCAAGGCGTTGCTGCGCCGCGCGCAGTTCGGTCAGGAGCGCAGTGGCGGTGAGGTGCTGGCCTTCGATGACTGGCGGCTGGACATGGTCAGCCATCGGCTGTTTCACATCGACGGCGAAGAGGTGATTCTCTCGGGCGCCGATTTCGCGCTGCTGAAACTGTTCCTCGATCATCCACAGGAAATCCTCGACCGCGACACCATCGGCAATGCCACCCGCGGCCGCGAACTGATGCCCCTGGATCGCATCGTCGACATGGCGGTCAGCCGTTTGCGCCAGCGCCTGCGCGACACGGAAAAACCGCCACGGCTGATCCGCACCGTGCGTGGCAGCGGCTACCAACTGGCGGCCAACGTGGTTGCCAGCAATGGTCACTGAGACTTTGCGCAAGCTCGCCGCCAAGGTGCCGATGCCGCGTTCGCTGCTCGGGCGGATGTTGCTGCTGACCCTGCTGGCGGTGTTGTTCGCCCAGGCATTGTCGAGTGTGATCTGGGTGTCGCAACTGCGCGCCACGCAGCTCGAGGGCCTGGTCACCAGTGCCCGCAGCCTGGCCCATTCAATGACCGCCAGCGTCAGCTATTTCCGTTCGTTACCGGTGGCGTTTCGACCCTTGGTGCTCGACCAGTTGCGCAGCATGGGTGGCACCCGGTTCGTGGTGACGCTCAACGACAAACCCCTGGGCATGGAAGTGCTGCCCAACACCCCGCGTAAAGAGGCGGTGCTCAAGGCGGTTGACGAAGTGCTGCGCCAGTCCCTCGGCCAGGACACGGACATCTCGGTGACTTTCGTCAGCCCGGAAGACCTGCGCATCTTCAATGGCGGCCTGAAGCTCGATGAATTGCCACGTTCCTGGGCGCACTACGCGCTGACCCTGGAACCGGTGAACCCGCCAGTGCTGGTCACGCAGATCCAGATGGCACCGGGCGAATGGCTGTACATCGCTTCGCTGTTGCCCGAGCCCTACACCAGTCTTGAAGAGCAGGGCCTGCCGGCGCAGCAGGTGTGGTTCATCGTCCTGACCAGCAGCTTTTTGCTGTTGTTCATCGGCCTGCTGGTGCACTGGCAGAGTCGTCCGCTCAAGCGCCTGGCGCGGGCGGCGCGGGACCTGTCGTTGGGGGCCGACGTGGAACCGGTGGCCGAGGGCGGTGGCAGCGAAGTGGTCGAGGTCGGGCGCGCCTTCAACACCATGCGCGAGCGCATCAGCCGTTACCTGACCGAACGCAGCCAGTTGTTCAGCGCCATTTCCCACGACCTGCGCACGCCGATCACCCGCTTGCGCCTGCGGGTTGAATTGCTCGAAGACGAAACACTGCAAGCCAAGTTCGGGCGCGATCTGGACGAGCTGGAGTTGCTGGTCAAGGGGGCGCTGCAATGCGTGAAAGACACCGACATCCACGAGAACATCGAGCCGGTGGATCTCAACCATGTGCTCGACTGTCTGGTGGAACCCTATCTCGCGCCGAACGGCAACGGCCGCGTGACCCAGCAGGGGCGGGCGCTGGCGGCGTACCCGGGCAAACCGCTGGCGCTCAAGCGCTGCATCGGCAACCTGATCGACAATGCGCTGAAGTACGGGCAGAACGCGCACCTGCACATCGATGACGACGAAAGCGCGTTCATCCTGCATGTCGATGACGAAGGGCCGGGCGTGCCGGAGCAGCGCCTGGAGCAGGTGTTCGAACCGCACTTCCGCCTGGCCGGGCAGCAGCAGGGTTACGGCTTGGGGCTGGGGATTGCCCGCAACATTGCCCATAGCCATGGTGGTGAGGTGAGTTTGCAGAATTTGCGTGAAGGCGGGTTGCGGGTAACGTTGCAGTTGCCCCGCAGCGTTGACTAGTCAGACCGCGTTATCGTTCTTCGCGAGCAAGCCCGCTCCCACATTTGATTCGTTCACGACGCAGAACCAATGTGGGAGCGGGCTTGCTCGCGAAGGCGTCAGATCATTCAACACATCTTCCAAGGGAATGTCACAAGCTGGTGACATAACCCACCCCCTTCGTTACAAGCCGACCTTCGTCCGTTGTTTATGCTGCCCCACAGTCATAACAACAAAAAAGGTACGCCATGGACACCTTCCAACCGGCCTTCAGCAGTTGGCTGAACGCACCTGCCCATCAGCAATGGCTCGCCACCGAAGGCTTGCGCCTGCTGACCTTCGCCAAGGCTTCGAAACTGCCTGAAGGCTTTGGCAACCTCGATGAAAAGGGTCGCCTCCCGCCTGATGCGCAAGCCCAGACCATGAACACCGCGCGCATGATCCACAGCTTCGCCATGGCCCACATTCAGGGTTTGCCGGGCTTTGCCGAACTGGTGGATCACGGCGTTGCCGCACTGCGCGGGCCGTTGCGCGACACGCTGCATGGCGGCTGGTTTGCGACCGCCGAACATCGTGACGGCAATACCGGCAAGAACGCCTACCTGCATGCCTTCGTCGCGCTGGCCGCCAGTTCTGCGGTGGTCGCGCAGCGCCCCGGTGCGCAAGCCTTGCTCGATGATGCCATCGATATCATCGACACTTATTTCTGGAGCGAAGAAGAAGGCGCGATGCGCGAGTCTTTCAATTGCGACTGGAGCGAAGAGGAGGCGTACCGGGGCGCCAACAGCAATATGCACGCCACCGAAGCTTTCCTCGCCCTGGCCGATGTCACCGATGACAACCGCTGGCTGAGCCGCGCCCAACGGATTGTCGAGCGCGTAATTCATGGCCACGCCGCCGCCAACGATTACCTGGTGATCGAGCATTTCGACCGCGCCTGGCAACCACTGCGGGACTACAACCGCGACAATCCGGCCGACGGCTTCCGCCCCTACGGCACCACCCCGGGCCATGGTTTCGAGTGGGCGCGGCTGTTGCTGCACCTCGAAGCTTCGCGGGTGAGAGCCGGGATGCTCACGCCGGGCTGGCTGGTCACCGATGCGCAAAAACTGTTCGAGCACAATTGCCTCCATGGCTGGGACGTCGATGGCGCGCCGGGCATTGTCTACACCCTGGATTGGGGCAACAAAGCGGTGGTCCGCCATCGCCTGCACTGGACCCATTGTGAAGCCAGTGCCGCCGCCAGTGCGCTGCTCAAACGCACCGGTGAAGAGCAATACGAACACTGGTACCGACTTTTCTGGGAGTTCTGTGACAGTCATTTCATCGACCGCGAAGACGGCAGCTGGCATCACGAACTCGACCCGCAAAACCGCCCGAGTGCCGATATCTGGCCCGGCAAGCCTGATCTTTACCACGCCTGGCAAGCCGTGCTGATTCCGCGCCTGGCGCTGGCGCCGAGCATGGCCACGGCGCTGGCGCAGCCGTCCCAGAGCGGTTCTATGTAACCATGCGGTGACATTCGCGCATCCCTTCGTTACCTGCGAGGGGATATCCCCTGTTTAGAATCTTATGCAGCGCAAGCAACAGACTTGCATGCATAACAACAAGAAAGGTGCTCCTAGATGAATGCGATTTCTCGCCTCGCTACTGTCATTTCTCTCGCTTCCCTGTCTGCGCTCCCCCTCAGTGTCCTGGCCGCCGAATCCAAAGGTTCCGTTGAAGTCGTTCACTGGTGGACTTCCGGTGGTGAAAAAGCAGCGGTCGATGTCCTGAAGGCTCAAGTCGAAAAAGACGGCTTCACCTGGAAGGACGGCGCAGTCGCCGGTGGTGGCGGTTCCACGGCCATGACCGTACTCAAAAGTCGCGCCGTAGCCGGCAACCCGCCGGGCGTTGCCCAGATCAAAGGCCCGGACATCCAGGAGTGGGGCAGCACTGGCCTGCTCAGCACCGACGCGTTGAAGGACGTTTCCAAGGCGGAAAACTGGGATGGCCTGCTGTCGAAGAAAGTCTCCGACACCGTGAAGTACGAAGGTGACTACGTCGCCGTGCCGGTGAACATCCACCGCGTCAACTGGCTGTGGATCAACCCGGAAGTGTTCAAGAAAGCCGGGATCGAAAAAGCCCCGACGACCCTCGAAGAATTCTATGCCGCCGGCGACAAGCTCAAGGCCGCCGGCTTCATCGCGCTCGCCCACGGCGGTCAGCCTTGGCAGGACAGCACCGTGTTCGAAGACGTGGTGCTCTCGGTCATGGGCGCTGACGGTTACAAGAAAGCCCTGGTCGACCTGGACCAGAAAACCCTGTCCGGCCCGGAGATGACCAAGTCGTTCGCCGAGCTGAAAAAAATCACCGGCTACATGGACCCGAACCGCGCCGGTCGTGACTGGAACATCGCCGCCGCCGACGTCATCAATGGCAAGGCCGGCATGCAGATGATGGGCGACTGGGCGAAAAGCGAGTGGACCGCCGCGAAGAAAATCGCCGGCAAGGACTACCAGTGCGTAGCGTTCCCAGGCACCGAAAAAGCCTTCACCTACAACATCGACTCGATGGCGGTGTTCAAGCTCAAGGCCGATCGCAAGGGCGACATCGCTGCCCAGCAAGACCTGGCCAAGGTCGCGTTGGGTACCGACTTCCAGAAAGTCTTCAGCATGAACAAGGGTTCGATCCCGGTGCGTAACGACATGCTGAACGAAATGGACAAGCTCGGCTTCGACGAGTGTGCCCAGAAGTCGGCCAAGGACTTCATCGCGGACGACAAGACCGGCGGCCTGCAACCGAGCATGGCGCACAACATGGCCACCTCCCTGGCCGTGCAGGGCGCGATCTTCGACGTGGTCACCAACTTCATGAACGACAAGGACGCAGACCCGGCCAAGGCCAGCGCCCAACTGGCCTCGGCTGTCAAAGCTGCCCAGTAATCCCTGACACAGCCTGACCCCATGTGGGAGCGGGCTTGCTCGCGAATGCGGACCGACATTCAACATTGATGTCGACTGACACACCGCTTTCGCGAGCAAGCCCGCTCCCACAAGGGATCACTGCGTCGATTCATTTCTCTAAACCTGGATTATCCCGATGAGCTCTGTGGCGGTTTTCAGCAAAGCCTCACCGTTCGATGCGCTGCAACGCTGGTTACCCAAGTTGGTACTCGCGCCGAGCATGCTGATCGTGTTGGTTGGCTTCTACGGTTACATCATCTGGACGTTCATTCTGTCCTTCACTAACTCCAGCTTCATGCCGAGCTACAAGTGGGTCGGCCTGCAGCAATACATGCGCCTGATGGACAACGACCGCTGGTGGGTCGCGAGCAAGAACCTCGCACTGTTCGGCGGCATGTTCATCGGCATCAGCCTGGTGCTGGGCGTGTTCCTCGCGGTGCTGCTGGATCAGCGCATTCGCAAGGAAGGCTTCATCCGCACCGTCTACCTGTACCCGATGGCGCTGTCGATGATCGTCACCGGTACCGCGTGGAAATGGCTGCTCAACCCAGGCCTGGGCCTGGACAAGATGCTGCGCGACTGGGGCTGGGAAGGCTTCCGTCTCGACTGGCTGGTGGATCAGGATCGCGTGGTCTACTGCCTGGTGATCGCCGCCGTGTGGCAAGCCTCCGGGTTTGTCATGGCGATGTTCCTCGCCGGCCTGCGCGGTGTCGATCAATCGATCATCCGTGCTGCGCAAGTCGATGGCGCGAGCCTGCCGACCATCTACCTGAAGATCGTCCTGCCGAGCCTGCGTCCGGTGTTCTTCAGCGCCTTCATGATCCTGGCGCACATCGCGATCAAGAGCTTCGACCTGGTCGCGGCGATGACTGCGGGCGGTCCGGGTTACTCCTCCGACCTGCCGGCGATGTTCATGTATTCCTTCACCTTCAGCCGTGGCCAGATGGGCATCGGTTCGGCCAGCGCCATGCTGATGCTCGGCGCCGTGCTGACCATCCTCGTGCCGTACCTGTACTCCGAGCTGCGAGGCAAACGCCATGACTAATCAACTCGGAAAATCGGGTATCAGTTTCAGCCGCATCGCGATCTACGCAACTCTGTTGCTGGCGGCAGCGGTGTACTTGATCCCGTTGGTGGTAATGCTGCTGACCAGCTTCAAATCCCCGGAAGACATCCGTACCGGCAACCTGCTGAGCTGGCCGACCGTGATCGACGGCATTGGCTGGATCAAGGCCTGGGACGTGGTCGGCGGCTACTTCTGGAACTCGGTGAAGATCACCGTGCCGGCGGTGCTGATCTCCACGTTCATCGGGGCCATGAACGGCTACGTGCTGTCGATGTGGCGCTTCCGTGGTTCGCAACTGTTCTTCGGCCTGTTGCTGTTCGGCTGCTTCCTGCCGTTCCAGACCGTGCTGCTGCCAGCCTCGTTCACCCTCGGCAAGTTCGGCCTGGCCAACACCACCACTGGCCTGGTGCTGGTGCACGTGGTCTACGGCCTGGCGTTCACCACGCTGTTCTTCCGCAACTACTACGTGAGCATTCCGGATGCGCTGGTCAAGGCCGCACGGCTCGATGGCGCGGGCTTCTTCACGATCTTCCTGAAGATCCTGCTGCCGATGTCGATCCCGATCGTGATGGTCTGCCTGATCTGGCAGTTCACCCAGATCTGGAATGACTTCCTGTTCGGCGTGGTGTTCGCCAGTGGCGACGCCCAGCCAATTACCGTGGCCCTGAACAACCTGGTCAACACCAGCACCGGGGCCAAGGAATACAACGTTGATATGGCCGCCGCGATGATCGCCGGGCTGCCGACACTGCTGGTCTACATATTCGCTGGCAAGTATTTCCTGCGCGGGCTGACGTCCGGCGCGGTCAAGGGGTAGAACATGGCAACTCTCGAATTACGCAACGTCAACAAGACCTACGGCCCCGGTTTGCCGGACACCCTGAAAAACATCGAACTGAAAATCGATGACGGTGAGTTCCTGATCCTGGTCGGCCCGTCGGGCTGCGGCAAGTCGACCTTGATGAACTGCATCGCCGGCCTTGAAACCATCAGCGGTGGCGCGATCCTGGTGGACGACGCCGACATCAGCGGCATGAGCCCCAAGGATCGCGACATCGCCATGGTGTTCCAGTCCTACGCGCTGTACCCGACCATGAGCGTGCGCGACAACATCGCCTTCGGCCTGAAGATCCGCAAAATGCCGACTGCCGAAATCGACGAAGAAGTCGCTCGGGTTTCCAAGCTGTTGCAGATCGAACACCTGCTCAGCCGCAAGCCCGGCCAGCTCTCCGGTGGCCAGCAACAGCGCGTGGCGATGGGCCGTGCCCTGGCGCGGCGGCCGAAGATTTATCTGTTCGACGAACCGCTGTCCAACCTCGACGCCAAGCTGCGGGTCGAGATGCGCACCGAAATGAAACTGATGCACCAGCGCCTGAAAACCACCACGGTCTACGTGACCCACGACCAGATCGAAGCCATGACCCTGGGCGACAAAGTGGCGGTGATGAAGGACGGGATCATCCAGCAGTTCGGTACGCCGAAGGACATCTACAACAACCCGGCCAACCTGTTCGTGGCGAGCTTCATCGGTTCGCCGCCGATGAACTTCATCCCGCTGCGCTTGCAGCGCAAGGACGGTCGTCTGCTGGCGCTGCTCGACAGCGGCCAGGCCCGTTGCGAATTGCCGCTGGGCATGCAGGACGCCGGTCTTGAAGACCACGAAGTGATCCTCGGCATCCGCCCTGAGCAGATCATTCTGGCCAACGGCGAAGCAAACGGGTTGCCGACCATTCGCGCCGAAGTCCAGGTCACCGAACCGACCGGGCCCGACACCCTGGTCTTCGTCAATCTCAACGACACCAAGGTCTGCTGCCGCCTGGCGCCGGACGTGGCGCCGGCCGTGGGCGAGACCCTGACCCTGCAATTCGATCCGGCGAAAGTGCTGCTGTTCGATGCCAAGACCGGGGAGCGGTTGGGGGTGGCTGGCGTGCCGAAAACCGAGGCGCACAGCGCCAACGTCGCTCAGTTCAAGGGCCGCTGAAGAACAAGAAATGTGGGAGCGGGCTTGCTCGCGAATGCGTACTGACATTCAACAACTATGTCGACTGATACACCGCTTTCGCGAGCAAGCCCGCTCCCACAGGGGGGACATGTGGCGGATGGATTGTTATCCGTCGCAACTGATGTAACCGCGTTAAAGAAGAAAAGTTAATAACAATAAAACGAGGAAGTAGGGATGAAGATGAAGAACAAGGCCCGGTTGATCTGCCAGGTTTCAGCGGCGGCAGCACTGGTTCTGGCCGGCAATGCGATGGCCGATGAAGCGTTCAGCTCCGACTCCAAATGGATGACGGGCGATTGGGGTGGCGAGCGTACCAAGCTGATCGAGCAAGGCATCGACATCAAGATGGATTACGTCGGTGAAGTCGGCGCTAACCTGCATGGCGGCTTCAACGATGACAAGACCGCGCGCTACGCCGACCAGTTTGGCCTGGGCGCGGCGCTGGACCTGGAGAAGCTGTTCGGCTGGGATAACACCCAGGCCAAGATCCAGCTCACCAACCGTAACGGTGAGAACATCTCCAACGACCGTATCGGCGATCCGCGTGCCGGCACCTTGAGTTCCTCCCAGGAAGTCTATGGTCGCGGCCACATGGTCCGTCTGACCCAGTTGTGGATTCAGCACCAGTTCTTCGACAACAAGCTGGACGTCAAGGCCGGTTACTTCGGTGAAGGTGAAGACTTCAACACCTTCCCGTGCGAGTTCCAGAACCTGGCGTTCTGCGGATCCCAGGTGGGTAACTGGGCCACCAACATCTGGTACAACTGGCCGGTCAGCCAGGCGGCGATCCGTGTGAAGTACAACATCAATGACGAGCTCTACGCCCAGATTGGCGCGTACAACCAGAACACGTCGCAACTGGAGCACGGTAACGGCTTCAAGCTCAGCGGCAGTGGCACCAATGGCACCGTCCTGCCGGTCGAGCTGGTCTGGTCGCCGAAGGTCAACAACCTGCCGGGCGAATACCGTGTCGGTTACTACAAAAGTACCTCTGATGCCGACGACGTTCTCAAGGACGACAACGGCCAGAACGCAGCGACCACCGGCAACCCTTATCGCGTCCACGATAGCAAGCATGGCTACTGGTTCGTCGCGCAGCAGCAACTGACCAGCCACAATGGCGATGCTTCCCGTGGTCTGAACATCGCGGCCAACGCAACGTTCCATGACAAAGACACCAACTTCATCGACAACTACCAGTCGCTGATGTTCGTGTACAAGGGCCCGTTCGACGCGCGTCCGAAGGATGACGTGGGCATCGGTTTCGCCCGTATCCATGTCAATGATGACGTGAAGAAAAACGCTGAACTGACCAACGCGGCCAACGGTGTTTCGGAATACGACAATCCGCTGTTCTCGCCCATTCGTGAAACCGAATACAACTACGAGATCAACTACGGCTTCCACGTGACCAACTGGCTGACCGTACGTCCCAACCTGCAATACGTCACTCACCCGGGTGGTGTGGATGAAGTCGACAACGCGCTGGTGGCCGGCCTGAAAATTCAGTCGGTGTTCTAACGCTGTTGCGATAAGCTCTCCTCAATGTGCGCATTTTTGCGGACAGCCCTGGCTGTCCGCTTTTTTTTGTGTGGCGAGGGGGCTCGCCCCCGTTGGACTGCGCAGCAGTCCCTTTTTGGGGCCGCTTCGCGACCCAACGGGGTGATGCGGCATTCCGACAAGCCCCCTCGCCACAAAAAGCGCTCTACAGGATAGTGAGAATGTTGAGTACACCCATGTTTTTCAGGACCGTGGCACATGCTTGAGCATCCGCTACAACGCTTCTTCAAATCCTTGCGCGAGCGTCCGGTGTTCGCGTGGGAGCGCTATCAGACGCGCGATGTGCTGGTGATCGATCATCCGCTGTGTCAGGCGGTGTTCAGTCGTCAGGGCGCGCAGTTGTTGCACTTCCAGCCCAAGGGCCAGAAACCCTGGCTGTGGTGCGCGGCAAAGTGGCCGCAGGTCGGCGCCATTCGCGGCGGCGTGCCGGTGTGTTGGCCGTGGTATGGCCGGCATCCGAGCGAAAACGCCTGGCCGTCCCATGGCTGGGCGCGGTTGCTCGACTGGAAGCTGCTCGACAGCGACAGTGACGACGATGGCGTGCGATTGCACTGGCAACTGAAGTTGTGCGACTGGCAGGTGGACCTGCACGCGCACCTGGGTGAGCGCATGGAACTGCGTCTGAGCACCGAGCATCAGGACGACATGCCGTGCCAGTTGAGCCAGGCTTTGCACGCTTACTGGCGTATTGGCGATGTCAGTGAGATAGCGCTGTCTGGACTTGAAGGTGCGCAGGGTTATGACCAGTTGAGCCGACAGGTTTGTCAGCAGGAAGGCGAGTTACGCGTTGATGGCGGGTGTCAGCGGGTGTTCCAGCACGACGGCGAATTGCAGTTGAACGACCATGCCTGGCAGCGGGCGTTGTGCATTGATACCGGGGATACGGCAGACACGGTGGTGTGGCATCCCGGTTCACGCCCGTTGCTCGGCGTGACCTGGAACGAGATATCCGAATTCGTTTGTGTAGAGGCAGCAAGCGGCGGTACCGACAGCCTGTGCCTGAAACCAGGGGAGCGGGCGCATTTGAGTTTGCAGGCGCGGGTGGGGGCTTGATTCTGCGGTGTTGCTGCTGGCCCCTTCGCGAGCAAGCCCGCTCCCACATTCGACCACATTCCAACTGAAGGAATCTGGTCACCTGTGGGAGCGGGCTTGCTCGCGAAGGCGTCCTTTCAAGCAGTAAAGATTCAGGATCGGTCAGTTGAACTCATCTCCCACCGGATACCGGCTGGCATTCAAGCTTTCCTTGATCTTGCGCAAATGCGGCTGGAAGTCCACGCCACGGCGCAAGGTCATGCCGGTGGCGAGTACGTCCAGCACGGTCAGCTGGATGATCCGCGACGTCATCGGCATGTAGATGTCGGTGTCTTCCGGCAGCGGGATGTTCAGGCTCAGGGTGCTGGCCTTGGCCAGTGGCGAGTTCTCGGCGGTCAGGCCAAGCACCGAGGCGCCGTTTTCCCGGGCGATGCGCGCCACTTCCACCAGTTCGCGGGTGCGACCGGTGTAGGAAATGATCACGAACAGCTCGCCGGTATGGGCCACCGAGGCAATCATGCGCTGCATCAGCACATCCGCATGGGCCGTGACGGCGAGGTTGAAGCGGAAGAACTTGTGCTGCGCATCCAGTGCCACCGGGGCCGAGGCGCCGAGGCCGAAGAAGTGGATCTGCCGGGCCTGAATCAGCAGGTCGACGGCGCGACTGATCAGGTTCGGGTCCAGTGCCTGGCAGGCGCTGTCCAGGGAGGCGATGGCGCTGCCGAAGATCTTCTGGGTGTAGGCCTCCGGATTGTCATCGGCCTCCACCGCACGGCTGACATAGGCGGCGCCACTGGCCAGACTCTGGGCCAGTTGCAGTTTGAGCTCGGGATAGCCGCTGACACCGAACGAACGGCAGAAACGGTTGACCGTCGGCTCGCTGACCGAGGCAGCCTGGGCGAGGGCGGCGATGCTGAAGCGGGTGGCCTGCTGCGGGTTGAGCAGGATCACCTCGGCGACTTTGCGTTCGGCCTTGTTCAGCTCTTCAAGGCGATTCTGGATTTGCTCCAGTAAATTTCGCACGCGGTCCATATAAGTATCCTTTACACCTGCGCCAACAAGCGCGCGGCTAATGCAAAAAGGGCCTTTGGTGAGGCCCGTAACGGTGGCCTATCCTACTGATGGCTCCGACCGACCACCACTCGGAATCTGTATTTTGCGAAAATGTTGTGGTTATTACTACATTTTCCCTTGAGTGATGCCTTGAAAAAAGGTATTTGTAGCTTAACTTGATAAAAGAACAAACATCATGCTCTCGATTACGGTTGAACCGTGCACCTTTGCCTTGTTCGGCGCCCTTGGCGACCTGGCCTTGCGCAAGCTGTTTCCTGCCCTCTATCAACTCGACGGCGCCGGCCTGTTGCACGAGGATACGCGGATCATCGCGCTGGCCCGTGAGCCGGGCAGCGAGCAGGAACACCTGGCGTTCATCACCTCCGAGCTGCGCCGCTATGTCGGTGCCAAAGAGCTGGACGAAGCCGTGGTCGAGCGTTTTCTGGCGCGCCTGAACTACCTGCACGTCGACTTCCTCAACCCCGATGATTATGTGGCCCTGGCCGAATCCGCCGGCAGTTCGCAGCGTGTCATCGCCTACTTTGCGACCCCTGCCGCCGTGTATGGCGCGATTTGCGAGAACCTGGCCAAGGTCGGCCTGGCGCAAAACACCCGTGTGGTGCTGGAAAAACCCATCGGTTCGGATCTGGAATCCTCGCGCAAGGTCAACGACGCCGTGGCGCAGTTCTTCCCGGAGAACCGCACCTACCGCATCGACCACTATCTGGGTAAAGAGACCGTCCAGAACCTGATCGCCCTGCGTTTCGCCAACAGCCTGTTCGAAACCCAGTGGAACCAGAATTACATTTCCCACGTGGAAATCACCGTGGCCGAGAAGGTCGGTATCGAAGGCCGCTGGGGTTACTTCGACAAGGCCGGCCAGCTGCGGGACATGATCCAGAATCACCTGCTGCAACTGCTCTGCCTGATCGCCATGGACCCGCCGGCCGACCTGTCCGCCGACAGCATCCGCGACGAGAAGGTCAAAGTGCTCAAGGCCCTGGCGCCGATCAGCCCGGAAGGCCTGACCACTCAAGTGGTGCGCGGCCAGTACATCGCCGGCTACAGCGAAGGCAAGGCAGTACCGGGGTACCTGGAAGAACCCAATTCCAACACCCAGAGCGACACCGAAACCTTTGTCGCCCTGCGTGCCGACATCCGCAACTGGCGCTGGGCCGGCGTGCCGTTCTACCTGCGTACCGGCAAGCGCATGCCGCAGAAGCTGTCGCAGATCGTCATCCACTTCAAGGAACCGTCGCACTACATCTTCGCTCCCGAGCAGCGCCTGCAAATCAGCAACAAGCTGATTATCCGCCTGCAACCGGACGAAGGCATTTCCTTGCGTGTCATGACCAAAGATCAAGGCCTGGACAAGGGCATGCAGCTGCGCAGCGGTCCGTTACAGCTGAATTTTTCCGACACCTGGAGCAGCGCACGGATTCCCGATGCCTACGAGCGGTTGTTGCTGGAAGTGATGCGCGGCAATCAGAACCTGTTTGTCCGTAAAGATGAAATCGAAGCCGCGTGGAAGTGGTGTGACCAGTTGATCGCCGGGTGGAAAAAATCCGGTGATGCGCCCAAGCCGTACGCGGCCGGGTCCTGGGGGCCGATGAGCTCCATTGCACTGATCACGCGGGACGGGAGGTCGTGGTATGGCGATATCTGATTTGAAACTGCCGCAGGGCGTCAGCGCCCATGCATACAAGAGCCCGGTGCTGCTGGCTGAAAGCCTGGCACTGAACGTGGCGAAACAACTGAGCGACGCGATCGACGCCCAGGGCACTGCGACCCTGGTGGTGTCCGGTGGCCGCAGCCCGGTGGCGTTTTTCCAGCACCTGGCCAAGCAGGCGCTGGACTGGTCGAGCGTGGTGATCAGCCTGGCCGACGAGCGCTGGGTGCCGGTCGAACACGCCGACAGCAACGCCGGCCTGATCAAGCGTTACCTGCTGCAAGGCCAGGCGGCCAAGGCGCAGTTCCTGAGCCTGTACAGCGCCAGCGCCAACCTGGAACAGGCGGCCGAGCAGGCCGACCGCTTGCTGTCGGAGTTGCCGGTGATCGACGTGCTGATCCTCGGTATGGGCGATGACGGCCACACCGCATCGCTGTTTCCCAACAGCCCGAACCTTGCCGAGGCATTACAGGTTGATGGCGTTCGTCGCTGCTGGCCGATGCTGGCGCCGACCGTGCCGCATCAGCGCCTGACCATGAGCCGCGCGCTGCTGGCTTCGGCCAAACATAAAATTCTGTCGATCTCCGGTCAGTCCAAGCTGACCACCCTGAGTTTCGCGCTGGCCGGTGACGATGTCGCCGAAATGCCGGTGCGCGCGTTTCTGCAACCCACGTTAGAGATTTACTGGTGCCCATGAGCCAAGGAACAGCCGCTATGACAAACCCATCCCCGACCGTTTCCATGGCGGACAAAGTTGCCCTGATCGACAGTATTTGCGCGAAAGCGCGGATTCTGCCGGTGATCACCATTGCCCGCGAGCAGGACGTTCTGCCGTTGGCCGACGCCCTCGCGGCCGGTGGCCTGACGGCCCTGGAAGTGACCCTGCGTTCGCAATTCGGCCTCAAGGCCATCCAGATTCTGCGTGAGCAGCGTCCGGAGCTGGTGACCGGTGCCGGCACCGTGCTGGATCGCCACATGCTGGCGGCGGCGGAAGCGGCCGGCTCGCAATTCATCGTCACGCCGGGTATCACCCGCGACCTGCTGGAAGCCAGCGTCGCCAGCCCGATTCCACTGTTGCCAGGCATCAGCAATGCCTCGGGCATCATGGAAGGCTACGGCCTGGGTTATCGCCGCTTCAAGCTATTCCCGGCCGAAGTCAGCGGCGGCGTCGCGGCCATCAAGGCTCTGGGCGGCCCGTTCGGCGAAGTGAAATTCTGCCCGACCGGCGGCGTGGGGCCTGCCAATATCAAGAGCTACATGGCATTGAAAAACGTCATGTGCGTGGGCGGTAGCTGGATGCTTGATCCGGAGTGGATCAAGAACGGCGACTGGGCCCGCATTCAGGAATGCACCGCCGAGGCTTTGGCGCTGCTGGACTGATCGCTTCACCCTACACCTCGTTGTGTGTTCTACGGCTTTACGGTGCGCTTGGTCGGTGCACCGTTTTTTTTGCCTGGAACAAACAGGTACGACTCGAAACCTGTGGGAGCGGGCTTGCTCGCGAAGGCAGCGTGTCAGGCAACAATCATGTCGACTGATACTCCCCCTTCGCGAGCAAGCCCGCTCCCACAGGGACAAGGACATCATGCGATACATAGTTACCGCATAACGAAAATCGACCGGTGCTAGCCTGCGTTCATCTTATGGAAGAGAGAACGTCATGGACGCTACCACCTCAGCTGCACCCCCGGCACCGGTCTACCTGCTGTCTCCCGAACAGATTGCCGGCCCGTATTTCCGCAACCCCAAACTGATCCGCAGAAACATCAGCGAAGGCGCCGAAGGCGTTCCGTTGGTGCTGCGGCTGACCATTGTCGATGCCATGACCGGCGAGCCGGTCCCCGATGCGCTGGTGGATATCTGGCACTGCAATGCCCGCGGTGCCTATTCGGGCTGGAGCAAGATCAACCCGGACGTCGAGGTCGATACCGGTGATATCGGCGCCGTCCCGCGCACCGATGACGATACCTATCTGCGCGGCGGGCAGTTCACCGACAAGTCGGGCATCGTGCGCTTCACCACGATCTATCCGGGTTTTTACGCCGGTCGCGCATTGCACATTCACGTCGCCGTGCGCATCACGGCCGGCAACAACTATCTGCAAGAACGGCATGTCGCCTGGGTCGGGCAGCTTTACCTGCCTGAAGTGGCCTCTCGTTCAGTGCTCGGTAGCCGACCGTACAGCGGCCGAACCGTGCCGGCACTGACCAACGCCCAGGACTATTTTTATTCAACCATGGGCGGTGAAAAATCGACCTTGAGTGTGCACACCCTGGGGCGGGATTCGGCTGAAGACGGCTACTTCGGGCAGATGACCATCGGCATCGACACCTTCGCCGTGTCGACACAGATCAAACCCGAGGACTTTGACAAGTACACCGTCTGAGGTCAGCCCAGTTCGGTCAGCGCCCTGACCAGCACATCCATGTCGGCCGCGGTGGTGGTAAGCCCCGGTGTAATGCGGATGCACGGACCACATGCCGCGCCACTGCGGGTCACGGTGAACAGGTTGTATTCATTGAGCAGGCGCTCGACCATGGTTTGCTGGTCGGCATGCCGGGTAAAGCGCATCGAGGTAATGCCGCAATACAGGCGTGGGTCATCCGGGGTCAGGACTTCGACGCCCGGCAACTGCCGCGCCGCAGCGACCCAGCGGTTGCGCAGATAATTGAGCCGCGCGCCCTTGGCCGCGGCACCGCCCATCGCCCAATGTTCTTCGAGCACCAGCGGCAGGGTCATCAGCGCCGGGATGTTGGGGGTGCTGTACGAGGTACGGGCGCGAATGTCAGTGGGCGGAAAATGCATCTCGCCCATGTCCGGGTCGATGTCGGCCAGGCGTTCGGGTGCGATGTAGATAAAGCCGAGGGTCAGCGGTGCGCCGATCCACTTGTGCAGATTGAAGCCGGCGAAGGCGATACCGAGCTCGGTCAGGTCGAATTCAAACTGGCCGAGGGCATGGGCGCCGTCGAGGATGACGTCGATGCCCTGTTCCTTCGCAGCGGCTGCAATCGCCTGCACCGGCATCACCAGGCCCGTGCGATGGGTGACGTGGGTCAGGGCCATCAGCTTCAGCCGCGGATAGCGCGCGAAGGCTTCCCGATAGGTATTGAGCAAGCTGTCGAAGGTTGCCGGGTGTGCGTGTTCGATCTCGATCACTTCGACACCGCGATTACGCGTCAGCCAACGCATGGCGCCTTTGACCGTGTCGTATTCCAGATCGCAAACCAGTACCTGGTCGCCGGGCTGCAGCCGGTTGTAGTTGCGGATCAGCGACTGCAAACCTTCCGAGGCGTTACGGGTCAGGGCGATGCTGTCGGCGGGTACGCCAATCAACCTGGCCAGTTGCGCGCGGATCTTCAGGCTGTCGCCCTGTTCGAAACGCTGGCGCACGTACACCGAATTGCTGCGGTTGATCAGTTCGATGTTGCGCTGGTATTCCTCGACCACCGTGCGTGACATGCGTGCGAAGTAACCGTTCTCCAGGTTGAGCGGGCCGGGTTCGACATCGTAGCGGTCGGCAAAGGTTCGCCAGAAAGCTTCATCACGGGCGCGGCGGGTGTTGTCGGGCATGGGGTACTCGGTAGGTGATTCAGTGGCGCGGGGCCGGCTTGCCGTGTTTGGCGCGCAGCGGTTCGAGCAAGTCCGACAAACCGTTGTGATCGATCTCCTGCATCAGGGCCAGCAGGCCGCCCAACTCGCCATGGGGGAAACCCTCCCGGGCGAACCAGTTCAGGTAAGGGCCGGGCAGGTCGGCAATGATTCGACCCTTGTATTTGCCGAAGGGCATTTCACGGGTGATCAGCAGTTCGAGCTTTTCAGGGTTCATCGATCGGTCGTCTTGATTCAGTCAGTCTGGAAAATACAGGCATTCTGCATGCAGGCCAAATGACAGATCATGCAAATAAAACGGATACAGATTTTTTGATAATGGATAACTATTTGAAAAGTAAAGAATAGTTAGACAATTCCGAGCTGGCATGCAGAGTGCAACGTTCCTTGCACCGTTCATCCGTCGTAAGGAATTGAAAAATGACCGACATCAAAAAAGAAGCGATTTCTGTACTCAACGACCTGATTGAAACCAGCAAGGACGGTCAGGCCGGGTTCAAGACATGCGCTGAAGACATCAAGCACCCTGAACTAAAAACCCTGTTCATCAATCGTGCGAGCGATTGTGGTACGGCCGCTGCGGAGTTGCAGTCTGCCGTGCATTCACTGGGTGGCGATCCGGAAACTTCCACCAGTGTCAGCGGCGACTTGCACCGTCGCTGGGTCGACGTGAAGTCGATGTTCACCGGCAAGGGCGAGGAGGCCGTGCTCAATGAAGCCGAGCGCGGTGAAGACCATGCGTTGAAGGCTTACCGCGACGCCATGGAGAAAATCAACAAGCACAACCTGGTGGGCATTCGCGACCTGGTTGAGCGTCAGTACCACGGCGTGCAGCGTAACCACGATCAGGTCAAGGCCCTGCGTAACCAGGCGCGTGCACGTTCGTAAGCCAAACCGGTAGATCCTGTGGGAGCGGGCTTGCTCGCGAAAGCGATCTGCCAGTCGCCATTAATAGTGACTGACACGCCACCTTCGCGAGCAAGCCCGCTCCCACAATTATTATGCGGTGAATCAGCCGATGCTGATTGCCGGCAGTGTGGTCAACGTCACACTCTGTTGCTTGCGTGGCGCGAGGATTTCCGCCTCGCCATCCACCACCAGTTCATCGCGCTGGTTGAACACGCGAGTGGCGATGCGCACGCGAAACTTCGGCAGTTTTTCCAGGATTTCCAGGCGCACGGTCAGGGTGTCGCCGATCTTCACCGGCTTCTGAAAGCTCATTTGCTGGCCGATGTAGATGGTCCCCGGGCCAGGCAGCTCGCAGGCGACCGCCGCGCTGATCAACGCGCCGCTGAACATGCCGTGGGCGATGCGCTCCTTGAACATGGTGCTGGCGGCGTATTCGGCATCCAGGTGTACCGGGTTGTGGTCGCCGGACATCGCAGCGAACAGCTGGATGTCGCGCTCTTCGACCGTCTTGCTGAAACTGGCGGTCTGCCCGACTTCGAGGGCTTCGTAAGGGGTGTTGGTAACCTGGGTCATCTGTCTCAATTCCTGTGACGAATTAAAAAATTCACAAAAAAAATCTATTCGGACCGGTGCGGCCGAGGAGCGCTCAAGGCCTGTGCGATCCAGTTCAGCACATCGGCGATGATTTCATCGCGGTTGCTCTCGTTGAACAGTTCGTGCCGCGCCTGTGGGTAAACGGTCAGTTGCAGGTGCTGGCTGCCGGCCGCCCGCAGCGCGTCGGCCAGATCCTTGAGACGTTTGCCTTCGCTCACCGGATCACTTTCGCCGCCAATCACCAGCAGCGGCAGGCCCGGGTCGATCTGCGCGAGATTGGACGCTTTGCTGATTTGCTGCAAGCCGCCGAGCAAGTCGATCCACAGTTGATTGGTGCAACGGAAACCGCAGAGCGGATCGTTGACGTACAGATCGACCTGCGCCGGATCGCGGCTGAGCCAGTCGAACGGTGTGCGTGCCGGCTTGAATTTGTTGTTGAACGAGCCGAACGACAGCCATTCGATCAATGCGCTGCGTCCTGTGCGGCCCTGGCGCAGGCGTTCGAGACGGGCGATTTGCCGTGCTGCGCGATAAAGCGCCACAGGCTGGAAGTTCGAGCCGCTGAGAATTGCCCCGTGCAGGCTGGCACTGTGGTGCAGCAGATAGGCCTGGGCGATGTAACTGCCCATGCTGTGACCGAGCAGCACGATCGGGACGCCAGGGTGCTGCTGGCCGATGTGCTGGTTGAGGCTGGCCAGGTCGCTCACGACCTTGCACCAGCCATCGTCATCGGCGAAATGCCCGAGTGTCCCGTTTTCGGCAGTTTTGCCATGTCCACGCAGGTCCGGCGCGCACACGCCATAGCCCTGGTCACAGAGCTTTTGCGCAAGGGGGCCATAGCGACCGCTGTGTTCGGCCATGCCGTGGGCCAGCAGAATCATTGCCTTGAGGCTGCCCTCGGGTAGCCACTGGTTGACGAAGAGGCGGCTGTGGTCGCTCGTGGTCAGCCAGAAAGTGTCATGGATCATGGCGGTTCCTTTGCATGAGGCTGCCTGGTCGCAAACAGCTCGTTGCAGTTTATAGCGCATCCTTGGCCGGGCGTCTGATCAGCCTACGCCACGGCAAGAAGATTCATACGGTCAATGACGGCCGTGGGCATATTTGCCTGCTACGTCATAACTGCTAGTGTCCGTGAAGCTCCGCTTTTTGCATTTTTTTTGAAAAATGACAGAAAAGTGGCCCCGGATAGATTCAGGTCAAAGAGGACAAGAACAATGCAACCTGATTTCTGGAATGACAAACGCCCGGCCGGTGTACCCCTGGATATCGATCTGGGAGCCTACAAGTCGGTGATCGAGGTGTTCGAGCGTTCCTGCAAGAAGTTTGCTGACCGCCCTGCGTTCAGCAACATGGGCGTGACCCTGACCTACGCCGAGCTGGAGCGCCAGAGCGCGGCCTTCGCCGGTTATCTGCAAGCCCACACCGACCTGGTGGCGGGGGACCGCATCGCAGTGCAGATGCCCAACGTCCTGCATTACCCGATTGCCGTGTTCGGTGCCTTGCGCGCCGGGTTGATCGTGGTCAACACCAATCCGCTGTATACCGCGCGGGAAATGCGCCATCAGTTCAAGGACTCCGGTGCCCGGGCGCTGGTGTACCTGAACATGTTCGGCCAGAAAGTCCAGGAAGTACTCTCCGACACCGATATCCAGTACCTGATCGAAGCGAAGATGGGCGACCTGATGCCTGCTGCCAAGGGGTGGCTGGTCAACACGGTGGTGAGCAAGGTCAAGAAGATGGTCCCGGACTATTCCTTGCCCCAGGCCGTTTCCTTCAAGAGTGCGCTGCGCATGGGCCGTGGCCTGGGTATCAAGCCGTTGAAGGTCGGCCTCGACGACATCGCCGTGCTGCAATACACCGGCGGCACCACGGGCCTGGCCAAGGGCGCGATGCTGACCCACGGCAACCTGGTGGCGAACATGCAGCAGGCACGGGCCTGCCTCAGCCAGTCGGCCAGCGACGGGCAACCGCTGCTGCGCGAAGGCCAGGAGGTGATGATCGCGCCGCTGCCGCTGTACCACATCTATGCCTTCACAGCGAACTGCATGTGCATGATGGTGACGGGCAACCACAACGTGCTGATCACCAATCCGCGGGACATCGCCGGCTTCATCAAGGAACTGAAGAACTGGCGGTTCTCGGCCTTGCTGGGGCTGAACACATTGTTCGTTGCGCTGATGGATCATCCGGACTTCAAGACCCTGGACTTCTCCAGCCTCAAGCTCACCAACTCCGGCGGCACTGCGCTGGTCAAGGCCACCGCCGAGCGTTGGGAACAACTGACCGGTTGCCGCATCACCGAAGGTTACGGCCTGACCGAAACTTCGCCGGTGGCCTGCACCAACCCCTATGGCGACCAGTCGCGGATCGGCACGGTCGGCCTGCCGGTGCCGGGCACCACGCTGAAAGTCATCAATGATGACGGTGTCGAACAACCGTTGGGCGAACGCGGCGAGCTGTGCATCAAGGGCCCGCAGATCATGAAGGGCTACTGGCAGAAACCTGATGCCACGGCCGAGGTGCTGGATGCCGAGGGCTGGTTCAAGTCCGGTGACATTGCGGTGATCGACCCGGATGGTTTCGTGCGCATCGTTGACCGCAAGAAGGACATGATCATTGTCTCGGGCTTCAACGTATACCCGAACGAAATCGAAGACGTCGTGATGGCTCACCCGAATGTCGCCAACTGTGCGGTCATCGGTGTGCCCGACGAGCGGTCGGGGGAGGCGGTGAAGCTGTTTGTGGTGGCCCGTGAAGCAGGGGTCAGCCTTGAAGAGCTGAAGGCTTATTGCAAGGAGAACTTCACGGCGTACAAGGTACCCAAGCACATCGTGCTGCGGGAGTCCCTGCCGATGACGCCGGTGGGCAAGATCCTGCGGCGGGAGTTGCGTGATATCGCCTGATCGGTGAATGGCCGATCCCTGTAGGAGCGAGCGCGCTCGCGATGGACGTCAACGATAACGCGCGCTGTCTGAATGATCGCGTTGCCCGAACGTTTTTCGCGAGCAAGCTCGCTCCTACAGGTTTAAGCGAAAGCCCCGGATTTCGGGGCTTTCAGAGGTGTATAGAATTTTTGCTCTAAAATGACCAATCGCTAGTCTTGAGTCACAAATGTGACCGTAGAGGCCGCTTTTGGCTCTAGTCGACCCTTGGCAAAGCTGCTACTCTCGGCGCGCTTTGTGACTTCTCGGCCTTCTATCAGCCAGATTCACCAATGACCAAACACCAATAATAATCGCATCAAATGCGGTGCTGAATTCGCGTTGCTGAGGAGTGGGCTTCCATGATCGAAGACTTTTGGAAGGATAAGTACCCAGCTGGGATTGCTGCCGACATCAATCCCGACGAGTATCCGAATATTCAGGCAGTGTTGAAGCAATCCTGCCAACGCTTCGCCAACAAGCCGGCATTCAGCAACCTGGGCAAGACACTCACCTACGGTGAACTGTACGAATTGTCCGGTGCGTTTGCCGCTTACCTGCAACAGCATACCGATTTGCAACCCGGCGATCGAATCGCCGTGCAACTGCCCAACGTGTTGCAGTACCCGGTAGCCGTCTTCGGTGCAATCCGCGCCGGGCTGATCGTGGTCAACACCAACCCGCTCTACACTGCGCGGGAAATGGAACACCAATTCAACGACTCCGGTGCCAAGGCCCTGGTCTGCCTGGCCAACATGGCGCACCTGGCGGAAACCGTGGTGCCGAAAACCGGCGTCAAGCACGTGATCGTCACCGAAGTCGCCGACCTGCTGCCGCCACTCAAGCGTCTGCTGATCAACAGCGTCATCAAGTACGTGAAGAAGATGGTGCCGGCCTATCACTTGCCCAAGGCCGTCAAGTTCAACGACGTGCTGAGCAAAGGCGTGGGCCAGCCAGTGGCGGAAGCCAACCCGGCCAGTGGTGATGTCGCGGTACTGCAATACACCGGCGGCACCACCGGCGTTGCCAAGGGCGCGATGCTGACCCACCGCAACCTGGTGGCGAACATGCTGCAGTGCAAGGCGCTGATGGGCTCCAACCTCAATGAAGGTTGCGAGATTCTGATCACGCCGCTGCCGCTGTACCACATCTATGCGTTCACCTTTCACTGCATGGCAATGATGCTGGCGGGCAACCACAACATCCTGATCAGCAACCCGCGCGATCTGCCGGCGATGGTCAAGGAACTGTCGAAGTGGAAGTTCAGCGGCTTCGTTGGCCTGAACACGCTGTTCGTGGCCCTGTGCAACAACGAAGGCTTCCGCAAGCTGGACTTCTCCGCGCTGAAAGTCACCTTGTCGGGGGGCATGGCCCTGCAACTGGCCGCGGCCGAACGCTGGAAAGCGGTGACCGGTTGCGCCATCTGCGAAGGCTACGGCATGACCGAAACCAGCCCGGTGGCGACGGTGAACCCGATCCAGCACATCCAGGTCGGCACCATTGGCATTCCGGTACCGTCGACCCTGTGCAAAATCATCAATGATGCCGGTGTCGAGCAGCCGCTGGGCGAAATCGGCGAGCTGTGCGTGAAGGGGCCGCAGGTCATGAAAGGCTACTGGCAGCGCCAGGAAGCCACGGATGAAATCCTCGACAGCGAAGGCTGGTTGAAGACCGGCGACATCGCACTGATCCAGCCCGATGGCTTCATGCGCATTGTCGATCGCAAGAAAGACATGATCCTGGTGTCCGGTTTCAACGTGTACCCGAACGAGCTCGAAGACGTGCTGGCCACTCTGCCGGGCGTGCTGCAATGCGCGGCCATCGGTGTGCCGGACGAAAAGTCGGGCGAGGCGATCAAGATTTTCATCGTTGCCAAGCCGGGCGTGACCCTGACCAAGGAACAGGTGATGGAGCACATGCGCGCCAACGTCACCGGCTACAAGGTCCCGCGCTCCGTGGAGTTCCGCGATGCACTGCCGACCACCAACGTCGGCAAGATCCTGCGTCGTGAATTGCGCGATGAAGAGCTGAAGAAGATCAACGCGAAGAAAGCCACCGCGTAATCAACAAAAAGCCCCGCAAATGCGGGGCTTTTTGTTATTGGCAGGTAAATCTTCGTTGGCTGTCAGGGCGTCTTCGCGAGCAAGCCCGCTCCCACATTTGATCCGGTTCTTCCAGGAGGAATGCGGTCAAATGTGGGAGCGGGCTTGCTCGCGAAAAAGGTACAGACAACGCGGGCTTCCAGGCACCCCGCGTTATCGTTTACGTCCATCGCGAGCAGGCTCGCTCCTACAAGCGAAACGGCGCGAAGTTGACGTTGGTGCCTGCCGGGCGCATGTCCTGCAGGAAGGAGTCCTTGTCGGCGCTCAGTTCCAGGCTCAATGCCGCCTTGCGCTTGCCTTCATTGCGCACCACCAGGCCTTCGAGCTTCTCACGCAGGAACACGGTCGGCACTTTCAGGTGCAGCAGTTCGTCGGTGTCCGGCGTGTGCATCAGCAGGTGAATCCACTCGTACTGACCCACGGCCAGGCGCGATACCGGGATGTCGAACCACCAGATATTGCGGTTGCGGTTCAATTCGGTGAAGTGGCAGTTGTTGACGCCAAGCACAGCACCGCCGAGTTCCTGGTTTCTGCGGGCAATGGCCTGCTTTTTATCGAGTTTCATAACGTTCCTACGGGATTGGATCTTCAGCGCCAAGGCCTGAATGTGTTGCGCATTCTCAAGGGTTGGCCCGCAAACATAAAGCGCAACCTGCACTGAACGATGAAATGTAGTGGTGAAATAAATGAAACTCCCTGCAAAAGCCCCCGGTCAACCTTGTGTAACGACTTTCCTGCATTGAAATGTCTTTAATGAAAAGAAGACGCGGCCATCTTCAGATGGCCGTTTTTGTGTCAGCCTGAACTTGCACGCTGAATTTGTTTCAAAGTCGCCAACTGGGCTACCTTGATGAAAGAAAACAGCCCCTGAGTCGCCACGACTTCACCCCAAATCCGTATGCGGCGAATGGAGACGCTAATGATTTTCCCGGACATGAGAGGCTTGCCCCTGCACCGTGTGATGATGCGCACGGTCACCGAGTTCATCGCCGACGAGATGTCGACCTATGCCTCGGCGTTGGCCTATCAAATGCTCTTTTCGCTGTTTCCGTTCATTCTGTTTCTGATCGCCCTGATCGGCTTCCTGCATCTGCCCGACTTTTTCTCCTGGCTGCGCCTGCAATCGGAACTCGTATTGCCGCCCCAGGCGCTGGAGCAGGTCAACCCGGTGATCGACCAGCTTCAGCAGTCCAAGGGGGGGCTGCTGTCAGTGGGTATCGTGATTGCGCTGTATACCGCCTCCGCCGGTGTGCGGCTGATGATGAGCGCGATGAACGCAGCCTACGACGTGGTTGAAGGGCGCCCGCTGTGGAAACGCTTTCCGTTGTCGATCATCTACACCGTCGGCATTGCCGGCATGCTGCTGATCGCCGCAGCGCTGATGGTGCTCGGACCGCAGGTGATGAGCTGGATCGCTGCGCAAGTCGGCCTTGAGTACTTCATCGTCACCCTCTGGACCATCGCGCGCTGGCCGGTGATCGTGATTCTGCTGATGGTCGCGGTGGCGTTGATCTACTACGTCATGCCCGACGTCAAACAGGAATTCCGCTTCATCACCCCAGGCTCGGTGCTGGCGGTGGTGGTATGGATCATCGCGTCCCTGGGATTCGGTTTGTACGTCAAGGAGTTCGCCAACTACAACGCCATGTATGGCAGTATCGGTGCGATTATCGTGCTGTTGCTGTACTTCTACATTTCCGCCGCGGTGCTGCTGCTGGGCGCGGAGATGAATGCCGTGATCGAGCACATGTCACGAGAGGGCAAGGACCCTGGCGAAAAAGTGGCTGGCGAGCATGGTCCCGTCCATGAGGAAAAGCACCACGTGTCGGGGCTGGGCCGCGATCACTCACAACCGAAACCGACCATTGACGAAACCTGATCATGATTCGTGAAATTCTGAAAATGGGCGATGAGCGCCTGCTGCGCATTGCCCCGCCAGTGCCGGCCGAAATGTTTGACAGCCCCGAGCTGTGGCAGCTGATCGATGACATGTTCCAGACCATGGAAAGCGTGGGGGGCGTTGGCCTGGCTGCTCCGCAGATCGGCGTCGACCTGCAACTGGTGATCTTCGGTTTCGAGCACAGCGAGCGTTATCCGGATGCCGAGGCCGTGCCGCAGACGATCCTGATCAACCCGTTGATCACACCGCTGAGCCCGATCCTGGAAGAGGGCTTCGAAGGCTGTTTGTCCGTGCCTGGCCTGCGTGGCGCGGTGCAGCGTTACCAGCAGATTCGCTACGAAGGCGTCGACCCCAAGGGGGAGCCCATCGTGCGTTTTGCCTCGGGCTTCCACGCACGGGTGGTACAGCATGAATGCGATCACCTGATCGGCCGCCTGTACCCGTCGCGCATCACCGACTTCAGCAAGTTTGGCTTCACCGAGGTGATGTTCCCGGACCTGGACCCCAACGCGGACGACTGACCCAAATCCACCACAAAACCAATGTGGGAGCGGGCTTGCTCGCGAAGACGGCTTGATATTCAACACCTGAATTGACTGACCCACCGCCTTCGCGAGCAAGCCCGCTCCCACATTTGACCTTCATCAGGCTTGAGCAGGCGCCAACCCCATCGCAATCATCGGTTTACTGCGGGCATAACGGCTCAACCGTTCAACCATCGCGTAAGGCATCGGCGGATCGAAAGTAAACCCGCGCCGCTCATAAAACCCCCGCAAATCCGGATGACAGAACAACCACACCGGCTGTTCGCAATCCTTCACCGCTGCCGCAATCAACCCGGCGGCAAGCCCTTGTTCGCGACAGGCCGGATCGACAAACAACCCGGTCAGCCAATGCCCGCCGGACACCGGACGCAAACACAGCGCGGCAACTATCTGGTCACGTCGGGCCACCCACAACTGCGCGTCGCGCACGGCTTTCATCGACGATTGGTGAGCGCGGTAGAACTTGTTCATCAATGGCCATAAAGGCTCGTCGAGCAGGGTGTATCGGGTCTCGGGCATGGTTTTGGACTGTCGGTAGGCAAAGCGGGCGATTATAAAAGAACGCGCGCGCCGGGATAGGTGTATACCTGATCTCACATCCCCATGAGTGGAGTACGCATCATGTCCAAAGGTATGGATTCAAAGAAATCGACGAAAAAGAAACCGGTGAAAACCGCCATTGAAAAGCGCGCGGACAAGAAGGCCAAAAAAGTTGGCGTATTCGGTCACTGATCCGCGTTGATTGATCGCTCCCATGCAACATGGGAGCGATCCTCCTGAAAATAATCTGCAAGATTTCCCAAGGCCATTGCACAGAAGGGGACTGGTCCCCGATCTGAGCAACGCCATGCCCCATTACTTTGATAGCGCCCACCAAGAAGAAATCGAAACCCTGCGCCGACGTTTCACCGCGCGCACCGAATGGCCGACCTGGTTGCTGTTGATCGGTGTGTATGGCGGCTGGTTTGGCATCGTGTTGAACAGCCATCGATTGGGTTTATGGTGGAGCACGCTGTTGCTGACTCCATTGCTGGTGCTGTGGTTATCCGTGCAACACGAACTGCTGCACGGTCATCCCACGCGCTGGCCAACCCTGAACAAAATCCTTGGCTACGCGCCGTTTGCCGTCTGGTATCCGTACACCCTGTATCGCGACAGCCATTTGCAGCATCACCGCGACGAGGACCTGACGATCCCCGGTCGCGATCCGGAAAGCCGTTACTTGAGCGCCGGGCAGTGGCAGGGCAGTTCACCACTGGTGCGCAGCCTGCATCGGCTGAACAAAACCGTACTCGGTCGTTTTTCCCTGGGGGCACCGTTGGCCTTGCTGGCATTGGCCCGTGAAGAGCTGCAACGCCTCAGGGCAGGCGAGCGCCAGGCTTGGCTGATGTGGTTGAGTCACAGCTTGATGACCGGGTTGATGCTGCTGTTCATCGCGAACTTCAGCCTGTTGCCGGTTTGGCATTACCTGTTTTTGATCAGTGTGCCGGCGCTGTCGATCGCCATGATTCGCTCCTACTATGAGCATCGACCTCATGCCGCGCCGGAGCAGCGCACGGTGCTCAATGAAGCGGCGTGGCCGTGGCGCTGGCTGTTCCTGAACCTCAATTTTCATCTGGTGCACCACGAGTTGCCGGGGTTGCCCTGGTACGACTTGCCCCGCGCCTACAGGGCCCGCCGCGAGCAATGGCTGGCGCGTAGCGGCGGGTTTCTGGTGCGGGGTTATGGGCAGTTGTGGCGTGAACATGGAGTCAAAGCCATCGACAGCCCGAGGCATCCGTTTTACTGATTTGCTAACAACACCATCCCCTGTGGGAGCGGGCTTGCTCGCGAATGCGATTGGACATCCGACATCTGAGTTGACTGGCACACCGCATTCGCGAGCAAGCCCGCTCCCACATTGGAAATTTGCCGCATGGGACTATATTGATGACCCAACACTTCGCCGAACTGCTGATGTACACCGCCCCCGACCCCATCCACCAGGCCAACGAACGCTGGCTGACGCGAATCCTCGAGCACCTGGGCGACACCCGCCGGGATGCCGAAGGCCTGTCACTGCTGGACTTGTGGTTGTCGCCGCACTTGTTGCTCACCCAAACCTGCGGCTATCCGCTGATGACGGCATTGCGCGGCAAGGTCCGGGTGCTGGGGCGGCCTCGTTATGAGCTGCCGGACAGCAGTGGCGGCAATCATTGCAGCCTGATTCTGGGACGCATCGAAGATGCACGGCGAACCCTGCCGGCGTTTCGCGACAGCCGAGGCGTGATCAATGGCCAGGACTCCAACAGCGGCATGAATCTGCTGCGCCACCAGTTGGCGTCGTTGCAACGTGACGGGCGGTTTTTCTCTCAGGTCGGGATCAGCGGTAGCCATCGCGAAAGCCTGCGCTGGTTACGCGAAAACCTTGCCGATCTGGCGGCCATCGACAGCGTGACCTTTGCCTATCTGGCACGCCACGCCGCAGAAGAAGTGGCCGGTTTGCGCGTTATTGCCCGCAGCGCGCTCAGTCCTGCCTTACCGTTCATTACTGCCGCGACGGTCACGGATGAGCAGGCTGAGGAACTCCTGCAGGTGATGAACCTGGCGTTGCGCGAGCTGCCGGAGGTTGCCCAAACCCTCGGTTTGCCAGAGGTACTGCCCACCAACGAAAGCGACTATCAGATTGTGCTCGACTACCAGCGTGAGGCCGAGGTGCTGGGGTATGGGGATTTGCGATAGCGGCCTGTCAGGTGTTCTTTTTAATTCCATTAGCGAATATAAAAATAAGTTTTAAGTATTATTAATGAATAAGGCTCCTTGCTAGGATTCGCCTCACCGGACCACCGGACATTCAGCGACCCCTAACCCAGGAGCCCTTATGTCCGGCGCCGATATTCTTCATCGCAAACAGGTGGACGGATTGTTCCGCGTCCACTACCTCTGGCTCTGCACGCGCCTGCGTCAGTCCCTGAACGATGCCGCCGCTGTCGAAGACATTGCCTGCGAAACCTTCGTGCAACTGCTGCAGGCCCCTGGCCTGACGGCAATCCGTGAACCCCGTGCGTTGCTCACCACCATCGCCCAGCGCCTGCTCTATCAGCGTTGGCGTCGAGGTGACCTGGAGCGCCAGTACCTTCAACAACTGCAACAGACCGAGTCGATCCACGCCCAATCGCCGGAAGAACTGGCCCAGGTGTCCCAGACCCTGACCCGTGTGGATCGCACTCTTCAGCGGCTACCCGGCAAAGTCCGCTCGACCTTCCTGTTGTCACGGATCGACGGCTTGACCTATCCGCAAATTGCCGCTGCGCTGGGCATCTCCCTGCGTTCTGTCAGCGACTACATGACCCGCTCCCAAGCCCTGTGCGACCGGCACAGCGCCAACCAATCCCTGAACCGTCCCCTCCAGAACAAGAGGTCCGCATGAGATCGATCAAAACCCTGCTCGGCAGTTCGTTGCTGGCCCTGAGCCTGTTGTCCCACCCGGCATCGGCCACGGAAAAAGCGGCACCTATTCACTTTGGTGACATCACTTGGGAAAGTGGCAGCCTTATCACCGAAATCCTGCGCCTGATCGTTGAGAAAGGTTACGGCTACCCGACCGACACGCTGCCGGGCAGCACCGTCAGCCTTGAAGCGGCGCTGGCCAAAAACGACATCCAGGTCATCGGTGAAGAGTGGGCCGGACGCAGCCCTGCCTGGGTCAAGGCGGCGGCTGAGGGCAAGGTGTTCGGCCTTGGCGATACGGTCAAAGGCGCCACCGAAGGCTGGTGGGTGCCGGAGTACGTGATCAAGGGCGATCCGGAGCGCGGCATCAAGCCCTTGGCCCCGGAGTTGAAATCCGTTGCCGACCTGGCGAAGTACAAGGACGTGTTCCGTGACCCCGAAGACCCGAGCCGCGGACGCTTCCTCAACAGCCCGACCGGCTGGACTTCGGAAATCGTCAACAGCCAGAAACTCAAGGCCTATGACCTGACCGCCAGCTACGTCAACTTCCGCACGGGGTCCGGTGCCGCGCTGGATGCCGAGGTGGCCTCGTCGATTCGCCGTGGCAAACCGGTGCTGTTCTACTACTGGTCGCCGACACCGCTGCTGGGGCGGTTCAAACTGGTGAAACTCGACGAGCCGCCGTTCGATGCCGAAGCCTGGAAAACCCTGGCCGATGCCAATAACCCGAACCCCAAAGGCACGCGCTCGATGCCGGCCAGCCTGGCCATCGGCGTATCGGCACCGTTCAAGGCGCAGTACCCGGACTTGGTGACGTTCTTTGAAAAGGTCGATTTGCCGATTGATCTGTTGAACCAGACCTTGGGCCAGATGAGTGAAAAACGGCAAAAACCGCGGGAAGTCGCCGAAGCGTTTTTGCGTGAGCAGCCGCAGGTATGGAAGGGTTGGGTGCCGGGAGAGGTGGCCACCAAGGTAAGTGCCAGCTTGTAGTTTGTTCTGAAAGTTCTGCAGTGTTTGAGCTGCAACCATTCGCGAGCAAGCCCGCTCCCACATTGAATCTGTGATTTCCACAAAACCTGTGGTCACCGCCGATCCCCTGTGGGAGCGGGCTTGCTCGCGAATGGTCTACAGCCTTAAGCCAATTCGGCAGCCAGCGCCGCTCTCACTACCGACCGCTGATCTGTCTTGTTCTCCGAGTATTTCCCCCCTCGACAAGCCGCTGAACCGATTTTGTCCTCAGTAGTGGCAGACTAGTGGCCTTGCAAGCCCGAGGTTGCTGTCTATGATCAGGTGTAACTAACTATATCGACCCTCATGAGGTGGTCGATGTCTGGTCGCAAGAGTGCGCAATCGAAGGCACCAACACTTGATGGCAAGGAGCTGTCCGCTAAATGGAATTTGTTGTGAATCTGTTAGGGCTGGCCCGCATGCGGGCTATCAAGAGAAGGATGTCTTGATGAGCGTGTCGCTGTAAGGACCCTCCGATTGAACATCATTTATCACCTGACTAGTCCTTCTTTTTGGAGGGATGCGTGTGCCTGTTCCACGGAGCGTAGTGGTGGATTTGAAAGACCTGCAACGTTCATCAATCAAAAAACCGCGCGGAAGGTGATACGACAATGTTCAACCTACATCACAAGGCTGACCTGCTGGAAATCGAACGGTTCAGTTGCGCGCTGACTGAGGCTAATGCCAAGTTGGCGGCGATCAGTCATTCGATGGCGATGATTGAATTCACTCCGGACGGCATCGTCATCGATGCCAACGAAAACTTTTGCAATGCCGTGGGCTACAGCGCTGACGAAGTGCGCGGCAAACATCACCGGGTCTTTTGTGAAGAACAGTATTACCGCAGCGATGAGTACGCCAAGTTATGGCGTGACCTGGCGCGGGGCGAGCCGCTGAGCGGGACCTTTTTGCGCTTGCACAAGAGTGGCCGGGAGATCTGGCTCGAAGCCAGTTACATGCCGGTGCTGGGCCCCGACCGGCAGGTGAAAAGTGTGATCAAGGTGGCCACCGACATCACCGCACGGATCAACAAGGAACACGAAAACGAAAGCAGGCTCGCCGCGATCGGCCGTTCGATGGCCGTGATCGAATTCACGCCCGAAGGCAAGGTCATCACCGCCAACGAGAACTTCCTGAAAACCATGCAGTACTCGCTCAACGAAGTGGTGGGGCAGCATCACAGCCTGTTCTGCCACCGTGGCGAAGCCGAGTCCCAGGGCTACCGGAATTTCTGGGCTTCGCTCAACCGCGGCGAATATCACTCCCATCGTTTCGAGCGCAGGAACAAGCAAGGTCAGACGGTATTCCTGGAAGCCTCCTACAACCCGTTGTTCGACGCCAAGGGGCGGTTGTACAAGGTGGTCAAGTTCGCCAGCGATATCACCCACCAGATGACCACCCTGCAAACCGCCGCAGAATCGGCCCACAGCACTTCGGTACAAAACGACGTCTGCGCGCGCAAGGGGTCCGAGGTGGTGCAGCAGACGGTGCAGATCATCCAGGACATTTCCCGGGACTTGAACGAGGCGGCACTGAGCATCGACGCCGTGAGCAAACAGTCCGACATCATCGGCACCATCGTGCAGACCATCCGCGGCATTGCCGATCAGACCAACCTGCTGGCGCTCAACGCGGCGATCGAAGCGGCCCGTGCCGGAGAGCACGGGCGCGGGTTTGCGGTGGTAGCCGATGAAGTGCGCAGCCTTGCGGCGCGCACCAGTCAGGCGACGCTGGAGATTGTCGAGGTGGTGCGCAAGAACCACGATTTGTCGCTCAGCGCGGTGTCGAGCATGCAATCGAGTCTGAGTCGAACCGGCCTCGGAGTTGAATTGGCGAACGAGGCAGGGGAGGTGATTCTGGAAATCCAGCAGGGTTCGCGGCATGTGGTGGATGCGATCAGTCAGTTCAACTCGACGTTGCAACTGAACTAGTCGCGGTAACTGCGATGGTCGATAACAATAACGCGTGTTTCCTGGCTGAACGCGGCGCTCTTGCATCCATCGCGAGCGAGCTCACTCCTACAAAAAACGCCGACCCACTGTAGGAGCGAGCCTGCTCGCGATGGTCGATAACGATTACGCGTGTTTTCTGGTTATTCGCGGCGCTCTTGAATCCATCGCGAGCGAGCTCGCTCCTACAAAAAAACGCTGACCCACTGTAGGAGCGAGCTTGCTCGCGATGGTCGATAACGATTACGCGTGTTTCCTGGCGAAACGCGGCGCTCTTGAATCCATCGCGAGCGAGCTCGCTCCTACAAAAAACGCCGACCCAGTGTAGGAGCGAGCCTGCTCGCGATGGTCGATAACGATAACGCGTGTTTTCTGGTTATACGCGGTGCTCTTGCATCCATCGCGAGCAAGCTCGCTCCTACAAAAAACAGCGCGGCATTTTGCGGCTCCTCAAGGCAAGCCGTTGCAGCCGTGCTTGAGGAAACCCGGACGCTGCGCCAGGCGCTGGAAATATTCATCGACGGCGGGGTAGTCAGGCCGGTCGATCGGCGTCATCAGCCAGCGATTGACCGACAAACCGATGACAACGTCGGCCAGGGTAAAGTGTGGTCCGGCGACATACGTCTTGGTGGTTGCGAGTTGATGTTCGAGGATGCCCATTTTCTGGTTCCAGTCACGGATGCCGACTTCAAGGCTATGCGGGTCCTGGAATTCAGGGTCCTTGCGCACCAGTGCCATGAACGGGTATCTCCAGGACGGATTGAGCTCGGTGGCTTGCCAGTCCATCCACTGTTCCACCCGAGCGCGGGCGGCCGGTTCGGTGGGCAGCAACTCGCTGTGATGGTGGTGGTGTTTGCCAGCCAGATAGCGGCAGATGGTATTGGATTCCCACAACACGCCGGCTTCATCGATGATCACCGGAACCTGTGCGTTGGGATTGAAGCGCAGGAACTCGGGGCTGTGGGTGGAGGCAAAACCGCTGCCCCAGTCCTCGCGTTCGTAGGCAATACCCAGCTCCTCGCAAGTCCACAGGACTTTTCGGACGTTGATGGACGAGGCTTTGCCGAGAATCTTTAGTGCATGTTCCATTTTGCTACTCCGTCAGCGAATCATGGCGTCGGGAATTCATAGTGTGCCTGCCGACGGCTGACATCAAGTCTGCAGGATCCGCAGGACCAGACGTAAACCTGTAGGAATGGTCCGTAGGCAAGGGGTATCAGAGGATTTCCGCAGACAGTGATTTCTTGCGCAATTACCTACGACTACGCCAGAATCCGCCGACTTGTGCGCCTGGTATCCGGACTCGTATTGTTCCGTGTCGCTGCAAATTCAGCGATCGGGTTTCGCAGCCCGGGTATCTCTAGACGCATAGCGTCCACCGTTCGTGATCGAATCACGTTATGGCGGCTGTGCGTGGGAGACCTTCGGGTCTACCGGGTTCTAGAGTCCCGGTCTGCGACCCGCGTACAGCTGCCACCCCTTCGTATCGCAGCGAATCGTGGCAGCTCCATCACTCTAGGAGCATTGCCATGTTCAAACCCACGCCCAACCCCCCACGCAATCCCAGCCCAATGTTCACCATCTCACCCGGCATCAATAACGAAACGTTGTTGGCGCACGCCTGTGAATCACTGGCCTCGGCGAGTGTCATGACCAATGACTTCGCTGCTTTTCTGGAAGGCAGCCATCGCAACACGGCGCTGGCGATTGCACAGATCATCATGCTGGCCGAGCTGGCGGTGAACCGGGTGCTGGATAACCTCGATCCGCAGGATTGAACACTGAGCGGGGGCGAGAGGCTTTCCCTGTGGCGAGGGGGCTTGCCCCCGTTCGGCTGCGGAGCAGTCGTAATCCAGTTCACGGGTTTGACCTGTATGACTGCGGCGCTGTTTTTGGGGCTGCTTCGCAACCCAACGGGGGCAAGCCCCCTCGCCACAAAATCTCACTTCACTGCGGGTGTGTCGTGCTTACGTGCTTTCGCGCACCTTCAATTCAAACCCCATGTCCTGCACCGGTTTGGCCACGGTATTGCCGGCCATCAGCGTGAGCATCTGCTCCGCCGCGCGACGGCCGATGGCTTCACGCGGGGTGTTGATGCTGCTCAGGCGCGGGACCATGTGTTCGGACATGGGCAAGTCGTTGAAGCCGAGGATCGCCACCTGTTCGGGGATCTTGATCCCGTTGCGCATGGCTTCGAGCAAGGCGCCCTGGGCCAGGTCGTCGTTGCCGAAGAAGATCGCATCGACATCCGGATGACTGGCCAGCAGTTGCAGGAACAACTCGCCGCCGAGGCCGACGGAGGAGGAGCGGGGCGTCAGCACTTCCAGGTCCGGGTCATACCGACCTGCCTTTTGCAGGGCTTTGCGGAAGCCTTCGCCGCGCAACAAGGTGCGCTGGTCCAGCTGCGCGCCGATGTAGGCCAGGCGCTTGCGGCCGCGGGACAGCAAGTGTTCGGCAGCCGTTTCGCCCGCCGCCAGTTGCGAAAAGCCAACGCAATTGAGCCCGGCGGCGCTGTCCAGTTCCATCATGTACACGCAAGGAATATTGCTGGCTTCGATCATCCGCCGCGAACTTTCGGTGCGGTCGAAACCCGTCAGCAATAAGCCGCGCGGTTGATAGGCCATGTAGTTGCGCAGCAGGTTTTCTTCTTCATCGCGCGAATAGTGGAAGTTACCGATCAGCACTTCGAAACCCTTGGGCCGCAAAACCCGATGAATGGCTTCCAGGGTGTCGATGAACAGCAGGTTGGACAGCGACGGCACCAAAACCACGACTGACTGGCTCTGGGCCGAGGCCAAGGCGCGGGCGGCAGGGTTGACCACATAGTTGAGCTCCAGCGCCGCTTTTTGCACCTTTTCCACAAGTTCAGTGGCCACGGTGCTGACGCCACGCAAGGCGCGGGAGGCGGTGATCGGGCTGACGCCGGCCAGTCGGGCAACTTCGTTCAGGGTGGGGCGGCCAGTGGTGCGAGTATTTTTATCGTTCTTGGTTGTGTTCATCGACGGCTTGCCAAACAAAATTCAAGGCACTAAGGTAGCGCTGTCTCGATGCAGCTGCAAATGCGTGAGCGAGGGTTCGCCTGATCCTTGCTTTTTGGTGTTGGGACCTAACCTGCTGCAACCCATAAAATGACAAGAAAGGCGTCGGCAACTTCTGCTTTTGATCTGGTGTCATAACTGGCAAAGGTAGCGCTGTCTGCGCGCTGAGGTGTTACATGAATCATCCCATCACCGCCCTGGTCATCATGGGCGTTGCCGGTTGCGGCAAGACGTGCGTCAGCGAGGCCCTGTGCCATTTGAGCGGCGCCACTGCCATTGAAGGCGACTCTTTTCACCCTGCCGCCAATATCGAAAAGATGAGCGCGGGGATCCCCCTGAACGATGAAGACCGTGCCGGCTGGCTCGACAGCCTGTGCGATGAACTGCGCCGTGTCGACGCCAAGGGCCAGCGCCCGGTGCTGACCTGTTCGGCTCTCAAGCACGTCTATCGAGAACGTCTGCGCAGTGCCTTGCCGGGCCTGGGCTTCGTGTTCCTTGAGTTGACCCCCGAAGTCGCCGCCGACCGTGTCTCCCATCGGCCAGGCCACTTCATGCCGTCGACCCTGATCGACAGCCAGTTCGCCACCCTCGAATCGCCCGTCGGCGAGCCGTTGACCCTGGCGCTGGATGCTTCGACCTATAGCGTCGAGCAACTGGCGGCGCAGGCTCATTCGTGGTGGCAGGCGAACGGCCTGAAACAGGCGGTATGACTGTGCTCGCAAAGACAGCGCTGTCCTCACGACTTCTGATCAACCCGCTTTAATAACAACAACAACAACCAGGAGACACCCCTAATGTTTGGCATGTCCCACGAGACGTTCCTGCTGCTCGATGCAGTGGTCACGGTGATCGGGCTTATCGTCCTGATCACCAAGTTCAAGTTGCACCCATTCCTCGCACTGATCATCGCCGCAGCCTTCCTCGGGCTGACCTCCGGCATGCCGATCGGCACCATCATCAAGGCGTTCCAGGACGGCTTCGGTGGCGTGCTTGGTTTCGTCGGCATTATCCTGGCGCTGGGTACGATGCTCGGCAAAATGATGGCCGAATCAGGCGGTGCGGATCAGATTGCGCAGACGTTGATCCGCGCCTTCGGCAAGGACAAGGTGCAGTGGGCGATGATGTTCGCCGCGTTCCTGGTCGGCATTCCGCTGTTCTTCGAAATCGGCTTCGTGCTGCTGATTCCGCTGGTGTTCATCGTGGCCCGTCGCACTGGCGTGTCGATCATCAAGATCGGTATCCCGCTGCTGGCCGGTCTGTCCGCGGTACACGGCCTGGTGCCGCCGCATCCGGGTCCGCTGCTGGCCATTGGCGTGTTCGGTGCCGACATCGGTAAAACCATTCTGTACGGCCTGATCGTTGCGTTGCCAACCGCCATCATCGCTGGCCCGATCTTCGGTACGTTCATTGCCAAGCACATCCCCGGTCATCCGAACCAGGAACTGGTGGATCAACTGGCGCGGGAATCGGATTCGGCCGATCTGCCGAGCTTCGGCATCACGCTGGTGACCGTGCTGCTGCCGGTGTTCCTGATGCTGCTCAAGACGTTTGCCGACGTGGTGCTGCCCGATGGCAACATCTTCCGTGCATTCATGGACCTGATCGGTCACCCGATTTCGGCGTTGCTGCTGGCGTTGCTGCTGTCGCTGTATACCTTCGGCTACAAGCAGGGCATCGGTTCCAGCCAAATGATGAAATGGCTGGATGCAAGCCTCGCGCCGACCGCCGCGATCATCCTGATCATCGGTGCCGGTGGTGGCTTCAAGCAGATGCTGGTGACCAGCGGCGTGGGTGACGTGATCGGCCACATGGCGGTGAACGCACAGATCTCGCCGATCCTGCTGGCCTGGCTGGTGGCGGCGGTGATTCGTATCGCGACCGGTTCAGCGACCGTGGCGACCATCACTGGCGCCGGCATCGTGGTGCCGGTGGTGGGGATGATTCCGGGTGTGAACCGTGAGCTGCTGGTGCTGGCCACCGGTGCAGGGTCCCTGATCCTGTCCCATGTCAACGACGCCGGTTTCTGGTTGGTGAAGCAGTACTTCAACATGACCGTGGCCGAAACCTTCAAGACCTGGACCGCGATGGAAACCATCCTCTCCGTGGTTGGCCTGGGCTTTATCCTGTTGTTGTCGCTGTTCGTCTAAGCGATTCGACAGACACAAAAAAACCGCAGCGATGCGGTTTTTTTGTGGGTGACCGATTTCAAGGTGAACATAGAACAAATGTGGGAGCGGGCTTGCTCGCGAAAGCGTCGTATCAGTAAACGAAGATGTTGTTTGATACACCGCATTCGCGAGCAAGCCCGCTCCCACAGGGGATATGTGTCAGGCGTTGGTTTTCGGTGCCAGCCCATCTGCCCTGAACATCCCGCGAATCCCGCGTACAGCCTGACGAATCCGGTCCTGGTTTTCGATCAGCGCGAAGCGCACGTGATCATCACCGTACTCGCCAAACCCGACGCCCGGCGAGACACACACCTTGGCTTCGGCCAGCAGTTTCTTGGCGAACTCCAGCGAGCCCAGGTGCGCATAGGCCTCGGGTATCTTGGCCCAGACATACATCGACGCTTTCGGGTTTTCCACCATCCAGCCCAGTTCATGCAGACCCTTGACCAGCACATTGCGCCGCTGCCGATACTGCTCGGCGATGTCGCGCACGCATTGCTGATCGCCTTCAAGCGCAGCGATGGCCGCCACTTGCAGCGGAGTGAAGGTGCCGTAGTCGTGGTAGCTCTTGATCCGCGCCAGGGCATTGACCAGTTCCGGGTTGCCGACCATGAAGCCAATGCGCCAGCCGGCCATGTTGTAGCTCTTGGACAGGGTGAAAAACTCCACCGCAATGTCCTTGGCCCCGGGCACTTGCATGATCGACGGGGCTTTCCAGCCGTCGTAGACGATGTCGGCGTAGGCCAGGTCGTGTACCACAAGCACGTCGTACTGCTTGGCGAGGGCGATCACTCGTTCGAAGAAATCCAGCTCCACGCACTGGGCGGTCGGGTTGGACGGGAAACCGAGGATCATCATCTTCGGCTTCGGGATCGAACCGCGAATGGCCCGCTCCAGTTCAGCGAAGAAATCCACTCCCGGCACCAGCGGCACCGACCGCACCTGGGCGCCGGCAATCACGGCACCGTAGATGTGAATCGGGTAGCTCGGGTTGGGCACGAGCACGGTGTCGCCCTGATCCAGGGTGGCCAGCATCAGATGTGCCAGGCCTTCCTTGGAACCGATGGTGACAATGGCCTCGCTTTCCGGGTCGATGTCGACCTCGTAGCGGTCCTTGTACCAGTTGGAAATCGCCCGGCGCAGGCGCGGAATGCCCTTGGACGTCGAGTAGCCGTGGGTGTCTTCGCGCTGGGCCACCGTGACGAGTTTTTCGACGATGTGCGGCGGCGTGGCGCCGTCGGGGTTGCCCATGCTCAAGTCGATGATGTCTTCGCCACGACGACGGGCGGCCATCTTCAGCTCGGCAGTGATGTTGAAAACGTAAGGGGGGAGTCGATCTATGCGCGCAAAGCGGCGCGGCGAACCTTGTTCGGCCATTGTTGCCTCGGATAACGTAAGCGCCCGGAACCGTCCGAGCGACGCTGGTCACTGCGGTGACCTGTGGCGGAATGTAAGGGCAGCTGTGGCAGACTGTCCAGCCTCAATGTAAACAAATTTTTCCGAAGGATAGGGTTCGATGGAATTTACCAGCGGCTTCTTGCTGAGCCTCTCGCTATGCCTGGATATCGGCGTGGCCAACATCGCGATGATCACCCTGGCCATGCAGCGCGGCTATTTCCAGGGGTTTGCGCTGGGGCTGGGGACTTGTGTCGGCGACCTGATCTACGCGGTACTGGCACTGGCTGGCATGACCGTGTTGCTGCAATACGAAACCGTGCGCTGGGTGTTGTGGATCGGTGGCTCGGCGCTGCTGGTGTACTTCGCGGCGAAGATGATCTATTCGGCGATTCACCACGAAGCGGTGCTGGCGCAATCGGCCGAGGTGGGGCACAACTCCCATCGCAAGGAGTTCTTTCGCGGGATCTTCCTGGCCATGTCGTCGCCCAGCGCGATTCTCTGGTTCGCTGCGGTGGGTGGCACGCTGATCGCCCGTTCCGGCGGCGGTGGCGCCCTCAGCTCCGCGCTGTTTCTCGGCGGTTTTCTCTGCGCAGGGATTCTCTGGTGTGTCGGGCTGTGCTTTGCTGCGAGCCACGGCGGCAAGTTGCTCGGCGACAAGTTACTGCGTTACTCCTACATGGCATCGGCAGCGATCTTCTGCTATTTCGCGGTCTACGTGATTCTATCTGGCTATAACGAGTTTGTCGGTTCAGGCGCCGTCGAGCAATTGCACGCCCTGTAATTGGGCGAATCGGGTTTGGCTTCTATACTCCCAGCCGAACCCACTTTTTGCTCCAGGAGTTGAGCCATGGATGAGCAAACACGCGTCGAACTGGCGGAGCCACGCTTCGAACACGGACACTTCCTGCTGATCGCAGGGCTAGGCGGACGATTTACCCAGCAGACCACACAAGGCATTCCCGAACTCTGGGATAAATTCATTCCGCATCTGGGCCGTATTCCGGGTCAAAAAGGCGAAGTCACCTACGGCGTCTGCTGCAATTTCGACGGCAAGGGCGGCTTCGATTACATCGCCGGGGTCGAGATCAGCAAGCTCGACGACTTGCCCGAAACCTACCGCTGGGTAGAAGTTCAGCCGCAGCAGTACGTGGTGTTCGAACACAAAGGACCGCTGGACACCCTGCCGCAAACCTTTCAGTACATCCATGGCACGTGGCTGCCGCAGTCCGGCCACGAGCTATTGGCGGCTCCGGAGTTCGAGCGCTACAGCGAAGACTTCAATCCCAAACTCAACACCGGCAAGCTGGAAATCTGGCTGCCGATCAAGGCATGACACCTGCGCGAGAGGCGGATCAGCCGATTCGTCTCTCGATGTCCCACGGCGGCTGATTTATCATCCCCAGCCTTTCCCATGCTGATCCCGAGCTGCCATGAACACCGTCATCCGCAACGTCACCCCCGCCGATCTGGACCGCTGCTTTGCCATCGAAACCCTTGCCTATGAAGGTGACGAAGCCGCGACCCGCGAGAAGATCGCCACCCGCATCGCCACCTGGCCCGAGGGTTTTATCGTCGCTGAAGTGGACGGGGTTGTCGCCGGATTCATCAACTCCGGTGCGGCGTTCCAGGTGGAAATGTCGGACGAGGCGTTCAAGGAACTGATCGGCCACGACCCGGCCGGGTCGCATGTGGTGATCATGTCGGTGGTGGTGCACCCGGATTATCAGGGCCAAGGCCTGGCCAAGCGCCTGATGGGCGAGTTCATCGAGCGCATGCGCGCGATGGGCAAGGTCACCATCAACCTGATGTGCAAGGAACGGCATATTCCGTTGTATGCCGGGTTCGGCTTTGCCTACGTTAAACCCTCGGCCTCGGACCATGGCGGCATGGCGTGGCATGAGATGGTGCTGGCGTTGTAAGCCACACTGAGGATCCCCTGTGGGAGCGGGCTTGCTCGCGAAGAGGCCGGTACACTCGACATCTCTATTGACTGACACACCGCTTTCGCGAGCAAGCCCGCTCCCACAGGGGCGGTGTTGTGTCAGCAATATCAGTAGTGACTATCGAACAGTCAAAACACCAACCCCATCCGCCGCTCATACCCGATCCGGCCCTTGTACGCCTTGCCGCTGTCGACAAAGCCAAACCTGGCGTACAGGGCGATGGCGGCTTCGTTGTCGGCATCCACTGACAGCTCCAGCCCCCTGATTTCCGGCCAGGCCAGGCGCGCCGCCTCGGGCAGCGCTTGCAGGCAGGCCTTGCCGTAGCCCTTGCCCTGGGCGCGTTGATCGACTTGCAGCGCATGCAGCGTGGCGCTGTGCTCATCGGCCCAGGCCGGCAACACCGGCGGGCGCTTGAGCAGCAGGAACGCGACGGGCACATCCTCGGCCAGCAGGGCGAAGCCCTTGACGCCGGGGCCGGGCTTGGACAACAGCGTGTGCAAGGCGCCGTGGATGTCACCCGAGAATCTGATCTGTTCCGAATGCACTTCAATGGCCTCGACCTGCTGGCGCTGCAGCGCATTCAGGCTTTCATAAGGCACGAGTCGGGTTGTCACGGGAGTGTCCTTTTTCCATCACAAATGAGCCTCGGATTCTAGCGAGTTTGCTTTCCCGGATTATTTTTATTTCACCTGTCGATTCACCGGATCGCCAGACGACTAAGGGTGTCTTCACTATAAAAACCACGGAGAACCACCATGAACTCGCAAACCCAGATCCAGAACCTCATCGAGAACTATCGTCAGGCGGTCATGACCAAGGACATTGAAAAAGTCATGGCCCTGTATGCCGATGACATCGTCTCTTTCGACGCGGTCAAGGCCCTGCAATTCAAAGGCAAGCCGGCGTATCGCGCGCATTGGCAGGCCTGCATGGAAATGTGCCCCGGCCCGCACATCTTCGAATTCGACGAAATCACCATCGAGCCGTCCCAGGAAATTGCGTTCGCTCACTGGCTGGCACATTGCGGTGGCACCAACGACAAGGGCGAAACCCAGTCCTGCTGGATGCGCGTCACCGCCTGCTATCGGCAAGAAGCCGGGCTGTGGCAGATCGTCCACGAACATTGGTCGGCGCCATTCGACATGACCAGCGGCGCGACGCTGTTCGACCTCAAGCCCTGATCGTCGGGAAGCCGAGCCAGAATGCCAATCAGCGGCCATAGTTGATCGTTCGATAAGGAGAGCGTGATGAAGTATTTATGCCTGGTCTACAGCGATGAGCGGTTGCTGCATTCGCTGCCGGAAAGCCCGAAGGACGAAGAGTGCATGGCCTATGCCGAGTCGATCCAGGGCAGTGGCCGGATGGTCGCCGCCGAGGCGCTGGAGTCGGTACAGACCGCCACCACGGTGCGCATGCGCAACGGCAAGATGTCGATCACCGACGGGCCATTCGCTGAAACCAAGGAGCAGTTGGCCGGTTTTTATCTGATTGATGCCAAGGACCTCAACGAAGCCATCCAGGTCGCCGGGAACATTCCGGCGGCCCGGGTCGGCAGTGTCGAAGTGCGCCCCGTTCGGCAGTTGAATCCTTAAGATGCCGGGGCTGCCGGTTCAGGCGCAGGTCGAGCGGGTTTATCGCGAAGAGTCGCGGCGGATTCTTGCGACCCTGATTCGCTTGCTGGGGGATTTCGACCTCGCCGAAGAGGCCTTGCACGAGGCGTTTTTCATCGCGGTCGAACGCTGGCAGCGTGACGGCGTGCCGGACAATCCGCGGGCCTGGCTGGTGTCCACCGGGCGCTTCAAGGCCATCGATGCCCTGCGCCGGCGCGCACGCTTTGCCGCGTCGCAGCCCTTGCTGATCGCGCAACTGGAGGAACTGGAGCAGGCCGACTGGAGTGATGAAGACGTGGAAGACGATCGCCTGCGGCTGATCTTCACTTGCTGCCACCCGGCCCTGGCGGCCGACGCACAAGTGCCGCTGACGCTGCGGGAAGTCTGCGACCTGACCACGGAAGAAATCGCCCGGGCCTTTCTCTCGGCCCCGGCCACCATCGCCCAGCGCATCGTGCGCGCCAAGGCGAAGATCCGCGATGCGAAAATCCCTTATCAAGTGCCGACACTCGCTGAGCTACCCGAGCGCCTGGACAGTGTATTGCGGGTGATTTACCTGGTGTTCAACGAGGGCTACTCGGCGTCCATCGGGGCAGAACTGATTCGTGAGGATTTGACCCGCGAAGCGATCCGCCTCGGCCGGTTGCTGGTGGAGTTGTTGCCGGAGCCGGAGGTGATGGGCTTGCTGGCGTTGATGCTGCTGCACGAGTCGCGCCGCCCGGCCAGGACCTCGGTGAGCGGCGAGCTGATTGTGCTGGACGAACAGGACCGTTCGCTGTGGGACGCCGGGTTGATCCGCGAAGGCTGCACGCTGGTCGAGCGGGCGCTGACCATGGGACGATTCGGACCTTATTGCCTGCAAGCGGCGATCGCAGCGGTGCACGCCGAAGCCCCGACGGCGGGGGAAACCGATTGGCCGCAGATTGTCGGTCTGTATGACGTCCTGCTGCGGGCGGTGCCGTCGCCGGTGATCGAGTTGAATCGTGCGGCGGCGATTTCGCAACGCGATGGTCCACTGGCGGGGCTGACGTTGGTCGACGCCATTCTGGATCGGGGAGAACTGCTCGACTACCACCTCGCGTATTCGGCGCGGGCGCAATTCTGTTGGCAACTGGGTCGCAAGCAGGAGGCGCGGGCCGCGTGGGAGCGGGCGCTGGCGTTGACCCGACAGGAGCCGGAGCGGCGGTTTATCGAAGAGCGGCTCAAGGCGTTGGAGTGATGCGGCCGGTCTGGCCTCATCGTCGGAACGCCGCCCGGAGCAAGCTCGCTCCCACAGGGATTGATGGTGTACTCGAAACTGTGGGAGCGAGCTTGCTCGCGATAAGGGCCGAAGGACCTTCACTCCAGCATCTTGCCCAGCAACCAGCTCCCCGCCGGCCCCGGCGGATTCAGCCGCGACCACAACGCATCCACCGACACCGTTTTCGGCCAGCCGCGCACCACCAGTTCCTGCAACGTACCGGGCCCGAACCGTTCGACCAGCCAGCGGGGCAACGGCGCCCAGCCGAATCCGCCCTGGGCCATTTCCAGCAGCATCAGATAACTCGGCGCCGACCATACGCGGCCCTTCGCCCGGCTCTCATAGGGATTGATGATGGTGGCCAGACGCAGTTCGCGGTGTTGCTGCAGTACGTCCCGGTCGATGTGGTCCAACGTCGCCAAAGGATGCGTCGAGGACACGAACAAGGCGATTTCCGTGCGTTCGTCCACCGTCGAACTGACCAGGTCCGGCGGGTAGCTGTCCTGCATTTCGGCGAAGGCAATCTGCGCCCGGCCGCTTTGCACCAGGGACATCAGGTCGTCGCATTCGGCGATCAGACACTCGAGCTCCAGGTCCGGGTAACGCTGCTCGAAGGCACTGAGGGCGGCTTCGAAGCGGTCCGACTGATAGGTATCGGACAGCGCCACCGTCAGCTTCGCTTCCACCCCTTGGGACAGTTGGCTGGCGGCTATTTCCAGGCGACTGGTGGCGGCCAGGATGTCTTCGGCCCGTTGCAGCATGACGTGTCCGGCCGGGGTCAGGCCGGGCTTGCGGCTGCTGCGGTCGAACAGCGTCAGGTTCAGGTCGATTTCCAGGCTGGCCACCGCCGCACTGATGGTCGATTGACTGCGGCCCAATTTGCGCGCCGCGGCGGAAAACGAGCCTTGGATCGCGGCTTCGACAAACGCCAGCAACACTTCGTGAGAGGCCATGAACTATCGCCTTGATCGATGGTTATTGGTTATGAAGTATCGGTGTGCTGATGGATCATGGCAACCACAGTCACCCAAGGGAGTTCGGCCATGAGCGCCAACAAATCCATCACTGAACGTATTTTTCAAGCCATCGGCTTCGAACTGCTGGCCATCCTGATCTGTACCCCATTGCTGGCCTGGATCATGAAGAAACCGATGCTGGAAATGGGCATGGTCACCATCCTCATCGCCGGCCTGGCCCTGGCCTGGAACGTGGTCTTCAACGGTATGTTCGATCGGCTGCTCAAGCGTCTCGCCATCGCACACAACGCCTGGGTCCGCGTGGTGCATGCGCTGTTGTTCGAAGGCGGCCTGGTCGCCCTCGGCGTGCCGCTGATCGCCTGGTGGCTGAATGTCAGCCTGTGGCAGGCGTTCGTGCTGGATATCGGTGTGCTGCTGTTCTTCCTGCCGTACACCTACGTCTACCACTGGGTGTATGACGTGGTTCGGGAGCGGATGCTGGTGACTCGCGAGGTTTGCTGAGTGCCGTTTTTGTGGCGAGGGCGCTTGTCGGAACGCCGCACCGCCCCGTTCGGCTGCGCAGCTGGCGTAAAACGATTGAGTACGGAATGTCCGAAGAAACCGGTTTGCAGGGTATGGGGTGGCTGCGCCACCCAACGGGGGCAAGCCCCCTCGCCACAGTTGATCAGTGTGTCAGGTGATGACGGGGACTCAATAATCCCGCTGCTTGCGAAACGCCCAGCGCCCGGCGATCACGGTAAAGGTCGCGACCAGCGCCACCAGGATCCAGAAACCCTCCGGGTCATCCGCCAGCGGAATGCCGCCGACGTTCATGCCGAAGAAACCGGCGATGATGTTGATCGGCAGCGCCAGCACCGTCACCACCGTCAGGGTGAACAGCGTGCGGTTGGTCTGTTCGTTGATGTTGGCGGCGATCTCTTCCTGCAACAGCTTGATCCGCTCACCCAGCGCCGTGAGGTCGTTGATGATCAGCGCAAACTCCTCAGTGGATTTGCGCAGCTCCTTCACGTCTTCCTTTTGCAGCCATTGCGGCGGCCGGTTGAGCAGGCGCAGCAATGAGCCTGGCTCCAGCGCCAGCAGTCGTTGCAATCGCACCAGCACCCGGCGATTGGCGCCCAGTTCAGCGCGGTTGGTCGACAGCCGCGAGGACAGCAATTGGTCTTCGATCTGGTCCACGCTCTGACTGGTCTTGCGCACGATCTGGGTCAGCACCTCACCCTGGTCGCGCAGCAAATGCACCAGCAGCTCCAGCGGGGAGCGAAAGCACTCCCGGGCCTTCACCGACGAGCGCAATTTGTCCACCGAGTGCAGCGGTTGCAGGCGGGCGCTGACGATCAATTGACTGCGGGCGCACACCCACAGGGTCGAGACATCCGACGAGACCATGTTGCTGAGGTTGAACACCACGTCGTTGACCACTGCCAGCAACGCGGAGTCGACATGCTCGATGCGTGTCGAACGCGAGCCTTCGTGCAGCGCTTCGAAAAATTCCTCGGGCAACTCCAAATGGCTTTTCATCCAGCGCTCGCACGCGGCATGGGCGAGGTTCAGGTGCAACCAGAGAAATTGCTCGTCGCTTTGCGGCTGTTGCAGGTACTGCAAGGCCTCGGCGGAATTGATTTCCCGACCGGCCTCACCGGGGCGAAAACTGAAACCGTAAAGCAGGCCGAACAGATCCGTGTCGCGATGGCTTTGATCGATGCTGTGGTTCATGAGGACTCGCAAGGGGAGGCGCCTGTCACGTGTTTTACAGGTTCACTTGAGCGGCATCATCGCAAGCGGGAATGACGTTTTTGTGACAGAAAAACAACGCAAAAAATTGTTCTACCGGCGGTCGGGATTTTCTCAAGAACCGCTCTGGTTAGCCGATCACGCTTGGGTTAAGTTGCGCGCCGCAGGCCTCGGCCGGGACCGCAGACAGGGATGTCCGGACACTTTTCACGCCTTAACGGGCGTGCCACATTCCTGTCATGAGTACCCTGCGATGCTTTTGCAAAAGTCCCTGAGAGCACAAATTCTCGCCCTGCTGAGCGGCAGCCTGCTGGCGATGCTGTTGATCGCCCTGGCGTGCTTTCACTTCCTGTCCAGCGGCGTGCAGAACTACGCCAATCTGATCGAAGGCCCGCTGCACACCTCGCAATTGATCGATGAAGCCAACCTGCAATTCAAGGTGCAGGTGCAGGAATGGAAAAACGTCCTGCTGCGCGGCAAACAACCGGCTGACCTGAGCAAGTACTGGGGGCAATTCGAGGACCGTCAGCGCGATGTGCAAAACATCCTTGGCGAACTGGCCGCGCAGAAGGGCATCGAGCCGCAACTCAAGAGCCGCATCGAGCGCTTGCGTGACGAACATCGCCAGTTGGGCGCGGCCTATCAGAAGGGCCGGGACGCGTTCGTGGCCGCCGGTGGTGACCCTGCGGCGGGCGACGCGGCGGTCAAGGGTGTGGACCGCGCAACCAGCGATCAGATGAGTGAACTGGTCAGCGAGTTGCGCAAGCAGGGCGCCGAGCAATCGACACTGATCAGTGCCAGTGCCGAGCGCACGGTGTTGCTGGGGCTGGTCGTGATGCTGGCTTCGGGGGTACTGATCGGCCTGCTGAGCCTGTGGCTGGTCAACCGCAACCTGGTCGAGCCGATCCGCAAACTGATCGAATACGTGGCGCAACTCAGCCAGGGGCGTATTGCCGAGCGCGTGGCCAGCACCCGTCAGGACGAGTTGGGCAAACTGGCGATGGCCGCCAACACCCTGCGCGATTTCCTCGCCGAAACCTTCAGCCGTTTGCAGCGCAGCGCGTCGGACCTGGACAGCGCCAGCGGTGAGTTGAACTCGATCGCCACCGTGATGGCCGGCGGCACCAACGAGCAGTTCAACCGCACCGATCAGGTGGCCACGGCGATGAACGAAATGTCCGCCACTGCACAAGAAGTGGCCCGCCATGCCGCCGAAGCGGCGCGGGCCGCCGACGATGCCGACCAGTCCGCCCAGCAGGGCGAAAAAGTCATGCAGGGCACCATCCACACCATCACCCAGATGCGCGGCGAAATCGCCAACACCGCCACGGTCATCCGCCAACTGGAAACCGACAGCGGACGCATCGGCAAGGTTCTGGAGGTGATTCGCGGGATCGCCGAACAGACCAACCTGCTGGCACTCAACGCGGCCATCGAAGCGGCCCGCGCCGGTGAGGCCGGACGCGGATTCGCTGTGGTGGCCGACGAAGTGCGAAGCCTGGCCCAGCGCACGGCGGCGTCGATCATTGAGATCAACCAGATCATCCAGACCGTGCAGACCGGCGCAATCGAAGCGGCCCAGGCGATTGAAAGCGGTCAGTCGCGCAGCGAACAGAGCGTGCAGCAAGTGACCGAGGCCGGCGCCATGCTCGAACGCATCACCCTGGCCGTGGAAGCCATCCGCGACATGAACCGCCAGATCGCCACTGCCGCCGAAGAGCAGACCTCGGTGGCCGAAGACATCTCGCGCAACCTCACCGAAATCACCAGCATCGCCAGCACCAACCTGGACAACGTGCAGCGCACTGAAGCGGCCAGCACCAATCTGCACGGCTTGTCGGGACAGTTGAACGAGGTGACGGCGCGCCTGAGCGCTTGAATCCCGAAAACGCAAAAGCCGCACGATGTTCCCATCGTGCGGCTTTTGTCTGTTTGGGGATTACGTGTCCTGTTTGTTTTCCAGGACCTTGCCGTTGGAGGCATCGATGTCCACATCCCACTCGATGTTCTTGGCGTCACGCAGTTTAACTTCGTACTCGTAACCGTTGAAGTGGTTGTCCAGCTCGGTCTTGGTAATCGTTGCACCCGGATGCAGATCCAGCGCGATCTTGTTCAAGTCTTCCAGTGGCTTGATCTTGCCGTCCTTGACCAGTTGCGGGATCTGATCGACTCGCACATCGGCCTGGGCCAGGCCGGCGGTGAGGGTCAGGGCTGCAGCGGTAAACAAAGCAGTCAGGGTCTTCATGGGCTTCTTTCCTTGGGTGATCTGTTTAAGTGAGATCAGGTTAGCCTGTGTAACTTAATCCACCCTTAAATCCCTCTACATGTCCTGCATCAATCCCTGTGGGAATGTGTGTTCGCCGCAAATTTTGCTGGCACACGCATAACCTGTGGGAGCGGGCTTGCCCGCGAAAGCGGAGTGTCAGTCAACGTGGATTTTGAAACTGATGGCCCCTTCGCGGGCAAGCCCGCTCCCACAGGTTTTGCGCAATTCTGGATCAATACCCGTTGTTCTGTAGCACCTGCGCAACACTCGCCGCCGGGCGTTTATAGAACTTCAACAACTCACTGGCGCGATTGGTGAAAATGCCGTCGACACCGGCGTCCATGACTTTCCGGTAGTCCACCGCATCGTCGATGGTGTAGACGTGCACCAGCAGGCCCTGATCGTGGGTGTACTGGTTCATCCAGGGTTGCACCAGATCCGAGTAGCTCTGGTCGCCACCCTGGGTCAGTGCGGCGGACGGGCCGGTGCCGATGGCGCCCTGGGCCTTGGCGTAGTCGACCCAGTGCTGGAATTCGGCTTTGTCCTTCGGTTGCTGTTTGGCGTAGTAAGCGGCTTTGTCCTTTTCGCCGGACTCGGCAAATGTCACCTTGGACTTGGGCTCGATACTGCCTTCACCGACCCACAGCAGCAGGATCTTCGGCACCGTCGGCATCTCTTTTTGCAGCAGTTCGAGGCTGCTCTTCTCGAAAGTCTGCAGGACCACCTTGCCTTTGCCCTGGCCGACCGCCAGCTCGTTTTTTGCCAGTTTCGAAGCGGTCGGGCTCAGCCAGCCCCGGTCCTGAAGTTTTTCCTTGAGGTCGCGTTCGATGCCGGGGAACTGCTTGGGCTCCTTGGTCTCGATGTACAGACCGGGCTTGTGCAGGCTGTTGCCCTCGGCGATGTCGATGATTTCATCAAGGGTCAGAATCTTCAGGCCCGCGAAGGCGGGACGTGCGCGATCCGGGTACGCGGCATTGAACCAGCTGCCCGCGTCCAGGGTTTTCAGTTCGGCCATGGTGAACGCATTGGCGGGGCTGTCCTTGCGCTCGGGGAATTTGCTGGCGACGTCGGTGGTGCGTTGCAGATTGTTGTCGTGCAGGGCAAACAGCACGCCATCCTTGCTGCGCTGCAGATCCAGTTCCAGGTAGTCGGCGCCCAGGTCGCGGGCAGTCTTGTAGGCGGCGGCGGTGGATTCCGGCGCATCGAACGATGCGCCACGGTGGGCGATCACCGCTGGATGCGGAATGTCCAAGCGGGTGGCCAGTGCCGCGGGACCGGGTTCGCTGGCGGCCTGTGCGTGGCCGAGAGCGAGCAACAGGCTCAGTAACAGGGCGCTTTTAGTAAAGGTTGTGGGCATGGTCGAGATCCTTTCGCAATAAGTGAGCGGTCCCTTTTAACAACTCATCGTTGCAGGCGCTATCGCCAGACCGACATAAACCTGTCGAAAGCTGATTTTCGTCAGCGCTTTTGTGCGCCCGTTTGCAGTACGCTGGGGCCCTGCAATTTCCCCGGCAGAGGGAAACGCAGGCCCTGCGTGTAAACCAACGATCACCATTGCGGGGTTTACCATGCGCATCACTTCCCAGCTCATCTGCCAGGCTGCCGACCAACTCAAAGGCTTCGTCGGCCTCAACCGCAAGACCGGGCACTACATCGTGCGCTTCAGCGAAGACTCGTTCGGCATGGACGTGGCGGACGACGGCATCATCCCTGTCAGCGAATTCGTCTGGGTCGCGGGGCCCGGGCAGGTCATGACGCTCAAGCGTGAATTGATCCAGCTGCTGCTGGACCAGAACATCGATGACCGGATCAACATCACCGAGCCGTTGCGGGTGTATATGAACCGGCGGGAAGTGCCGGAGATTTCGGCGGTTCGCAGTCTGGTTCAGGGGTGAGTTTTTGCGGTGAATTGACGGGCCCCATCGCGAGCAAGCTCGCTCCCACAGTAGATCTTTGTCGCGCACAAATGTTGTGACCGACCGGGATCAAAATGTGGGAGCGAGCTTGCTCGCGATGGCGGCCTGAAGAACTCTAAATCAGTTACTGATCGAACCCGTAGGCCCGCTCAACCCTGCACACCCGCGTATGACACCGCGCATACCAGGTCGAGCGCCCACGCTCGCGAATCGCACTGTGCTCAGGATGATGCTTCCACGCCAGGACTGCCGCCTCACTGGCCCAGTACGACACAGTAATCCCAAGCCCATCCTCACCCCGCGCCGACTCCACACCAAGAAACCCCGGCTGTTCGCGGGCCAGTTCCAGCATCCGTGCGGCCGCTTCGGCGTAACCCTGGTCACCCTCGGTGCGCAGTGAAGTGAAGATCACCGCGTAATAAGGCGCAGCTGGCGTATCGGCGATCATGACGAGCGCCCCGCACAGGCTTCGACAAAGGCGCCAACCAAAGGAGGCAATACGCCCTTGAGCGCCGCCCGCTCGGGCTGGAACAAGGTCGCGACAAAGAACGGATGACCGCTGAGTTCGACCGCCCGCAGTCCGTGTTCCGAATCGTGGCCGACGGCATGTAGTTCGCGCTTGAGCAACTCCCCTTCGTACTGCGGATTCACACCAAAACGACAGCGATAGCCTTCACGAATCTCGGTGCTTTCGTACGCCTTGGCGAGCAACGAACCCTCAAGCAAATCAATCGTATCGACCGCTTCCACCAGCGCACACGACAGTGGCGTCAGCAGCGCCCGCGCGGCATCGGGATTTGTCTCGCCGTGTTCGGCATCCGACCAGCCCAGTACGTTGCGCGCATATTCCAGCACCGCGTGTTGAAAACCACCGCAGGTGCCGAGGAAAGGTCGCCGTTGTTCGCGGGCAAAGCGAATCGCCAGCAATGCACCGTCCATGCTCCGGTAAGGGCTGGCCGGCACACACCAGAACCCGTCGAATCTGTGCAGCGGTGTCTCGACGTGGATGTCATCGGTGGCCAGCCATTGCCATTGCACGTTCGGGCCACTGTGTTCAGCGGCCATTTCGATGGCGACGGGAATGGCCTGGTGGGCGGTGACTTGCGGGTCGTAGTCGCCGATCAGGGCGATGCGAATCGGGCGGGTTTCCATGTGGGGCCTCTGCACTTGTTGATTGCTGGTGCCCACTATAGATTGGCGCTCACGCACTCAATATTGGCGTTTTCCCAAGTGATCAATGCAGCGACGCACTATCGACTGGACTACCCGGACCTGGCCCTGATCCTCGCGCTGGTACGCGGCGGCTCTCTGGCCCGGGCAGCGCAACTGCTGAAGGTGGATGTTTCGACGGTGTTTCGAGCAGTGCGCCGGCTGGAGGGTGCACTGGGTCAGCAACTGTTCGAAAAAAGCCGCGCCGGGTACCTGCCCACCACTCTGGCGCAGTCCCTTGCTGAACAGGCCGAGCGCGCTGAACAGGCTCTGGAGGCGGCGCGCATCGGTGTGGAGCAGGGCGGAGAAGTGATCAGCGGCATCGTGCGCCTGACCTGTACCGATTCGGTCCTGCAAGGTTTGCTGTTGCCGGCGCTGGCGCAGTTCATGCCGAACTATCCGGCGCTGACCCTTGAACTGAGCACGTCCAATGATTTTGCCAACCTCAGCCGTCGGGATGCCGATATCGCCCTGCGCCTGACCCGCACGCCACCGGAGCATCTGGTGGGACGGCGGCTGGCGGACATTTCCTATCGCGTGTGTGCCAGCGAGCGATACCTGCAATCGGTCAATACCACTGATCTGGCCTCATTGACCTGGATCGCCCCGGATGACTTCCTGCCTGATCACCCGACCGTTACCTGGCGTCGCCAAGCCTTGCCGGGGGTAACGCCGGGCTATCGCTGCAACAGCATGCTGTCGGTGACCGAACTGGTCAGGGCCGGCCTGGGTGTAGCGGCGTTGCCGGATTTTTTGATCGGCGACGGATTACAGCCGCTGAGCGAACCCCTGCACGGATACGACACCGCGCTGTGGCTGCTGACCCGTCCCGACTGCCGTGCCTTGCGCTCAGTGGTTACCTTGTTCGATGAGTTGGGGCGGGCGCTGAAACTGCCGTGAACCTGTTCAGGTTCTTGGCTGAGGCTCACTAAAGCCTCAGTGCCAGTTTCATTCTGAAACACATCGTGCCGTTCAAATCAGAGCCATCGATCCTTCGACACCGCCGTCAAACTTGTCATTTATTGCAACTGATAGCAGGCCAGAAACATGTCCAGCGCGGAGTCTGCCACCTGGTGTTGTTCTTCGGGTGACAAGCCTGGTTTGCCCATGGAAATCTGTGGCCAGAAGGCAAACGACTTGAGCAGCCCCTGCACCTGTTGTGCGGCAAAATCAGGGGCTGTGGCTTTCAATCGGCCATCCGCTTGAGCGGCACGAATCCAGACCGTCAGCCCTTCTTCGCGTTCGCCCATTCGCGCCACCATATCCTGCGCCCGCTCCGGCGAATGAATCGTCGCCGCTATCGCCACCCGCGCCAGGTCGAGAAAATTGTCATCGCCCAACATTTGCAGCTTGGCCATCAGCAATCCACGCAATTGCTCACGCAGCGGCAGGTCGGGACGGTAGGCCGTTTCCTGTTCGGCCGTCACCCGGGTCCATAATTGATTGAGGATCTCGGCGAACAACTCTTCCTTGCTGGGAAAGTGGTTGTACACCGTGCGCTTCGACACACCGGCAGTGGCAGCAATCTTGTCCATGCTGGTGATCTCGAAACCGTTGTCACGGAATTCATTGATCGCGGCATGAATGATCGCTTGGCGTTTTCGGTCGGTGAGGCGCTGTGGAGCTGTCATAAGTACGCTTCGGCAGGAAAAATGGGGGAATTACACTCAGTAGTTTACTTGTCATCGACTTTGATGCAACCTAGAAACTACACTGTGCAGTGTAATGTTTTGTTAATCCTGCCCAGAAAAAATAGAAAGTCCGGCTGATGCGTGCGTGCCTTGGCCATTTATCGTCCCAAAACGGAAAGTCGCGTCATGCGCGGTTTTTCTGGAGTCATTCAGACATGGCCAATTCAACCTCCCCGGCGGACAACGCCTCCACGCCCGAAGCGTCCCGACAGGCTCAAGGGCAGTATCAAAACTTTACGCCGGTTCAACGTTTAAGCTTTGGCAAAACCATGGGTGTCCTATGGAACGTGCTGTTCCACAAACCGCAAAACACTCGCCCGAGCGCGCCCGTCCCGGTGCAAGCGCTGACTCAAGCCGCGCTGATCGCAGCGCCCAACCACAGCGTCTATCGCCTGGGCCACTCCACGGTGTTGCTCAAGCTGCGCGACAAATTCTGGATCACCGACCCAGTCTTCGCCGAGCGTGCCTCGCCCGTACAATGGGCCGGCCCCAAGCGTTTCCACCAGCCACCGATCAGCCTGGAAGAATTGCCACCGATCGAAGCGGTGATCCTGTCCCACGACCACTACGATCACCTGGATCATCAGGCCGTGCTCAAGCTCGCGGACAAGACCAAACACTTCCTTACCCCGCTGGGCGTAGGCGACACCCTGATCAAGTGGGGCATCGACGCGAGCAAAGTCCGCCAGCTGGATTGGTGGCAAGGCACGGAAGTCGATGGCATCCAGTTCATCGCCACCCCGTCGCAGCACTTTTCCGGCCGTGGCCTGTTCGACAGCAACAGCACCCTCTGGGCCTCGTGGGTGATGATCGACGGCGACACACGCATCTTCTTCAGCGGCGACAGCGGCTACTTCGACGGCTTCAAACGCATCGGCGAACAGTACGGTCCATTCGATCTGACCCTGATGGAAACCGGTGCCTACAACGTCGACTGGCCACACGTGCACATGCAACCCGAACAAACCCTGCAAGCCCACCTCGACCTCAAGGGCCGCTGGCTACTGCCGATCCACAACGGCACGTTCGACCTGTCGATGCACGCCTGGTACGAACCTTTCGACCGTATCCTGGCCCTGGCCTGGGAGCGCAACGTATCGATCACCACGCCGCAGATGGGCGAGGCGTTCAACCTGATGCATCCGCAGCGTGGTGGGGCGTGGTGGCTGGCGGTGGAAGGGGAGAGTGATCGGGTGGTGGCTCATAACGCGTAGAGTGATTGGTTGAGTTGTAGACCTCAGCTAAAAACCACTTCAATTCGGCCCTCTTTGCGTGAGCGCGGGGCCGACTTGACCACGATTTGCACATCACGCCCGAGAAGTAACAGGCACTCCATCATCTTGGCCTCACTGATCCCACGAAATTTACCGCGCAACATTTCAGATAGCTTGGGCTGTGACAGACCTAAAATTTCAGACGCCTGAACCTGGGTCAAATGACGAGCCTTGATGATTTCGCCAATTTTTGCAGCCAATTGGGATTTGACTCGCATTTCATTGGCGTTCGGTGTCCCGAGGTCTTCGTAGACGTTGCCACTGCCTTCTTCGATTTCAATCATGTTCTGATCCTTTTGCGTGTTCCTGCGCCGCTTGAAGTCTCTTCCTGATCAAATCGATGTCGTGCTGCGCGGTTTTGATTCCCGTGGTCGACTTTTTCTGAAAACAGTGCAGAACATAAACAGCATTACCAAAACGAACGGTATAAACGGCGCGATAGGTGTTCGTATCGAAGTCCTCAATCAACTCAAGGACTCCGGCACCACCAAAGCCTTTCAGTGGTTTTGCATCTGGGTGCTTCTTGTTGCTTTGGGCCAGATCAAGAGCGTGGCCAAAAACGTCCTGTACATCTGCAGGCATCTGCTTCAGGTCTTTTTTACTGCTGCTAACCCACAGGAGTGGCTTCCTTGTACTCATGTGAAAATATACCTAAATGGGAATAATCGTCAATCGATAAGTTGGCTCACTCCACCATCGCAAAATCCGCCCGCCCAACCGGATTCGGCGTCGACCCCTTCACATTCATCCCTCGACCCGGCGCAAACCCCGGGAAGAACACCAACCCCTCCGATTCGAACCGATAGGCCAGCGCCAGGCGCGTGACATCCAGCACCTCCTGGCGTGCCTCGAAGCGTTGAATGGCATCCACCGAGACTCGGGACTCCCGCGACAACTCTTCCACACTCCAGCCCAGCATCGCTCGGGCCTGGGCGCAGTGGGCCGGGGTGAATTGGAAGAGGGCGATACGTTCCAGGGTGATTTTCATCGCTTGAGAGGCCATGGTGTTCTCCGGGCTCGAGAGTGTTGGTCAAAATATACTGTGTTTTTGTACAGTTGTTTTGAGCCGAGATCAAATGCAATTTTTGATGTGTCTTTTTGGCCGGACGAACGGTGGCTGTCTTGGTGCGAGGGGAAACACTGTCGAAGTCGCCAGGGAATCACAACTCGATTTGAGGGTTGGTAACGGCGGTTTTTTTTCGCAAGAATAGGGAGTCGTCCCGCAGGACTGACCAACCTTAACCAGAGAGCCTGGAATGCTGATTTTCAACTGCACCGAAGCGGCCAGCAAATTCTTCAGTCGTGTGCACAAGGGCAAAAAAATCACCAGGGTGGAAAGTCCACCATCGCCCGTCATTGAGGACGATGAGCCTGATGAGTCCGCCGAACAGTGGCTGGTCCACGCCGTCACTGTTCAACGCAAACATGTGCTGTTCGCCATTCACATTCCGACTCGTTACTGCATGATCTTCGCCGATGCCAAAAAGGCCGACGCTGAGGGGGTTGTTCAACGTTTCGCAGATCGCTGGATTAACGGCCTGATACGTCATGCAGGGCAGTTCGACATCCTTCAGTGGGTCGATGACGAGCCGATGATGGAGCGCTTTCAAGAAAGCTGCGGCCAGTTCATCCTGTACCGGCGCAGCCATCGCAGCGCGCAAAAACACATCGATGAAGTCGCCTGGATTTTTCAGGATGTCGCCGCTGAACGGGGCTCTTTACCACCGGACGAGTTCTCGGCATGCCGCTTTGATGGCGATATGAATGATTGCCCAAGAAACAGCAAAGGCCATAAAGACTATTACTTCCCGGACTCGGAAATGATGGCCCACTGGTTACGTCGATACTGCGGCCTCGACGAATCAGGCATCCAGACTGCACTGGATCGACGTATGGAAGTGAAGCGGGAGATATGGGCGCTGCAAAGGGAGCTCAATTCGCAATGAACCAACGCGGCCTTTCGTATTACTTACCCGCCAACCCCGGCGCTTCCCGCACGATAAAGTGATCCAGATTCTCGATGTTGGCGCTGAACACCCCGAACGTCTGCTCGGGGTTTTTCTTGCTCGGCACCTGCTTCAGCTCGGGCGTCACCCCATAAAAGAAGCAATACAACTCCCGCCCGCTTTCGATGGCGTGCTTGATCTCCTCCAGGAATGCCTTGCGCTTGCGGTAGCTGTCGATCAGCTTCTTGCTCAGGTAAACATTGACCGAGTAAGGCTTTTTCTCGAACCAGACCTTCTTCTCGAAATCGATGCGAAAGCTCTGGGTGTAGTCCTTGATCTCCTTGACCTTGCCCCAGTAAATCAGCCCCTTGTTGTCCTGCAGGTATTCGATTTTCTTGAAAAACGACCCGTAGGGCGCGGTGTGCTCGCCAATCTTCAGCGGCACGCGCTTGAGCAAATCCTTGTCGTCGAAGTTCGACACGAAACACTCCACCGGATGGGCGAAGACGCTGGTCTTGTCCGGGGCCGATTCTCTGCCCGGTTGCTCGACATTGCTTGCCACCGAAGGCGTCAGCGACTCATCCCGCACCCCGTCCACCGCGACCTTCGGGCTGGACGGCTTACGCACATATTCACGCCGAGTCAGTAACAATTCCGACGGGAAATTTTCCTCGCGGCTGTCATCCGTTTCCGTCTCATCCACACCCGACGCAGGCGTCTTCAAGCTGACATAAGGGCAGCCCTCGACATGCCGCGTACTCGGCAGGTTCTTGAAGTGCGGCGTGCGCACGTAATTCACATTCTTCGCGTTGAACGTACCCAGCTCATTGGTCGCATCGAACGTCAAACGGCAGGCATCGTTGGGGCACTGGAAGTGTTCCTTGGCCGAATCGAACGCCATCGTCTCGTCGAAATTCAGATCCCGAACGTCATAGATCGACAACTTGTCGTTGAGGCTGAGGCAGTAGGCGAGGTCGAATTTCATGACGGGTTCCAAATCCTTTAGATGAACAGCTTCCAGTGATGGCGCATTCGAAGCAATAGCTACACTGAGATCACTTCAATATCGCCGGGTCTGCACAGTCCATCAAAGAGAGCGGTTTCATGAGCCATTCAGATGCTTCGCCGCCCCTCCCGGAGCAGGGCCGGATAGCACGTCGGGATGAACAGAGCGGTTGGCGCCGCTGGCTACCGGGCTTGGGCATGCTGCGCGAATACCAATCGGCATGGTTGCGTTACGACATCGTGGCCGGCCTGGTGCTGACCACGATGCTGGTGCCCGTCGGTATCGCCTATGCGGTCGCTTCAGGCGTGCCCGGCATATATGGCCTCTACGCGACCATCGTTCCGCTGCTGTTCTATGCCTTGTTCGGCCCCAGCCGAATTCTGGTGATGGGGCCGGATTCCTCCCTGGTGGCCGTCATCCTTGCGGTCATCATTCCACTCTCCGGCGGCGACCCGCAGCGAGCCGTCGCCCTGGCGGGCATGATGGCGGTCGTCTCAGGCGCGGTGTGCATCCTGGCTGGTATCGCGCGCCTGGGTTTCATCACCGAGCTGCTGTCCAAACCGATCCGCTACGGCTACATGAACGGCATCGCACTGACCGTTTTGATCAGCCAGTTGCCCAAGCTGTTCGGTTTTACGATTGAGTCCGACGGTCCATTGAGCAACATAGGGGCCATTGCCTCCGCGGTGATGGAGGGAAAGGTCAACTGGACCACCTTCACGGTGGGCGGGCTCACCCTGGCGGTGATCCTGCTGCTCAAACGATGGCCGCGACTGCCGGGCATCCTGATCGCCGTGGTTGGCGCGACAGTCGCCGTGGGCGTACTCGACCTTGCGACACGCGCCGGTGTGTCGGTCCTCGGTTCGCTCCCCCAGGGCTTGCCCGGTTTCGCCATCCCCTGGATCACCAGCGCCGACATCGTCCCGGTGTTGATCGGCGGTTGCGCCGTCGCACTCGTCTCGTTCGCCGACACCAGCGTGCTGTCCCGCGTCTATGCGGCGCGGACCCGAACCTACGTCAACCCGAACCAGGAAATGGTGGGCCTCGGCATCGCCAACCTGGCGGCCGGTTTTTTCCAGGGCTTCCCGATCAGCAGCAGCTCGTCCCGCACGCCCGTAGCCGAGGCCGCCGGAGCCAAAACCCAAATGACCGGCGTCATCGGCGCATTGGCGGTTGCCTTGCTGCTGGTGGTGGCGCCGGACCTGCTGCAACATTTACCGTCCAGCGCCCTGGCGGCAGTCGTGATCGCCTCGGCCATTGGCCTGATCGAGATCACCGACCTGCGCCGGATCTATCGCATCCAGCGCTGGGAGTGCTGGCTGTCGATTGTCTGTACCGTCGGCGTGGCCGTGTTCGGCGCCATCGAGGGCATCGGCCTGGCCATCGTGATTGCCGTCATTGAATTCCTCTGGGACGGCTGGCGCCCGTACTCCGCGGTATTGGGGCGCGCCGATGGGGTCAAGGGCTACCACGACATCAAACGCTACCCCGACGCACGCCTGATCCCCGGCCTGGTCCTGTTTCGCTGGGATGCGCCCTTGTTTTTCGCCAACGCCGAACTGTTCAGCGACCGAGTGCTGGACGCCGTGGCGGCATCGCCCACGCCCGTGCGCTGGCTGGTGGTCGCCGCAGAGCCCGTCACCAGTGTCGATGTGACGTCTGCCGACATGCTGGCCGAACTGGACGACACCTTGCATGCGGCGGGTATTGAGTTGTGCATTGCCGAGATGAAGGATCCGGTGAAGGACAAGCTGAAGCGGTTCGGGTTGTTTGCGCGGCTGGGAGAGACGGCGTTTTTTCCTACGATTGGGACGGCTGTGGATAGTTATGTGGCGAATTATCGGGTGGATTACAGGGAGCGGGAAGATGAAGGGAACGGATTGCCGTGAAACCCGCGAGATTGAAATAGAGACTTCACATCAAGGAGCGAACCATGCCGAACAACTGGCCCGCAGGGATTGAGCACGTCGTCGTGCTGATGATGGAAAACCGTTCGTTCGACCATTTGCTGGGGGATTACACAAGCATCAATGCCGCGTGTGACGGTATCAACCGCAAGGCGCCCAGCACCAACCCGTTGAAGCTGGCCAAAGGTAATTCGACGGTGATCACCCAAGCGTCGGAGTTCCCGGAAAACTACAGCCTGTGGGCGCCGCCGCCCCCTCTGCCTCCGGCGCTGCCGCCGGGCAACAGCGAGGGTTTCGACCTTGGCCACGAATTCGTCAACGTAGAGAAACAACTGGGCGTCTCCTTCAAGACCAGCCCGGCCAACCCTACGCTCGCCGGCTTTGCCCAGGACGCCTACGACAAGGCCCGCAGCGACCTGAAGGTATACAAAACCTGGTCGCAATCCATGGCCCAGCGGGCGATGAACTACATCCCGTTCGGCGCCACGCCAGCGAAGGATACGCTGCCGGCCATCCACGGACTGGCGCGTAACTTCACCGTGTGCGACCGCTGGTTTTCCTCGGTGCCAGGCCCCACTTGGCCGAACCGTTTTTTTGCCATGCTCGGCAGTTGCAATGGTCACTTGCTGATGCCCTCCACGGGCACGGTGCTGGCCGGCATCAAAAGCCTGATTGCGCAGTTCGGTGGCGAGAGTATTTTTTCGCTGCTGCGCAACAACGGCCACGACGCGCGGATTTATTCCGATGGCGCGATCCCGCTGGCGGCGCTGGTCAAGGGTGGTTTGCAGCACCTGAGCATCGACGACTTCAAGTCGGACGTCGCCGGTGACAAGCTCCCCGAACTGTCCTGGATCGAGCCGAGCTATGGCCTGCTCAACGGCAAACTCGGGCCCAATGTGTCGCATCATCCGCCCGAAGATTTGCGCTTTGGCGATCAGTTTGTCGGTGAGGTGTTCAACGCCTTGTCGGCCAACACCGCTGTCTGGAACAAAACCCTGTTCGTGCTGCTGTACGACGAACATGGCGGTTTCCATGACCACGTGGTGCCGCCGACTTGCGTGGCGACCGGTTCAACGGTCGATGTTCCGTGGAAAAATCCATTCACCCGCCTCGGCGTTCGTGTTCCGGCGATCCTGGCTTCGCCGTGGCTCAAGCCAGGCTTGATTCCCTGGACGGGCAACGTCCAGGCCCAGCATTACGATCACACCAGCCTGCTGGCGTTTCTTTGCGATCACTTCAAATTGCCGCGCAGTGCCCTCGGCCCGCGGGTGGTCGCGGCGCAGCACTTCGGCAACGCACCTATCTGGCGCGCTGCACCGGGTGTAACGGCTGCGCCAAAATTGGCGGCCACCGTGGTGCCCAGTCGCGTCGGGTTGCCATTGATCGAGTCCGAACTGGCGACCCAGAGCCGGCAGGTGGTGGACAGCGCCACCGGTTACCTCGACGGCCTCGATCCAGAGCAGATCTGGAAAAGCAGCGCCCAATGGGTCAGCGGTTTTCTTGGCAACCGCAGCCGGGCCCTGGCTGATCCGGCTCAGGCCGCGCTCACGCCTGCCGCGCCCAGTGCGGACAGCCTGGAGGCGAAACTGCGACGCCTGCAGGATTTGATGGTGACCGCCCAAGGGCAAGCTGTTCGCCCCGTTGCAGTGCCTGCCAGCAAAGCCTTGGCAGAACCGGGGGCGGAAGTCGCGCCAACACGGCTGCGCGTCCTGTGCCTGCCTGGTGTCGGTTTCACGCCAGCCGGCCAGGGGCAGGGCGGCATCGATGCGAACTGGCAGGATCAATGGCGCACCTTGATCCGTACTCAACTGGCGCAGAACGGTCGCCTCATCGATGACCAGGACATCGACTTCCTGTCCTTCGACGAGCAACTCAAGGAGGGGCCGGACTTCGCCCAGATCACCCGAGGCCTGGCGATGCTGAGCGCCGACGCCAGGGGCAAGGCCGACGAGAATTTCGGCAGTTGGGGACTGCCGGTCAACCAGATGTTGCGCACTACCGTTGGCGCCATCGTGCAATGGATCGAAGACGCCGAGTTGCGCACGGCGTTGACGCAACATCTGTTGGCGAAGGTCGAGGCATTCAATCCACAGATCATCTTCGCCCAAGGGCTGGGCAGCCTGATCGGCTATGACGCCCTGCGCCGCTCGGTGGCAAAAAAAGGGTCGGCACTGAAACGCATCGATGGCCGAGTGTTCGTCAGCTTCGGCTCGCCGATCGCACTGCCGCTGGTGATGCGCGAAGTGTGGGGCGGGCGGGTGCTGCGCCTGAGCGACAACGGCCGAGGCATCCGCCGCTGGTTCCACCTCCACAACCCCAACGACGGCTTGCTGACCCGGCCTATTACCTCGCCGGATTCAGCGCGGGTCGACCTGCAAACCGAATTCAGCGTGCAGCTGCGCGATGACCTGCTCGACCTCAATCACGCCGCCCAGGCCTACTTGTCCTCACCCACCAGCCAGACCGGCCTGTGGCCGCAACTCGCCCGCGATGTGGTGGCGGCGCGAGCGCTGGAAGTGCCGGCGTTCCTGTCCCGCAGCGGCCAACGCAAACGCCGCGCCCTGGTGGTCGGCATCAACGACTACCTCGACCCGAGCGCACGCCTTGAGGGCTGCATCAACGACACCTACCTGATCAGCCGCATGCTTCAGGAAAGCGGCTACGACGCCGGCGACATCCGCTTGCTGCACGACGCCCGAGCGACCCGGGCCAACTTCGTCGAACGCCTCGAATGGCTGGTGGAAGGCGCCCGCGCTGGCGACGAGCGCGTATTGTTCTACTCCGGCCACGGCACCCAGTTGCCCGTATACAGCAGCAGCGGCGAAGCCGACTGCATGGACGAAACCCTGGTGCTCCACGACTTCGACTGGGACGACGAAAGCACCCACTTCACCGACAAACTGTTCCGCCAGTTCTACAGCCACCTGCCATTCGACCCGGACGGCCACGGCGCCAAACTCACCGTCCTGTTCGACTGCTGCTACGCCGGCGGCATGACCCGCGGCAACGGCCGCGTGCGCGGCATCACCCCACCCAGCGACATCCGCCACCGCATGCTGCGCTGGGACCCCTACGCCGGCGACTGGGACCGCCGCGTCTATGCCACCGACGCCGACCGCCGCGACTTCAGCGAACAAGACAACAAAACCCGCGGCCTCACCCGCACCCGCAACACCCAAGGCGCCGCCACCGGCCTGCGCCCCGAGAAAAAGGCCCAACTGCTGCGCCAAACCAAACTCTACGGCCACCACGGGCCCTACATGCCCCTGATGCTCTACGCGGCGCGGGAGAACGAAAAGGCCAGTGAATATGTGGTGGGCTCCAACCACTACGGCGCCTTCACCTACGCCATGGTCGAACAACTGCGCAAGTCGCAGCAGGAGGATGCGACGTTGGGGTTTGATCAGTTGATTGAGCGGGTGGGGAGTGTGTTGAGTGCTAGGTCGTTGGGGCAGACGCCGGAGATTGTTGGGCCTAGTGGGGTTAGGGCGGCGGTGTGTCCGTGGCGGATTAGTGGGTTGGGGAAATGATCTCGTAACCGCAATCACAGCCAAAGAAAAAGGCCGCAGGATAAATCCTGCGGCCCTGATACACAGACGTTACCAAGCCAGCCGCTGAACCCCTGTGGGAGCGAGCTTGCTCGCGATTCACAAAACCAACACAACAACCAAGCCAACCACCAACTTTGTGGCGAGGGGGCTTGCCCCCGTTGGGCTGCGAAGCGGCCCCAAATGCTGCAACTCGGGAGCATCAGACAAACCGAATTGCGCGGATTGACGACTGCTGTCGAAAAAATTGGCTGCCTGAAACCTAGGCAGCCAATTTTAATGTGAGTGAACAATCAGTATCCACGCATCACTCTTGATGCCTTCCGCCACCAGGATTCACGCCGATTGAAAGGATCATCCGCCAACACACACGGCATATCCCGCAATCGAATCCACGGCTCATCCTGCCAATGCAACATACAGAGCGACATCTTCGGCCAATCAAGCAAACTCAACGTCGGGCGCTCCACCATTCGCGACGGCCGTGCATCCCGCAGCGCAGGCACCACCTGATGAGTCAGCCACTCTCGCAGCAATCGATTCTCAGGGCAGTAGTGATAAATCAACAACGCATACACACCTGACTCGCTCACCATCAAACGCTCTTTAGTGGCGCCAAAGAGGTCGACGAGCATCATTTGCCTCTGGTCCGCATCGAGCTTGCGCGTCACGCGCTCATCAAGGTGTTTACCCATAAGTCGACCGAGATCATGTGCGCAGAACCAGGCCTGGTTCTCCAAAAGAAGGGCATGCAGGTGGACGTTGTGACGAGTGAAAATGGTGGGTTTGAGTGATTCAGGCATGGCGGGCCTCCTGGAGCGGAAGCGCGTGGTTGGATCTGTGGGTACGGCGATTCACCTTCATCGTGAAGGTCAGATAGTCAGGCATTTCCTTTACCTCTGGCTGCTTTCTTAGGGCATTCGTTAAGGGTGTCGGGAGCTAAGAAACCCACCAGAGACGGGCCGGACATATTCCCCTTTCGGGTCTTGTATTCGCCCACTCCCGACATAACGGGGATTTTCTCGCAGGCGTAGAGAAACCGCAGACGAAAAAAAGCCGCATGACTGTCGGGTGCGGAGGACCGCTCTGGTTTGTAGAGTTTCTTAGGCTCGGAGCCGAGGGTAGGAGGATCAGATAGCTCCGTCAACCCACAGTTCGTTTCATAAATTTCTGAACACAAGGATCGCTGGACAACGACGAAGAGTGAATTAGACTGGCTGCATATACAGTATTTTGCATTTGCAAATTCCTACCCCTAACCCTGTCTTGCGTCATCAATCCAAATGCTTGGAAACCCAAGAAATTTCATTTACTTTGAAGTTTCAAGGGCTAAAATGGTGACCATTCGTCACAGCTTTGACCCAGAGGATCTCGGGCTCATGAATCTTTTTGAAACGCCATCTTTTGAATCCTTGAGTGAAATGAGTTCGCGCTCCCATGACACAGATACCCATCCAGCCACTGATCTCGCACTGCTTCATAAGCTGCTGGAAATCTATGACCAAGGTCAGCTCGCTGAAATTCTCAACGATGTCAGCCCTACTCACTGGTGTCGTGAAACCATAAATCGCTGGGTCAAAGGTAAAGCTTCACCAAAGCTTTCTCATATCGAATTCACTCGCCTGGAAGCTCTTTTACCCAAGCGTTTGAACCATAAACCTTCGTTTACCTTCATTGATCTTTTTGCCGGTATCGGGGGTATCAGAAAAGGTTTTGAAGCCATCGGTGGCGAATGCCTGTTCACGTCCGAGTGGAACAAATACGCAGTCAAAACCTATAAGGCGAACCATTTTTGCGATCCGGTTCGGCATAGCTTCAATCTGGATATTCGGTCGGTCACTCTTTCGGACAAGCCCGAGGTGAGTGACGAGGAGGCGTATAAGAATATTGATCATGAGATCCCTGATCACGATGTTCTGTTGGCAGGTTTTCCATGTCAGCCGTTCTCCCTTGCTGGCGTTTCCAAGAAAAATTCCTTGGGACGCAAACACGGCTTCGAATGTGAAACCCAAGGCACTCTATTTTTTGATGTGGCTCGAATTATCGCTGCAAAGCAGCCAGCCGCGTTCTTGCTTGAAAACGTGAAAAACCTCAAAAGTCACGATAAGGGCAATACGTTCCGGATCATTTGCGAGGCTCTCGATGAACTGGGCTACGAGGTTGCCGACGTCAATGCGCCGAAGGGAACAGATCCAAAGGTCATTGATGCGCGACACTTCCTGCCACAGCATCGCGAGCGAATTGTGCTGGTAGGTTTCCGTCGGAACCTGAATGTTCACCAAGGTTTCACACTACGCGATATCAGCAAACTGATACCCAAGCAGCGACCTAGCTTTGGTGATTTGCTTGATAAGGAAGTGGACAGCAAGTACATCCTGACACCAAAGCTTTGGGACTACCTTTATCGGTATGCAGAAAAACACCGCGAGAAAGGCAATGGTTTTGGCTTTGGTTTGACTCGTCCGAATGATGTGGCGCGCACGCTCTCCGCTAGATACCACAAGGATGGATCGGAGATTTTGGTTGACCGCGGTTTTCTGGAAAGCCTGGATTTCAACAGTGAACTGAATCAGATCAATCGGCCACGTAGGCTTACTCCACATGAGTGCTCACGCTTGATGGGCTTCGACAAGCCGGGCGAAAGCAATTTTGTGATCCCTGTATCTGATACCCAAGCTTACCGTCAATTTGGTAACTCGGTAGCCGTCCCGGTTTTTGAAGCTGTGGCTCGGCTTATGAAAGATCGTATTTTGGCTGCAAAGGAAAAGACTGCTGACACGGAGCGACCACAGCTGGAGTTTGCCCTTCCCGAGTGAGGAGATACCCCTCCAGCAGGAAGTCCGGAGCGCTTGCGCTCCGGCGCGTCGATCGACATTCTCGAATGCATCGGATAGCTCACATCCAGCCTTGAGAGCACTCGCTCCTAAGGTATACAAAGGGGTGTAGCTATCGATTGCATGGGGGTGGTTTTTTGGTCGATATTGTGGACGTGGTAACCCGCTCTCGAATGATGGCTGGCATTCAGGGTAAAAATACCAAACCAGAAGTTCTAATCCGTAGAGCCTTGCATGCACGTGGCTTCCGCTTCCGCTTGCACGTTAAACATCTCCCCGGTAAACCTGATCTGGTCTTACCAAAATACAACGCAGTGGTGTTTGTACACGGCTGCTTTTGGCATGGACACACCTGTCAATATTTCAAAGTCCCCCAGACGCGACCTGATTTTTGGTTGGAGAAAATCGGTAAAAATCAGATCAGAGACCGATCCCATGAGACTTCCCTGTTGGGGCAAGGGTGGAGGGTTCTTGTCGTTTGGGAGTGCGCGGTAAGGTCAATGAAGCGAGAGAAATCTTCTTTGCTGATTGACCTAATAGCTGAGTGGCTGATAAACGGTAATGAACATTTACAGATAGATGAAAAAGCATGTTCAGCGACCGAATCAGTGATTACTTCGAAGGTGTAGCTGCCAAGTATTTGAGCGCAGTGGATGCAGATCCAGGTCGTTCTCATCAGCACGAAATTGGTGGTCTTCCTGCCGCAGGATTCAAGCAATACCTAGGTACTCCTGCGAAGAATGAGGAGTATCGATTCAAGGCCAAGCAAATTTATTTCACGGATGAATCTGTTGCGCCCGACATCAGCGAAGGGATGGTCACTTGGTACGATTGTCGGCGAAAGCAACCTCATCGAAGCGCTGAGTTTCGTCTCTATTACAATACGAATGCAGTAACCGAGTTGCTCGAAGAAGGGGATTTCCTTCTGGTAGCGAAAATGCGTGACGGTTCATTGCTGATGATATTCACGCCGGCAGGTAGCACGGTTGAGAGCCAATTGCGGCTTCTGTTCGGTCTGGATCACGTAGGTGAGAGCTTTATCTCGGGAACGCTGGACTCTGTGCAGTTGCTTTTACCATTACGGCTAATGCTAGAAGATTTAGGAATTGAAGTAAGCCGAATTGAAACGGGAGATGATGTTTGGCTTGAACAACTCGTTCAAATGTTTGGCGGAAAGGCTTTTCCAACGACGTCCGCATTCTCGGCTTACGCAAGAAAATCTATTGAGGAGATGGTTGATCCTCTAGGTTGCCCCGATCAGACCATCCTTGATTGGATGGAGCATGAAGAAAAGCTTTTTCGTATTTACGAACGGCATTTGGTTCAGCAGCGACTTCGCAGTGGGTTTGGCGAGGCGGGTGATGATGTCGATGAGTTCATCAGTTTCTCTTTGAGCGTGCAAAATCGTCGGAAATCCAGGGTGGGCCATGCGTTTGAAGGTCATCTGGACGAAATCTTCCGGTTGCACGGCTTGCGCTTCCAACAGGGGCGAGGTAAAGGTTTAACAACCGAAAATAACTCTAGGCCTGATTTCATATTTCCGGGTTTTGCTGAGTATCGTGACCCTGTGTTTCCTCCTGAGAAGCTATTTATGCTAGGGGCAAAGACAACCTGTAAAGATCGTTGGCGCCAGGTTTTGAGCGAGGCTCACAGAATTACCGAGAAGCACTTGGTTACGATGGAAGCTGCTATTAGCGAAAGTCAGATTATGGAGATGCGATCTCATGGATTGCAGCTTGTAGTACCCAAAAAAATACAAACAACCTATTCCGGTTCCCAGAGAGACTGGCTGATGGCGCTTGAGAGTTTTATTGCACTTACGAAAGTTAATAGTTGCTAACTCTCACAGTTTTACAAAATTAGTGAAGTGTGTGTGCATGATTTTAAATAGGGTGCAAAAAATTTTCAGTGTTGATTGATTTTTCTTCAAAAAATACGGATCTGGGTTGGTTGATTTTAAGGAAGTCGAATGTTCAGATTTTGTTGGTGTTTGCGAAACTGATGGGGAGCATTCGGAGGCTGAGGCTGAGGCTGAGGCTGAGGCTGAGGCTGAGGCTGAGGGTGAGCAAAGAACTGAAAGTGGATCGTGGGATGATGGTTTACGTTATCAGTTGACTATTTTAGAAAGTTTTTTTGAGGATTCGATGTAGAGCGTGTTCAGCTGCAATATGGCTAGATATAGTTGATGGCCGAATTGGCCGGTGGGTGGATTTGATCTATGAAGGAACCGTCCCCATCATGTTTTGACGCCGCGATTTGCCTCTTGGCTGAGGGCATCCAAGGTAGAACTGATCAAGTAGTCAACGACGGCAGTGCGTTGGGTTAACTGTCATTGAGCATTGAGGGGATACAATGCATTCGCTAATGTCTATCTGAAGTTGCTGTCTCCAGATCAGTTTATTCCGGTAAGAGAACACCCTCATTTCTACTTTTTTCAAGGATGCCAATCAACACGCGAGACTGGTTTTCGGTGGGTATCTTGGTAGGGATTTGAGCGGCTACATTCATAATGCTGAGCTCTTTTGGCGTGAGTAGATGCTTAGCGTTCATCTGGTCACAGATACTCCGCCAGCGTGAGGCTGGTATAGCGATTACTTGCCTTTGCGCCTCTATACCATTATCGATTTTCTGGGTTTCACGCGCGGCCTTAGCATCAAGTCGACTATCTTCGGCTGAAATGAGCTCAACCCAAAAATCTTCAGGTAGTAGTTTGGAGATAGCAGTTGCCTGCTCGGTAAGACGCTCCCAACAGCTGTCCTTTTTGCACCACTCAGATATGTTGGAAATTCCCTGTGGTGGTTGAGTGATAATATTGTTTACAGCCTTTGCTGTGATTTCGAGCACGCTGGTAAGCAACCCATCAACCTCCTGGCTGCTCCAGATACGCGGGTAATTGATAGTTACTTTACGGCGCCTTGTAATCTCACTAAGGATCGCAAGCGTGTAAGCGACGATGTTTGCCCGGTATCCGCCATTGTACCAAGGTTGAGCTGAAACAAGTTTTTCGGTGGTCCGGAATAGGATGCAGCGCACAATCGCACGACGGAAATACAACTCATTGAAGCCATCTGACAATGTCTCCCATTCCTTACCGATGCGGAGAGCGTAGCGTGCGAAGTTCTTTTGGCCACCTTGGTTGACCCATTTTGGGTGCTCATCCCAAACGTTCTCGAATTTCGCAAGATCCGTTTTGGTGAACATCTGAGCCTTTGGATATTCAGCCTTAAAGCGTTTTTGCTCGCCAGTTGTGAGTTTCGCCTGAGCATCGACATACTGGCCACGCGTGCGTTCATAGAACCATTTTGTCTCACGCTGCGTACCTTGCCGTGCCGGCGCCCAGATGCGCCGCGAAAAGTCCGCCATTCGCACATGGAACGGATGATTGGAGAAAAAGTCGGCTGCGTTAACGCGGTTCTGCGTATTGGCATACTCGGAAATGCGCGGCACGATCATCTCGCTTTGCTCGTTATCGATAACAGAGAGCTTCATCTGAACGAAGATGTGCGAGAGGTCCGCCTTGTCGCGCCGTTGGGTGTGGAATAGGGAAGCCGTCGTCTGCCCCCCATTTACTATCTGCAGGTCAATCATCCGTGTGATCTGAAGACCACGTTCTGTCACCTCCGTTTCAACGGACAGGGCCGTTGCGGTGATGCCATTGTTGTATGCGAAGAACATGTGCGGTTCGCTGAGGATTGTTGCACGAATACCTTTATTTACCTGCGCTCGTGCTTGAAGGAATGTCCGCACATTTTGTTCCAGTAATCTAGTGTTATATCGATCGTAAAGTGCAGAGAGTATTGTTGCCGGCATAACGATCAGAAACGAGTGATAAGAGTCCGACCCGAGATTGGCAGGAAGGCAGCTTATGCCATGTCCAAATAGCTCCAAAAAATCTATGGTCAGTGGTTCTTTGTGGCCTCTCGAGCTATGCTGACGCTGGAGCCGCGACATGTCCCAGATGTGATACGTCGCTGGTATTCCACTGACCTCATTTTCTGGGAGGGTCTGAAATCGGTCGCTTAGAGTACGTTCGGACATTACGTAGAAGTTGACCTGACGTAGCAATTCTTTGCGATCGATAATTTGACGGACAAGCCCATATTCCGGGGTCGTGATATCGGGCTCTATTGAGTTCTGAAGGCTCGCGTCGAAGAAGTTCACTAAACGCTTTAAGGTGGTATCAATATCCGTCCGGGTAAGTGTTTCGAGTTCGCGGCGAGAGTCGAAGTCCGCCACAAAAATATCGAGAGCATCTTCGTCGTTGAACCAGTATCCATCGACCCGCATTCCACGCACGGCACGGTAGTGGCAGTGCTCGAAACCCTCGACGAAGCCCGTCTCGATTAGCTCGTTTGAAACGGCGCTCACGAATGCTTCCAGCTGATAGGTTCTGTTCGACTCCGCATCTGCGATAATTTCCTGCCGGAAATCGTGGAAAAAGTCTTCGATGGTCTGTTCCATCAGTCCCCTCCAACAAATATAGTTTCGCCATCGCACTGAAAGGGAGCAATGGTTTCAATCTGAATGTCATAGCTAACTTTGGTAATTCCATTCAGTAGCTCGGAACGGATTAGCCTCGGGAAACCGTTTGTCACCTGGAATGTACGAGCATCGCTAACTACCAAGTGCGGTTCATCGTACTCGGGTAATGGCGCATAACCTCGAGTGACGAGCTTACGATCGAATGCCTCGACACTGGCAATATCCGAGAGTAGACCTTGGATCTTTGCAACAATTTCGTTCAGTGATTGTGCTTTGGAGGATTCGGGCAAGCTACTAAGTCGATAAATTTTCAGGAAAAGAGCGTCGTTGAGAGATTCAAGTTGGTCTTCTGATGAGATGCGTATAGTGCTGCGCTCGGTGCCCGAAAGGGCTTTGATCTCAACCGCCGTGTTACCGAAAATGAAGTCTTGATGCGATTTCTCTGGGCCAAGCCAAGCCGTGATTGCATCGCTCGCCGCGGGCCATCGCTCAAGAAGTTCAAAAAGAAAGGTTAGTTCGGCAAAGAGCCCGCGAATCTCCTCCATTGAGAGGTGATGGCCGATACGACCGGATAGGAACGTCTTCCACCTGCGGATATGCGCAAGGGCTACGGCAAGCGAGCTTGATGAGTCGCTCGCATATGTAAGCGCTGTAACCAGTGTGTGGCAGAAACCCTCGAACAGGTCACGATCCACATGCTGCTCAAGAGATAAAACAAGCCGCTGGCTACCAGCCGCCCCACTGCGGAGATCAACCTCAATCCCGTTCAATGTGGTAACGTTTTTCCGGTATTGAACCGTGTGGTCCCCGGCGAGTTCCATGATAAAGAGACAGGCGCCTTCTATATCACGACCCCAGTAACATGGCGCGAATGTCGTGACGTCCACCTGGCGGACATTGAAGTCTGCATTGGGTACCTTAATATTGTCCCAAGGGGAGGACTCAGTCATCGTAGTCGTCCTCTTCATCGGGATCATCAGGTGCTCCCTGCATACGTTCCAACCACACACGGTTGGCCACAACCTCAATTTCCGTCTCGTAATGACCTGGAGGGAAACTAACGCCGAACGCTGCGACCGGATCCTCTGCACGACTATCACCATGTGGCTGCAGGCAGTGAATCATTAGAAGCGGTTTGTTCCGTACTTCACGATAATGTGTGTCTGATGGTGTGACTAGTTTTTTGCCGGATGCGGCGAGCCTTTCGGCTTCAGCTTGTTCTGTGAGTGTGAGCCCCAGTTTTTCATCACCACGGGAAGCCACGCGATCCTTATTGAGTCTCCAGGCGCCAGCCTGCAGGCCACCAACGACGCGTTTCTGCCCATTTAAACGATAAGGTTCATTGCTGTCACTTTTCGGCGAAATTAGGAGCACGTCTCCGACTGGGCTTTTTTCATTAAGAACTTTGAGGTAAGCGATGATATCAGCCTTGCGATCTGCGAACTGACTGTGCGCTTGGAAACCGATAAGGAAGTCTTCAATCTGTTCGACTGATACGTTTCGGAAAATCTGACCCTTACCAGTGTCTTCTCCTATTTTTCCATCAAAACCGTTTCTCCAAAATTTTTCTATTAGAGAGAAGTTTTCTTTATTTACGTTCTTGTCGATCGAAACGATGTAGCTCTCGAGCATTCGGCCGCTGAAGTTTTGTCGGAACGTTACCTTCTCACCGGTGCGCATCTTGTTGGCGGCTGTGATTAGAAGGCTATCCGGATGTGCCATGACATAAAGTCCGAACTGGCGCGGGCTCAAGCCATCTCTCCGCATGCGCTTGACTTGCTGGGTAAGCTCCTCGGCAGCGGCTGCAATATGGGAATACCAGTTAATTGAGTCTTGTGAGAGATGGACGCGGCAGAGATCCTCATAACCTGGCCTGTAACCGAACCACCGTCCCATTTGCATTAGCGTGTCATACATCTTTGTGTTGCGGTACATATAACTTACGCTCAAACCCTCGATCGTTAGTCCTCGGGATAGACTCAAACCACCAATTGCGATTGCAGTAAGCCCAACTCCCTCTTTTGTATACTTGCTGTAGTCGAGAACTTCATCGCTCTTGCTGTTAATGACATAGAGGCGGAGATGGTCGAACACTCCATTAAGCGCTAATTTTACTTCGCTCCAAGAAAAACCACAGCTGAAAAATTCGGTTTCATATACTTGCTTTAACCCTTGCATATAGGCGTTTGCTGACGAGACGGATTCAGGCATCATGTAGTTCGCTTTCACTGCCTCTCTAATTTTTTTCTCGCGCAGACTTATAAAGTCTCGAATGGTCTTTTGTACGGGAACGAAGCGAGAGATGTTGATGATCATGGAGCAATGCTTGCGCGTCTGCCCACGGAGGTTCCGGATCGCTCGCACAACGAGAAACGCATTTAAAGCACGATAAAGGCTCGGCGACAGCTCGGATACCGGGTCATCGCGTTTATGGGCATAAGGAATGAGATCTTCACAGTCATCAATCTGTCGAACGATCGATGGGCTTGTCTGTTCGTTTAGAAAGACCTTCTCGGCGCCAAAATACGTTGTTGGGGCATCAAGACAGTATATGAAGTCGCGAGGAAATAGCTCTTCCCGTACGTCATCGTCATAAGCTTCAGGATTTATGAAAATATTTGCGAAGGGGGTAGCTGTGTAACCGACGTAGCAGGATTTCGCAAATAGACCGAGAATGCGCCGGATCATAGCGTTGGTCTTTGTAGGGTCTAAGTCTTCCTTATTTGTGTTGATGGAGGCGTTATCAGCTTCGTCATCAATCAGTAACATAGGTACGTCTGAAATTCGACCGTTGCCCTCCGTATTCAGCTCTTTTAACCATTTGTGAAGAGCCGTAAGGGTTGTCACGTTTTTCTTGATAACAAGGATTATGGGCTTACTGAAGTCGTTTATCCTCCAGCCACTTTTGGCGGCTGTGTTTTTATTAAAATCTTCATTGATATTAGTGAGGGTGGCCGGATGCGGATAGTGGGGTTCAAGACCGACGCCAATCAGTCGACGATCTTCGGGGTCGCTAGAGCGACCGATGAAAGCCTCATCAATACGCTCCTGTGTCTGTTTGCGTAGATTGTTGTGAATGCCTGCAATGACGATGATGAACTTGTATCCAGCATCTGCGGCCTTAGCGATCAGACTGGTGTAGTTGGCCGTTTTACCAGATTGTACATGCCCAATGACTAGGCCTCGCCGGTTCCAGGCTGTACCCTCACTGAGTGGGTCCTGAAGGTGTCCGAGGATACGAGTGGTCACATCGCTAAGTGACTGAACCATACGTGGAGACCACCCACCTTTTCTTAGAAAATTCTCGTAGGCGTCCGCATAGGCTGATGCGATATTCTCTCGTTTGTGAACCCATTGGTCATCGTGTTTAGCATCAATATCGATAAGCGAAACGCCTGCACCCATCCGTGTTTCGACGGAAATCATTGCTTCAGTGATGATGTTTCGAAGATCACCGGTATAGCCGAAAATCGTAGCTATCTGCTCGGCCTTTTCTTTGACTAATGCTAGCGTCGGGGGCTCACTTAAATTGCCAAGTCCCGAGATCAGTGCTGTTGCGATATTCTTTTCTTCCGATGCTGGATTACCGCTCATTCGAAAGTCTCCCTGATGTACTCCTCTACCAATTCAATTTGTCCTTCAAAAAAATGCGTTGAGCGGACGATCTGAAGGAATGCTTTCGGGTCAACGGGCCCATCGCCATAGATAGCTTGTCTAAGACTTTGCAGCCTGCTAAAAGTCTGATCATCATCCGCTGTTACTTGGCTAACCTCGCGTGGGCTAGTCGAATAGTCGGAATAGATCATCTCTACTGGAAGTGATGCGGCGACAGCCTCTAGAAGGACAAGGAGTGAAGCGATCTCCTTCGCTGGGAGTCGCGTTGCAAGTGATGTGATCAGAGGATGCTGGGTGTTTACTGCGAATCGGATACCACCGTGGTCCACGTAGCGTTCCCATAGAGGTACTTTGCATTCTTGAAAAAGCCGCTGGCCGCGGCCGCGATGTACTGTCACGCTCCGCGCAGCGATCTTTGAGATGATCTGCCTCAGACGCTCCCGTACGGGATGTGGTGGTCGAGCTCGGGACTTTTTGATGTCGATTGTCCAAGCTTCATCAAGGCTATTCGCGAAGTCAATTTTGACTCGAGCGAGTTTTGTGGTTTCATTTTTCGGGATCAACCTGAACCAATCACCCCAAGCCATTAGTCTGCCGTTACGGTAGATATATGCACCCTGATTGGAGATAAAATCGCTTCTATCTTGGTAGTAGTCATATTCAGAAGCTGAAAGGCGGCTATGATGCGGCAAAATGTATGGCTGCATCGTAACTGCAATATCGTCTACCCAGACGGTCTCTTCCGGCAGCATTTGCGTGGCGGGATTTTTCTGGCAAAACGGGTCGAACGAAGTTATTGGATGCCCGTTAATGCTGATGGTGAGTTTCTTCCGGCCTTTCATTTCACCGGAAAGAAAGCGATGGAAGACAAGTGAGAGGTGACGTCCGACTACATCAATCTTCTCGTTAACTATTTCTTCGCGCTTGTGGCCAACCTCATCTTCGAACAACCTATCGAGGTCGCGCCATATGACAATCGTTCCCGTGGCACCGAGTACTTCGATGAAGGGTTGTTCGTCAATCTCATTAGAATCGAGAATGCTTATGAACCAGTCGTCATTCTCCTCAACTTTTCTCAGGTCCCATTCAGCGCCAGTGCGGATACTGTTTTTAGCGCTCAGAACAGTCAGCCGACGGCATTGGGAAAAAGATGCGGTTTTGAGTCCGAGCCCAAAGCGACCCAAGTCTTTAGGGCTACGTTGTTTTCGGGGATCCATGGCGCCATGTCGCATGGCTGAAATGACCTCGGTTTCTGCCATCCCATTCCCGTTATCAGCGATGACAAGAACTGGATTGGTGCGGCTCATATCGCAAAAAATCTGAATATCCGTTGCATCCGCAGAGATGCTGTTGTCAATCAGATCTGCGATCGCGGTCTCCAGCGAGTAGCCTAAATCCCGTAGTGATGCCGTGAGGCTGGCCGCGCTTGGCGGAAGATGATGAAGTTTTGCCATCAACTGACCGTCCGTAGTTTGTCGCGTATTTCTGCTCAGACGCCTTCGGCGCCAGCTTTTAGATCACACTCCCAGACGACGATAACGTTCCATCTGGCTTCATGGAGACTAGCGCAGTTGCGGTCGTCACGAATAATATTTTCCGCCAAACTCCGCTTGTCAGAATTTGTGGTGTGTCGATGGCATTGTTGCTGCTCGCCCCCCTTTTGTGGCGAAACCAGAAGCAGCAATGAGCAAAGATGATGGCGTGATTTTTGGGTAAGGCAACCGGTAGATTGTTGGCCGGGAGACGGACCCTGTATCCATTCAAGGCCGTGGCCATTGATCGTGAGCTTGTCAGTCGGAACCAAGTTTGTTGTCGCCCTTGACGCCGCCGTTTTGTCCGAGATTGACTTGGGCGAGCATTGCTGTCGCAAAGACAAAGTGCTCGCTGAAAAACGGCGGTATTGTTGATGCTGCGAAAAAGCTCAGCGACTACTGGAGGACCGACGATGAGGACAACTCGTGACATGGTTGAGCGAGGCCGTAGCAGCAGTAGCTCGGAAAAACACGGCCTGCCAGGGGATCGGCCTATTACTCAGAACCTTGCAGCGAGGGACTGAAACGGATTACGCCGGTTGGATGCCTGTCGAGTTACAGCGAGACACAATCCGCAAGTGGCATTTGCTGCTGGTAAATTGAATTGCCAAGGGCCTAGCAGGTGCATCTAAAAAGACTGCTAGTGGTCGAAGAGGGTGTAATTTAGTTTTTCGCCCAATCAAAAACCCTGAACAAGTCAGGGCTTTTGATTTTTCCAGTCTGCCGATTCAGATCATGACCGGCAAATCGCGGCTAGCTTAGGAATCAATCCCAGCTCAAAGCCCCACCAGTCTGATACTCAATAACCCGAGTCTCAAAGAAGTTCTTCTCTTTCTTCAAGTCCATGATCTCGCTCATCCAAGGGAACGGGTTAGTCGTCCCTGGATACTCTTCCTTCAAACCGATCTGCGACAGGCGACGGTTAGCGATGAACTTGAGGTAATCCTCCATCATCGCCGCGTTCATGCCCAACACGCCGCGAGGCATGGTGTCACGTGCGTATTCAATCTCCAGCTGAGTACCCTGCAGAATCATCTGCGAAGCTTCTTCCTTCATCTCGGCATCCCACAAATGCGGGTTTTCGATTTTGATCTGGTTGATCACGTCGATGCCGAAGTTCAGGTGCATGGATTCGTCGCGCAGGATGTACTGGAACTGCTCGGCGACGCCGGTCATTTTGTTGCGGCGGCCCATGGAGAGGATCTGGGTGAAGCCGCAGTAGAAGAAGATGCCTTCCAGAACGCAGTAGTAGGCGATCAGGTTGCGCAGCAGTTCTTTGTCGGTTTCGACGGTGCCGGTTTCGAACTTCGGATCGGAGATCGAGCGGGTGTATTTCAGGCCCCAGGTGGCTTTTTTCGCGACCGACGGGATCTCGTGGTACATGTTGAAGATCTCGCCTTCATCCATGGCCAGCGATTCGATGCAGTACTGGTAGGCGTGGGTGTGGATCGCCTCTTCGAAGGCCTGGCGCAGGATGTACTGGCGGCATTCCGGGTTGGTGATCAAACGGTACACGGCCAGGACCAGGTTGTTGGCAACCAGGGAGTCGGCGGTGGAGAAGAAGCCGAGGTTGCGCATCACGATGCGGCGCTCGTCGTCGGTCAGGCCTTCCGGGTTTTTCCAGAGGGCGATGTCGGCGGTCATGTTGACTTCTTGCGGCATCCAGTGGTTTGCGCAGCCGTCCAGGTATTTCTGCCAGGCCCAGTCGTACTTGAAGGGTACGAGTTGGTTGAGGTCGGCGCGGCAGTTGATCATGCGCTTTTCGTCAACGGCGACACGGGCGGAGGCGCCTTCGAGTTCGGCGAGGCCTTCGGCGACGTCGAGGGAATCCAGGGCAGCTTTGGCGCGGGCAACGGCGGCGGAGTCAGTGGCGGTCACGGCACGGGCTTCCAGGGCGGCGGCACCGCCGGCGCTGTTGAGACGGTCCATGTTGGCTTCGGTGGCGTGGCCAGCGTTGGCGCTCTTGACTGCTACTTCCGTGTCTTCTTTGTCGAATTCGTCCCAGCTCAGCATGACGTGTCGTCTCCTGCGTGAGGGCCAGTGTGCCCGTGTGAAATTGGATAGGTCGGTTTTTCACACGGCCTTACTGGCCGCGTTGGATCTAAAGGAATCGTTTTTTGCGGCAGCTATACGCAGGCATCAAACAGAATTTTGTACGGGGTTCCGAGAGCCACTGATGGGCGCAGCAAGCGTTGATCGCTTGTGCGGGGCTTCAGACTGGCTTTTCGTCCCTGTAAGGGAATATTGCAGGCCCGTTTAAGGCCGCATTATAGGGAAGTTTTGCGTGCTGTGGTGCGGCGAAATGGCTCACGGAACGGTCGACGGGGGCCGTTTTTCGGTCGGAGTGAGGGTTTACAGGGCTTTGAACGATGTTGGCGGGGGAAGATTTTTTTTCTTAATTTTTTGCCCCGGATTATTTTTGTTCAAGAAATGAACAAAAAAGGCTTTTTTCACTACATCTTGTGTTTCGGTGGGTGTTTCTCAGGCTCCAGACACAACTAAGCCCGACCGAAGTCGGGCTGTGAAGTCACGCTGGCGGATCAGCTCAGGCGAGCGGCACCGACGTGATCGGCACCATCGGCGGCTAGACGGGCTGCGCCGGTGTGGTCGGAGCCATCGGAGGCCAGTTTGCCTGCACCGACGTGATCGGCACCATCGGCGGCGAGGCGGGCGGCACCGGTGTGGTCAGAGCCGTCGGAAGCCAATTTGCCTGCGCCAACGTGATCGGCACCATCGGCAGCGAGGCGGGCGGCGCCGGTGTGGTCGGAACCGTCGGAAGCGACAGCCGCTTCACTGGTGTAAACGGCAGAGCCGGTGCGGTCGTAACCATCGGCGGCGAAGGTGTTGGCTGCCAGGGCGGAGAGGGTCAGGGCGAGGATCAGTTGGGTTTTCATGGTTGTTGCTCCAGATTCGTGGGTGTTGTTTGTCTTGGGTTGCAGTTGATTCTACGCCTGCTATTTCGATTAAAAAGCGCAAATAAATGCTTAAAATAATCGAATTAATCGATCATTAGGGTTCGGCGCTTCATCTGCCTGATTGCGGCGGGTGGGTCGAACCTTTTGGGGGAGGGGTGAAGTAGGGGATCAGCCGTTGGAGCAGCCATTGCCCATCATGCTGTAGCGCAGGATATGTCGTTGGCCGTGAGAGTCTTCGTATTCCATTTTCATCGGCACAACTTCACACACGTTCGGGGCTTCGCTCATGGAGATCACTTTGGCGATGTCCAGGTGGGTGGAGTAGGTGTATTCCTCTATTGCTGGTTGTTGCTGTGCGACATCAGTCGGGACCTCGTTTGCCATGGCGGTTGCGCACAGACTGCTGAGGGCCAGAACCAATAAAGCTTTCATTTGAAATTTACCTTTTAGAGGTCGAAAGGGGGCACGCAATCTTTTTGGGATTGCGTGTGGAGCTTCGGTATCAGGGGTTTGATTAACTGCCTTCGTGGGGGCTGCAACTTGGTTAATCAGGTTGCCTTGTTGGCGTGGCTGATTTTAGGCGTCGACGCTTCGTCCATATAGGCGTGGTTTTGATAAACACTTTTGACAGATCCTGTAACAATCCCTGAATAACCTCTTCTTTTGTAGGAGCGAGCTTGCACTGCGGGGTGTCAGGTTGGGCGCGTTATCGTTGACGACCATCGCGAGCAAGCTCGCTCCCACAGGTACCGCGGCGGTAGTGGGGTTGACGGTTTTTCACGACATTTTGTAGGGACTTGTTACTACCATCGTCGAATGGTTCTATAGGCCCGGCCCGGGCTACAACAGGGTCATACAAAAACAACTATTCCACCGAGGTAAGAAAGATGAGTGCGGCTTCCCTGTATCCCGTTCGTCCCGAGGTTCTGGCTAACACGCTGACCGACGAGGCGACCTACAAGGCGATGTACCAGCAGTCGGTCGTCAACCCCGACGGCTTCTGGCGCGAGCAAGCCAAGCGCCTTGACTGGATCAAGCCTTTCACCACGGTGAAGCAGACTTCCTTCGACGATCACCATGTCGACATCAAATGGTTCGCCGACGGCACCCTGAACGTTTCCTACAACTGCCTGGACCGTCATCTGGCCGAGCGCGGCGATCAGGTCGCGATCATCTGGGAGGGCGATGACCCTGCCGAAAGCCGCAACATCACTTACCGCGAACTGCACGAGCAAGTGTGCAAGTTCGCCAACGCCCTGCGTGGCCAGGACGTGCACCGCGGCGACGTGGTGACTATCTATATGCCGATGATCCCCGAAGCCGTGGTCGCCATGCTGGCCTGTACCCGGATCGGCGCGATTCACTCGGTGGTGTTTGGCGGCTTCTCGCCGGAAGCCCTGGCCGGTCGCATCATCGACTGCAAATCCAAAGTGGTGATCACCGCCGACGAAGGCATTCGTGCCGGCAAGAGGATCCCGCTCAAGGCCAACGTCGACGACGCGCTGACCAACCCGGAAACCAGCAGCATCCAGAAAGTCATCGTGTGCAAGCGCACCGGTGGCGACATCAAGTGGAACCAGCATCGCGACATCTGGTTCGAGGACCTGATGAAAGTGGCCGGCACCGTGTGCGCGCCGAAAGAGATGGGCGCCGAAGAAGCGCTGTTCATCCTTTACACCTCCGGCTCCACTGGCAAGCCGAAGGGCGTGCAGCACACCACCGGCGGCTACTTGCTGTACGCGGCCATGACCCACGAGCGCGTGTTCGACTACCGCCCGGGTGAAATCTACTGGTGCACCGCCGACGTCGGCTGGGTCACCGGCCACAGTTATATCGTCTACGGCCCGCTGGCCAATGGCGCGACCACGCTGCTGTTCGAAGGCGTGCCGAACTACCCGGATATCACCCGGGTGGCGAAGATCGTCGACAAGCACAAGGTCAACATCCTCTACACCGCACCGACCGCGATCCGCGCCATGATGGCCTCGGGCACCGCCGCCGTTGAAGGTGCCGATGGCAGCAGCCTGCGCCTGTTGGGTTCGGTGGGTGAGCCGATCAATCCGGAAGCCTGGGACTGGTACTACAAGAATGTCGGCAAGTCCCGTTGCCCGATCGTCGACACCTGGTGGCAGACCGAAACCGGCGGCAACATGATGAGCCCGCTGCCGGGCGCTCATGCGCTCAAGCCAGGCTCTGCGGCGCGTCCGTTCTTCGGCGTGGTGCCGGCCCTGGTGGACAACCTGGGCAACATCGTCGAAGGCGAGGCCGAGGGCAACCTGGTGATTCTCGATTCGTGGCCGGGTCAGGCTCGTACGCTGTTTGGCGACCATGACCGCTTCGTCGACACTTACTTCAAGACCTTCCGCGGCATGTACTTCACCGGTGACGGCGCCCGTCGCGATGCCGATGGTTACTACTGGATCACCGGTCGCGTGGACGACGTGCTCAACGTGTCCGGCCACCGCATGGGCACCGCCGAGATCGAAAGCGCGATGGTCGCGCACCCGAAAGTCGCCGAAGCCGCTGTAGTTGGCGTGCCGCACGACATCAAGGGGCAGGGCATTTATGTCTACGTCACCCTTAAGAACGGTGAGGAGCCGAACGAGCAGCTGCGCCTGGAGCTGAAAAACTGGGTGCGCAAGGAGATCGGCCCGATTGCTTCACCGGATGTGATCCAGTGGGCGCCGGGGCTGCCGAAGACTCGTTCGGGCAAGATCATGCGGCGGATTCTGCGCAAGATCGCCACGGCTGAGTATGAGGGGTTGGGCGATATCTCCACCCTGGCTGATCCGGGTGTGGTGCAGCATTTGATTGATACCCACAAGACCATGAATGTCGCGTAAGCGGCGGTTCTGAGTCACTTAAACGCCCTGTCAGGTGTTGAGCCTGGCGGGGCTTTTTTGTGCCTGGGTTTTGTGTTGGTTGGGCTGGCCTCATCGCGAGCAAGCTCGCTCCCACAGGGGGTCTGTGGTGAACGCGGAATTTGCGTTCGACACAAAACCATTGTGGGAGTGGGCTTGCTCGCGAAGGCGGTCTGCCTGACACCAAATAAACAACGGCCAATAAATATCGGCTTCGGCCGCAGGACAATTCCTACTGTTACCTGTGTTATTTCAGGTTACTGAATGTGTAACCGCATCGCGCCAATACGGGGCATTGGGAAACGCCAGTGCTTAAATCCGGCCCTGAAATGCGCCTCAAAAAAATAAGCCGCTACACTGCGCTTGCCGGATTAGAAGGGTTTGCCAATAATAGGCCCGCAATTTGCAACATAGATCGGTTCACTATCTTTTGCTCTTGCATGATTTTGCAGGGCTGTCAACGTGCTAAAACGGCTTTCTCGGTGCTTCTGTAATTAGTTGTCGCATTGAAGAAATATCGGCCTCGGGCCTGTCGTTAGAATGCCGATCACTCGCTCGTCGTTGCTCGTGTTGAATTTCAACACCCGCTTCCCAGGACGCAGCACTGCTTTCTGGTTCCACTCATTCGCATATTGGGCTGTTGCTCACTCTGCCGTTTTTGCCCTTTACCGATGGAGTCCCAAGATGAAGAAACTCGTGCTGCTTGGCGCCCTGGCACTGTCCGTGCTGTCCTTGCCAACCTTCGCCGATGAAAAACCTCTGAAAATCGGTATCGAGGCGGCTTACCCTCCGTTCGCGTCCAAGGCGCCGGATGGCAGCATCGTGGGTTTCGACTACGACATCGGCAACGCGCTGTGCGAAGAAATGAAGGTCAAGTGCGTGTGGGTCGAGCAAGAGTTCGACGGCCTGATCCCTGCGCTTAAAGTGCGCAAGATCGACGCGATCCTGTCGTCCATGTCGATCACTGAAGATCGCAAGAAGTCCGTGGACTTCACCAACAAGTACTACAACACCCCGGCTCGCCTGGTCATGAAGGCCGGCACTCAGGTCAGCGAAGGCCTGACCGAGCTCAAGGGCAAGAACATCGGCGTGCAGCGTGGTTCGATCCACGAGCGTTTCGCCCGCGAAGTCCTGGCCCCGCTGGGTGCCGAGATCAAGCCTTACGGTTCGCAGAACGAAATTTACCTCGACGTGGCCGCCGGCCGCCTCGACGGCACCGTGGCAGACGCTACGCTTTTGGATGACGGCTTCCTGAAAACCGATGCCGGTAAAGGTTTCGCCTTCGTCGGCCCTGCGTTCACCGACGTCAAATACTTCGGCGACGGCGTAGGCATCGCGGTGCGCAAGGGCGACAAGGAAGATCTGGACAAGCTCAACAACGCCATCGCAGCCATTCGTGCGAACGGCAAGTACAAGCAAATCCAGGACAAGTACTTCGCCTTCGATATCTACGGCAAGTAATACGTCCCAGCGACAAGTCCGAAATGGCGCAAGCAACAGGATCTCTGAGGTTTGCGCCATTTTTTCATCCCAACTTTCGAGGACCTGAATCATGTTGAAAGGCTACGGGGCTGTCATCCTCGATGGCGCTTGGCTGACGCTTCAGCTCGCCTTGTCGTCCATGGCCATGGCCATCGTTCTGGGCCTGATCGGCGTGGCACTGCGTCTGTCGCCGGTGCGCTGGCTGGCCTGGCTGGGCGACCTGTATTCCACGGTGATCCGCGGTATTCCCGACCTGGTGCTGATCCTGCTGATTTTCTACGGCGGCCAGGACCTGCTCAACCGCGTCGCACCGCTGCTCGGCTTTGACGAGTACATCGACCTGAACCCGTTGGCGGCCGGTATCGGCACCCTGGGCTTCATCTTCGGTGCGTACCTGTCGGAAACCTTCCGTGGCGCCTTCATGGCGATCCCCAAGGGTCAGGCCGAAGCCGGCATGGCCTATGGCATGAGCAGTTTTCAGGTGTTCTTCCGGGTGTTGGTGCCACAGATGATTCGCCTGGCGATTCCGGGGTTCACCAACAACTGGCTGGTATTGACCAAGGCTACCGCGCTGATTTCGGTGGTGGGTCTGCAAGACATGATGTTCAAGGCCAAGCAGGCGGCCGATGCCACCCGCGAGCCTTTCACCTTCTTCCTCGCAGTAGCCGCGATGTACCTGGTGATCACCAGTGTGTCGTTGCTGGCATTGCGTCACCTTGAGAAGCGCTACTCGGTAGGCGTAAGGGCGGCTGATCTATGATCTTCGACTACAACGTCATTTGGGAGGCCATGCCGCTGTACCTTGGCGGCCTGGTGACCACCCTCAAACTGCTCGCGCTGTCGCTGTTCTTCGGCTTGCTGTGCGCCTTGCCGCTGGGCCTGATGCGCGTCTCGAAGAACTCGGTCGTCAACATGTCGGCCTGGCTCTACACCTACGTGATCCGCGGCACGCCGATGCTGGTGCAGCTGTTTTTGATCTACTACGGTCTGGCGCAGTTCGAAGCCGTGCGGGAAAGTTTCCTCTGGCCGTGGCTGTCCAGCGCAACGTTCTGTGCGTGCCTGGCCTTCGCGATCAACACCAGCGCCTACACCGCTGAAATCATTGCCGGCAGCCTGCGCGCCACGCCGAACGGCGAGATCGAAGCGGCCAAGGCCATGGGCATGTCGCGGGTCAAGATGTACAAACGCATCCTGCTGCCGTCGGCCCTGCGTCGCGCGCTGCCGCAGTACAGCAACGAAGTGATCATGATGCTGCAGACCACCAGTCTGGCGTCCATCGTGACCCTGATCGACATCACCGGTGCCGCGCGCACGGTCAACGCCCAGTTCTACCTGCCGTTCGAGGCGTACATCACCGCTGGCGTGTTCTACCTGTGCCTGACCTTCATCCTGGTGAAGCTGTTCAAGATGGCCGAGCGCCGCTGGCTGGGCTACCTGGCCCCGCGCAAGCACTGATATCACTGACTGACTGTTTTTGTGAGAACCGACAGCATGTACAAACTTGAAGTCCAAGACCTGCATAAACGCTATGGCAGTCACGAAGTGCTCAAGGGCGTGTCCCTGAAAGCGGCAGCCGGCGATGTGATCAGCATCATCGGTTCCAGTGGCTCCGGCAAAAGTACTTTCCTGCGCTGCATCAACCTGCTGGAGCAGCCGCACGCGGGCAAGATTCTGCTCAACAACGAAGAGCTGAAGCTGGTGGCGAACAAGGACGGTGCGCTGAAGGCCGCCGACCCGAAGCAGCTGCAACGCATGCGTTCGCGCCTGTCGATGGTGTTCCAGCATTTCAACCTGTGGTCGCACATGACCGCGCTGGAAAACATCATGGAAGCACCGGTGCATGTGCTGGGCGTGTCCAAGGCTGAAGCACGCGAGAAGGCCGAGCACTACCTGAACAAGGTGGGCGTGGCCCATCGCAAGGATGCTTACCCTGGGCACATGTCCGGCGGCGAGCAGCAGCGTGTGGCGATTGCCCGTGCGCTGGCGATGGAACCTGAGGTGATGCTGTTCGACGAACCGACCTCGGCCCTCGACCCGGAGCTGGTCGGCGACGTGTTGAAAGTCATGCAGGCTCTGGCCCAAGAAGGCCGGACCATGGTCGTGGTGACCCACGAAATGGGTTTTGCCCGTGAAGTGTCGAACCAGTTGGTGTTCCTGCACAAAGGTGTGGTTGAAGAAAGCGGTAACCCGCGCGAAGTGCTGGTGAACCCGCAATCCGAGCGTCTGCAGCAATTCCTGTCGGGTAGCCTGAAGTAATCAGAACTGACGTTGTGCACTGCGATAGTGCATGCTTCGCAGTCTAAAGGCTGGCCCGGATCCCCTGTGGGAGTGGGCTTGCTCGCGAAGGCGGTGTGTCAGTCAACATCATGGCTGTCTGAACCACCGCTTTTGCGAGCAAGCCCGCTCCCACATTTGATCTTTGCCGGTTTTGCGATTTGTGTTCATTTACGGGCTAGCATTGGCCCATGCCTTCATCACTGTTCTTCGCTTCGGATCGCTCGCCCATGACTGCCCATCGAATTGGTTTCCTGATTTGGCCCAGCACTAAAGCACTGACGCTTGCGCTGGCTGAGGAGGCCTTGCGTGTTGCCCAGCGTGTGCATCCGGACGTGGTTTACGAACTGTCGTTCCTGCAGGCCGAAGCGCCGAGTGAAAGCGCCTGGCAATTGCCGGGTGAGGCGTGGACCGGCAAGCTCGAAAACTTCCAGAAACTGTTCCTGCTCGCTGACGAACCACCGACCGCACTGGCGCCGGCGCTCAGCAGTGCGCTCAAGCAACTGGTGCGTTCCGGTTGTGTGATCGGCGGTCTGTCGGCCGGTGTTTACCCGCTGGCGCAGTTGGGTTTGCTCGACGGTTATCGCGCGGCTGTGCACTGGCGCTGGCAGGATGATTTCGCCGAGCGCTTTCCGAAGGTCATCGCCACCAGTCACCTGTTCGACTGGGATCGCGATCGCCTGACCGCGTGCGGCGGGATGTCGGTGCTCGACTTGTTGCTGGCCGTGCTGGCCCGCGATCACGGTGCGGAACTGGCCGGTGCGGTGTCTGAAGAGCTGGTGGTCGAACGCATCCGCGAGGGCGGCGAGCGCCAGCGCATTCCGTTACAGAACCGCCTCGGTTCCAGCCATCCGAAGCTCACACAAGCCGTGTTGCTCATGGAAGCCAACATCGAAGAGCCGCTGACCACCGACGAAATCGCCCAGCACGTGTGCGTATCCCGTCGGCAGCTGGAGCGGATCTTCAAGCAATACCTCAACCGTGTGCCGAGCCAGTATTACCTGGAACTGCGCCTGAACAAGGCCCGGCAGATGTTGATGCAAACCAGCAAATCGATCATCCAGATCGGCCTGTCCTGTGGCTTCTCCTCGGGGCCGCATTTCTCCAGCGCCTACCGCAATTTCTTCGGTGCCACGCCGCGGGAAGATCGCAACCAGCGGCGCAGCAGCAGCCCGTTCGAATTGTCATCGGTGCCGCCGGAACGCGGCTGAGCAGCTCCTGATCCCGATCAGTCTTCCGGTTCGGACGCCTCGGACGTCGACACTTCCAATTCTGCCCGATCGATCACTTCCTGAACGCCGAAGTCGACACTGGTCAGCCTGAAATACTCGATCAGGATCTGCAGGCTGTCTTCGGAGAACGGATTGCCCCGCAAGTTGATGCTTTCGGCGATCTCCAGCGGCAGTTCGAGGAGGTCGGCGGGTATCCGGCTGATCGCGTTGTCGCTCAGGTCTACGGTTTCCAGGCTCTTGAGCTGCAACAGTCCAGCGGGTAATTCGGTGAGCCCGCAGTTGTCCAGTTGCAGGGTCGCCAGGTCCGCCATCTGGCTGATATCCGGAGCCAGCCCCAGCGGATTGTCTCTCAAGTCGATGAACTCCAGGTGGGCCATCTCGGCCAGGTTCAGGGCAGACTGCGGGGTCAGGGTGATGTTGCAGTCGAGGAGATTGAGCGATCTCAAATCGCTCATCCGGAAGATCGCCTCCGGGAGATCGCCTAGCCTGAAGTCGTTGATAACGAGGGTCTTGAGTTTGGGGAAGCACTCCAGAAATCCGGTGACGCCTGTGGTCAGGCCGCTCTCGCTACCCAGGTAAACCAGAGAAACATGGCTGAAATCTGCGCTCAGTGTCGGCAGGTTACCGGTAATCCGCGTGTCCAGGCTCAGGTCATAAGTAGTTGCTTGCAGTGAATCGTCGATATCATCCAGCTCGGTTTCCCGGCGCCAGCAGCGCAGTACGGACTCTCTGAATGCGTCCCGCGTCGAGTGTTCGATCAGCAGTTGCTGGGCAGTGAAGGGTTGATTGCTGTGGGGGTGGACGGCGGGAATATTGCCGGTCCAGGCGGACAGGTCGTTCTCCAGGGTGGTGAGTTCGACTTCCAGGCGGGTCAGTTCGACTCGCCCCTCATCCAGGGTCCCGGGCAGTTTGTAGACGAATTTGCTGGCATCTTCCTGGTCCATCCAGGGGTACAGTGCCTGCGCGCGGTGGATATCTGCTTCTTCGGCAAAGATACCGAAGTCCTGACGGGTCTGCAGGAAGTGCTGTTTGAGGCGTTCGCGGGCTGCGCTTGAAAGCGGATTGTTGCCCAGGTCGAAACCCTCCTGTGTGCGTTGTTGCAACGTGAAAAGTTCGCCGGGCAACTCTTTGATCTGGTTGTTATTGAGCAGGGCGGTGCGCAGGCGTGGGCGAGTCAATAAATCGCGCGGGAGTTCAGTAATGCCCGTCTGCGATACGTCGATGTAATTCAAATCGGGCATGCTGCCGACATCGGGTGTCAGGCCCAAGGGGTTCTTGTACAGGTCCATTGTGGTCAACCGATGCAGGCCCGCGAGCCCGACCTGGCTTTCTGGGCTGAGGGTGATCGCGCAATTGCTCAGAATGAGTTCTTCGAGCTGCAGCGATGGAAGGGTTTCCGGTAAGTGGCCAAGGTTGAAATCGCGCAGTTTCAGGATGCGTAAACCGGTAAAGCTGCGCAGAAACTCATGCATGCCCCGCGTGGCGCTGCTGCCTTCCAGTGTAAGCATTGTGACGCCGCTGAAGTCGGTGCTCAGGGTTGGCAATTCGCCGATGATCGGTTGGAAGAAGTTGAATTCGACTGTTTCAGGCGCGGTCTCGGAAAGGGTCCATTGCTGTCGCCAGCAGTCCATCAGGTCGATGGTGAACTGTCGACGGACCTGCTTTTGTGCAGCGAATTGCTCGGGAGTGACCCTGATTTGTGTGTCTGGAATAAACAGCGGAATTTCGTCGCGCCAGGAAGAAAGCGTTTCCTGGAGCTGCGTGTGTTGAACCATAAGCCGACTCAGTTCTGCCCGCGGTCCGTTTGGGTGCTGTTGCAAGCGTTCGACGAAGGCGTCGAGCTCTTCGGTGGATAGATGGGGGAACAGTGTCTGAGCCCGAGCTTGCAAGGTAGGTGTGTTGCGTGGCATTTGACGATACCCGTCACTGCCACCGAGCAAGCGCATTACCTTTGGGTCGTAGGTGGGTTTGAGGTCGGGGTGTTGAACCAGCCGCGCGCGCAATGCATCTCGGCTCAAGGCATGCTGGCGAATCAGCTGCTTGAGCCGTTCACCTTCACCGATATTCAGATTCAGGGCGGTGCGTTCGCTGTCCGGCATGGCCTGTAGCAGGCAGGTGTAGAGCGAGCCCATGCCGCTGAGTTCTTCGCCGTCATGATCGAAGGCCTGATAAGAGCCGTCCTCTCTGAGTACCAGCACTTTACGCAGAGGCGCGTCGGCATGGCCAAGGCTCTCGATCAGCAGGCCCTCATGGGCATACTGGCGGATTTCCAACCGTAGCTGTCCCGTCCAGCCTGGCAGTTTTTCCAGGGTGTGCAAGGCCAGCCGGTCGGTGTCGAGGTTGTTCTCGGTCGATGGCAAATCAAGCCCCTCGTAGGCGCGTGTCACGCGCACTTGCAATCCGGCCTCTCGGCTCAGCTCGGCTAATCGAGGGGCAACGGTTGCGTTCTTTAGCTGCTGCAGTTCCTGGTCGCTTGCTGTGTCCACAATTGCTTGAGCTACGCTGCGTGGCAGTCCGGGCTCGGCATCCATAACCACTTGTATGGCCGCGCTAGCGCCACGTTCGAGTCTGCGATAACGCTGATCGAACAGGCCTTGCCGTTTCTGTTCGGCAAGCCGCGCAAGTATCTTGCGCAACCGCTGCGCCCGGTTTTCCAGGCCAGGGGAGGGGTGAGCGAATTCTTCGCCCATCAGCGTTCTGGCTTCGCTGTCCGACAGGGGCAGGAGAAAGGTTTTCAGCAGGTCGCCGTCGGTGAGGCGGGAGGCGTCGACTTCCACCACGGGTACATCGGGCGCCGGGCTTTGCCAAAGGGTTTGCGCATTTTCGTCGATCAGTCGCAGGCCTTTGTTTGCCGGCCAGTAACCGTTTTCATTGAGCAGTTCCAGTTGTGTCACGGGATCCGCCTTGAGGAAGTGCTCCGGCTGGTTGCTGCCGATCTGATCGATAAAGGTTTGTATGTCCTGATCGATCCCGAAGCGTTTGAGTGTGTCGGCCAACAACGGCGGCACCTGCCCGGTATTCACGTGCATCTTGCGCAGGGCATCTTCGTGGCTGCCGCTGATACTGAGGATGCGCTCGCGGGTACTGGCCGAAAATCGCTGCATGTCCGGGCCGATACGGTGCAGCACGGTGGCCTGGTCCCAACTCAACGGCTGGTCGAGTTCGGTTTGCCAGGCGCCGCTGCCGTTGTGCCGCAGTTGTGGTTTGTAGGCGTCAGGGCGGGTGGGGTGGTCGATGCGATGCTCGCCGATGACTGAGTCCTCGCTGACGGCGTAGTTTTTGCCTTCCAGGGGTAACAGGGTTTTACCTTGATGCCTGTGCAGTCCGAGTGAATCCGGTTTTGAGTCTGCCGGGAGTGTGGCGGGGTGCTCGTAGGTGGTCAGGTCGGGTTTCCAATAGCGGGTTTCGCCATTGGGCCGCTTCACTGAATTGAAACGGTCGATGAACTGCACAATTTCCTTGGGCAGGATCGCGCGAAGTTCTCCCGCCGCGACCACGCCACCCACCGCAAAGGTGCCCAGTTGTACGGCGGATTCAACAACGCCCATGAAATGCTCGAAGGCCTCGGTGGTGTGGCCCTCGGCCCAGTCAACAATGCTTTCGAAGGTTTCGTCGAGCAACTGGTAGGCCATGTAGGCCAGCATCAACTCGCCAAGGAAAGGTACGAACGGCAGGGCAATAAAGGCTGCGATGTTCAGCAGGGTCGAAGCTATTTCGGTAAAGGAGTCCCATAACGCCCAGCGGGCTCTCTGGTCGACTGTTGCGGTGGATACCGCGATCACCCGCGCATCGTTGAGGATCTTGTTGAGCTTGCTCTGGTAGAGGTGGGTCAAGAGATCGTCTTTCACCGGCGTGGCCGCAATGTGCAAGTCGGGACGTTGGTTGGGGCGCTCTCGCCAGGTCGGGTGCGGATCGCCCGGTGGAACAGGCTGCCAGGTTAAAGGTGATAGCTCGTTGTTCAACTGCGCGAAAAAGTGCCCGCGATCCTCATGATTGATGAATCGACTGAAAAACTGTTGGTATTCGGGGGCACGCAAGCGCTTGCCAAGTTCCTCGGCGAATGCGGCGGTTGAACTGTATTCCTTGATCGGGTGTTCGGGGTCGTCAGGAATGTAGGCCACCACTCTGACCACATCTGTTGCGCGCTCCAGATCCGGTGCAAACAAAACGATGCCGGTCAGGCGAGCGTTCATGATTGTCAGTTCATGGAAGCCCCAGGGCAGACCATGCAAACGTAAAGTAGGCAGGTTGTCGAGCAAGCCAAGAGTCAGTTGGTGGACGTCACTGCCCAGCATTTTTTGCATCTGCGCCATGTGCAGGGCAGCGGTGATTGCGGTTTTCTGGCTGTCGTGAATTTTCGATTTCAGTATTGCCGCGGCCACGGGATTGCTGATGCCAAGATTGTCGTCCAGATACTCTTTATAGCGCTGGCCAATGTCCAGTTCCCGGCAGAGGCGGGTAAAAGCCGTGATGGGCATCTTTTCCAGTATCTGCGGCAATGTATTGAATTGCCCGGTAGCAGAAGGGGGCGTGATGTAAGTCGAGGCGGGCTCGAAGGCGTCTGCATTGGTTTCGGCGCTTTCAAAATTGTGCAATGCGGCATCCAGCAGCGACACCGTCCAGATGCGCGCAGCGCCGGATTTCAGCCGAAGCCATGGAATGTGAGCCGGGATATAAAGGCGAAGGAACGTTTTATGAGCGTCCAGTTCCAGGCCAAATTGGGTCTTGAGCGCCGTTTCGAGTAGTGGTTTGGCAAAGTCGGCGGGGCTCTGCAGCTTTGCCATCATTTGATCAACCTGGTTCTGGCTGCTCACATGACGGGCAATGAGTTTGCCCAGTTCTGCATGCTGATGGGGTGGAGCGTCCTTGAGCCCGGCCGGAATGCCTGGCGCGCTGTTGCGCAGTGCCTCACGCCGTTGAGGCGTTGCTTGGCGGAGCCAGGAGGGGATCACGTTGCTCAAGTGCTGATAGTGAGCGTCTGGCCTGAAGGCGTCGCTAGCAATGTCGGTATGTTGGGTATTCATGCGGTTAAGGTGACCATCGAAGTTGGATGAGACCCCTAGGAAACCGCGTTAGCCCGGACGCTGTGCGGTACATATTTACCGCGCTCGGGCCATTGCCATGAGTTACAACGCAGCAAGCCTGCCGCAAACGTCCGCCGCCAGTTAAACTGCGCCTTTGCGACCCTATATGTCGCATTGCCGTAAACCCGGGAAAATCCGGGGTTTGCGCTATAAGAAGTTGTCGCTTGGCGGCAAGGCCGGGCCGAAAACTGTCCTTACAATCCTCACCAAGCTCGCCAGTTTCAGGCGAGTGTTTTCTCTTCAGGAGACTCCGATGTCCGTTGAGCACGCTGCGGTACAACGCGCCGATTTCGATCAGGTAATGGTTCCCAACTATGCGCCTGCCGCATTCATTCCTGTGCGTGGCGCCGGTTCCCGCGTTTGGGACCAGTCCGGTCGCGAGCTGATCGACTTCGCCGGCGGGATCGCCGTCAACGTATTGGGTCACGCGCATCCGGCGCTGGTCGGTGCCTTGACCGAGCAGGCGAACAAGCTGTGGCACGTGTCCAACGTGTTCACCAATGAGCCGGCCCTGCGCCTGGCACACAAGCTGGTCGACGCCACCTTTGCCGAGCGCGCCTTCTTCTGCAACTCCGGCGCCGAAGCCAACGAGGCCGCCTTCAAGCTGGCCCGTCGTGTCGCGTTCGACCGTTATGGCAGCGAGAAGTACGAGATCATCGCCGCGCTCAACAGCTTCCACGGCCGTACCCTGTTCACCGTGAACGTCGGTGGCCAGTCGAAGTATTCCGATGGCTTCGGTCCGAAGATCACCGGCATCACCCACGTGCCGTACAACGATCTGGCTGCGTTGAAAGCTGCCGTTTCCGACAAGACCTGCGCCGTGGTCCTGGAGCCTATTCAAGGTGAGGGCGGCGTACTGCCGGCCGAACTGGCCTACCTGCAAGGCGCCCGCGAACTGTGCAACGAGCACAACGCGCTGCTGGTGTTCGACGAAGTGCAAACCGGCATGGGCCGTACCGGCCACCTGTTCGCCTACCAGCATTACGGCGTGATCCCGGACATCCTGACCAGCGCCAAGAGCCTGGGCGGTGGTTTCCCGATCGCCGCCATGCTGACCACCGAAGACCTGGCCAAGCACCTGGTCGTCGGCACCCACGGCACCACTTACGGCGGCAACCCGCTGGCGTGTGCTGTCGCAGGCGCGGTGATCGACGTGATCAACACCCCAGAGGTGCTGGCTGGCGTCAATGCCAAGCACGACAAGTTCAAGGCACGTCTTGAGCAGATCGGCGAGAAATACGGCCTGTTCACCCAGGTCCGTGGCCTGGGTCTGTTGATCGGCTGTGTGCTGAGCGATGCCTGGAAAGGCAAGGCCAAGGACATCTTCAATGCCGCTGAACAAGAAGGCCTGATGATTCTGCAAGCCGGCCCGGACGTGGTGCGTTTCGCCCCGAGCCTGGTGGTGGAAGACGCGGATATCGATGCCGGTCTGGACCGCTTCGAACGTGCCGCGGCAAAACTGACGCAAGCCTGATAGACCCTTCGACGCCTGACCTTTCAGGCGTCGAACCCAATTTTTGTTCCGGGCCGGATCAAATGTGGGAGCGGGCTTGCTCGCGAAAGCGGTGTATCAGTCAACATTTTTGCTGTCTGACCCACCGCTTTCGCGAGCAAGCCCGCTCCCACAGTCTCCTGCGGAGATGGCCCGGGATTTTTTTCTGTAAGTTCTGAGATTAAGGAGTGACACCATGCTGGTGATGCGCCCCGCGCAAATGGCTGATCTGGGCGAGGTACAGCGTCTGGCTGCGGACAGTCCGATTGGTGTCACTTCCTTGCCGGATGACGTTGAGCGCCTGAGCGACAAGATCGCGGCAAGCGAAGCCTCGTTCGCCGCCGAAGTGAGCTTCAACGGTGAGGAAAGCTATTTCTTCGTCCTCGAAGACTCCACCACCGGCAAGCTGGTCGGTTGCTCGGCCATCGTGGCGTCGGCCGGTTACTCCGAGCCGTTCTACAGCTTCCGCAACGAAACCTTCGTGCACGCTTCCCGCGAGTTGAAGATTCACAACAAGATCCACGTGCTCTCCCAGTGCCACGACCTGACCGGCAACAGCTTGCTGACCAGCTTCTATGTGCAGCGCGAGCTGGTGGGGTCGCCTTGGTCGGAGCTCAACTCCCGTGGCCGTTTGCTGTTCGTGGCCAGCCATCCGGAGCGTTTTGCCGATTCCGTGGTGACCGAAATCGTCGGTTACAGCGATGAAAACGGCGACTCGCCGTTCTGGGATGCCATCGGTCGCAACTTCTTCGACCTCAACTACGCCGAAGCCGAGCGTCTGTGCGGGCTGAAAAGCCGTACGTTCCTTGCCGAACTGATGCCGCATTACCCGATCTACGTGCCACTTTTGCCGGACTCCGCTCAAGAAGCCATGGGCCAGGTGCACCCGCGCGCGCAGATCACCTTCGACATTCTGATGCGCGAAGGTTTCGAGACCGATCACTACATCGACATCTTCGACGGTGGCCCGACCCTGCATGCCCGTGTCTCGGGGATCCGTTCGATCGCCCAGAGCCGTGTGGTGCCGGTGAAGATCGGTGAGCCGGTCAAAGGCGTCGGTCGCCAGTACCTGGTTGCCAATGCCCAGTTGCAGGATTACCGCGCGGTCATGCTCGAGCTCGATTACGCGCCGGGCAAACCGGTGACCCTGGACCTGGAGGCCGCCGAAGCCCTGGGTGTCGGCGAGGGTGCCAGCGTGCGCCTGGTCGCGGTTTAACAGCGACCTGGCCTGATTGCTCGTTTAGAAAGCAGCGAAGTTTCACGGGTGGCGCAAGCGGCCCGTTTGAGGAGATAGCATGATCGTTCGTCCCGTACGCAGCAGCGATTTACCCGCTCTGATCGACCTGGCCCGCAGCACCGGCACCGGCCTGACCACCTTGCCGGCCAACGAAGAGCGGCTGGCCCATCGGGTCGGCTGGGCCGAGAAGACCTTTCGCGGCGAAGCCGGGCGGGGCGACGCGGACTACCTGTTCGTGCTCGAAGATGACGACGGGCGCGTGGTGGGTATTTCCGCCATTGCCGGCGCCGTTGGCCTGCGTGAGCCTTGGTACAACTTCCGGGTCGGTCTGACGGTCAGCGCCTCGCAAGAGTTGAACATCTATCGTGAAATCCCGACGCTGTTCCTGGCCAACGACCTGACCGGCAACTCCGAGCTGTGCTCGCTGTTCCTGCACGCCGATTTCCGCAGTGGCCTCAACGGTCGCATGCTGTCCAAGGCGCGGATGCTGTTCATCGCCGAATTCCCGCAACTGTTCGGCAACAAGATCATTGCCGAAATGCGCGGTGTTTCCGACGAGGCCGGGCGTTCGCCGTTCTGGGAAAGCCTGGGCCGGCACTTCTTCAAGATGGAATTCAGCCAGGCTGACTACCTGACCGGCGTGGGCAACAAGGCGTTCATCGCCGAACTGATGCCGAAATTCCCGCTGTACACCTGCTTCCTGTCGCCGGATGCGCGCAATGTGATCGGTCAGGTTCATCCGGACACCGAGCCGGCGCTGGCCATGCTCAAGAGCGAAGGTTTCAGCTACCAGGGCTACGTCGATATCTTCGACGCAGGCCCGGCGATCGAGTGCGAAACGGGCAAGATCCGCGCCGTGCGCGACAGCCAGGCGCTGGTGCTGGCCGTCGGCACACCGGGTGACGATGCCACGCCATTCATCATTCACAACCGCAAGCGCGAGGACTGCCGGATCACTGCCGCGCCTGCACGTCTGGCCGCCGGCACCCTGGTGGTCGACCCGTTGACCGCCAAACGTCTTCAACTCAACGCGGGCGATCAAGTGCGCGCCGTGGCGTTGTCCGCAGCTCGGGAGTCGAAATAATGAAGTCGCTTTACATCGCAGGTGAATGGCTGGCAGGTGGGGGCGAAGCCTTCGAGTCGCTGAACCCGGTGACGCAGCAGGTGCTGTGGTCCGGCGTCGGAGCCACCGCCGGTCAGGTCGAGTCGGCTGTGCAAGCGGCGCGTCAGGCGTTCCCGGACTGGGCGCGGCGCACCCTGGAAGAGCGTATCTCGGTGCTGGAGGCCTTTGCCGCCGCGCTGAAGAATCACGCTGACGAATTGGCTCATACCATCGGCGAAGAAACCGGCAAACCCCTGTGGGAAGCGGCGACCGAAGTCACCAGCATGGTCAACAAGATTGCCATCTCGGTGCAGAGCTACCGCGAACGTACCGGCGAGAAGAGCGGGCCGCTGGGCGATGCCACCGCTGTGCTGCGCCACAAACCCCACGGCGTGGTGGCAGTGTTCGGTCCTTACAACTTCCCGGGTCACCTGCCGAACGGCCATATCGTGCCGGCACTGTTGGCCGGTAACAGCGTGCTGTTCAAGCCTAGCGAACTGACACCGAAAGTCGCTGAGCTGACGGTCAAGTGCTGGATCGAGGCTGGCCTGCCAGCTGGCGTCTTGAACCTGCTGCAAGGCGCTCGCGAAACCGGCATCGCCCTGGCCGCGAACCCGGGCATCGACGGGCTGTTCTTCACCGGTTCCAGCCGGACCGGCAATCACCTGCACCAGCAATTTGCCGGTCGTCCGGACAAGATCCTGGCGCTGGAAATGGGCGGTAACAACCCGCTGGTGGTCGATCAGGTCGCCGACCTCGATGCCGCGGTGTACACCATCATTCAGTCGGCGTTCATTTCCGCCGGCCAGCGTTGCACCTGTGCCCGTCGCTTGCTGGTGCCGCAAGGTGCCTGGGGCGACTCGTTGCTGGCGCGCCTGGTGGCGGTCAGCTCGACCCTCTCAGTCGGAGCCTTCGATCAGCAGCCGGCGCCGTTCATGGGCTCGGTGGTTTCCCTTGGCGCTGCGAAAGCGTTGATGGATGCGCAAGAGCATCTGCTGGCCAATGGCGCCGTGGCGCTGCTGGAAATGACTCAGCCTCAGGCTCAATCGGCCTTGCTGACCCCGGGCATCCTGGACGTGAGCGCCGTTGCCGATCGTCCTGACGAAGAGCTGTTCGGCCCGTTGCTGCAGGTGATCCGCTACGCTGATTTTGAAGCGGCGATCGCTGAAGCCAACGACACCGCCTACGGTCTGGCCGCCGGCCTGCTGTCGGACTCCGAAGCACGCTACCAGCAGTTCTGGCTGGAAAGCCGCGCCGGTATCGTCAACTGGAACAAGCAACTGACCGGTGCCGCGAGCAGCGCGCCATTCGGCGGCGTAGGGGCCTCGGGTAACCACCGCGCCAGCGCTTACTACGCGGCGGATTACTGCGCGTACCCGGTGGCCTCGCTGGAAACGCCGAGCCTGGTGTTGCCAGCGGCCCTTACGCCTGGCGTGAAGATGGCGTGATGCCCATCGCGGGCAAGCCCGCTCCCACAGGTTCGGTGGCGTTCACATATCTTGTGTACGACGCAATCACTGTGGGAGCGAGCTTGCTCGCGATGGCCGCGACCCGGTCTAAAAGAACAGTTACTGAAGCCTATAACAACAGATTCTCGTGGAGCCTCGCTGATGAAATCCTATGAAGTCAATTTTGACGGTCTAGTGGGGCCGACCCATAACTACGGCGGCCTGTCCTACGGCAACGTCGCGTCCCAGAGCAACAGCCAGCAGTCTTCCAACCCCAAGGAAGCGGCGCTGCAAGGCCTGGCAAAGATGAAAGCGCTGATGGAAATGGGTTTCCAGCAAGGCGTACTGGCACCGCAAGAGCGCCCGGATGTGGCTGCACTGCGTCGCCTGGGCTTTGGCGGCACCGACGCTCAAGTGATCGAGCGCGCTGCCAAAGAGGCGATGCCGCTGCTGGTGGCCAGTTGCTCGGCGTCGAGCATGTGGGTGGCCAACGCCGCGACCGTCAGCCCGAGCGCCGACACCGCTGATGGCCGCGTGCATTTCACCGCCGCCAACCTCAACTGCAAATACCACCGCAGCATCGAACACCCGACCACCAGCCGCGTGCTGGGGGCGATGTTCGCTGACCAGAAACACTTCGCCCACCACGCCGCCTTGCCGGCCGTGGCGCAATTCGGTGACGAAGGCGCGGCCAACCACACGCGTTTCTGCCGTGAATACGGCGAAGCCGGTGTCGAGTTCTTCGTGTTCGGCCGCAGTGCGTTCGACACCCGCTACCCGGCACCGCAGAAGTACCCGGCGCGCCAGACCCTCGAAGCGTCCCAGGCCGTTGCCCGTTTGCACGGCTTGAGCGATGACGGCGTGGTCTACGCCCAGCAGAACCCGTCGGTGATCGATCAGGGCGTGTTCCACAACGACGTGATCGCCGTGGGTAATGGTGAAGTGCTGTTCTATCACGAGGACGCGTTCCTCGAGACCGAGAAGATGCTCGCTGAATTGCAGAGCAAACTCGCCAAAGTCGGTGGGAAATTTCAGTCTGTGTGTGTGCCACGTTCCGCCGTCAGCGTGGAAGACGCGGTTCGTTCCTACCTGTTCAACAGCCAACTGCTGTCGCGTCCTGACGGCTCCATGCTGTTGATCGTGCCGGAAGAATGCCGTGGCAACGAGCGTGTCTGGCAGTACTTGCAGGGTTTGACCAGCTCCGGCGGCCTGATCCGCGAAGTGAAAGTCTTCGATCTCAAGCAGAGCATGCAGAACGGCGGTGGCCCTGCTTGCCTTCGACTGCGTGTCGCGCTCAACGAAACCGAACTGGCGGCCGTCAACCCAGGGGTTATCATGACGGCACCGTTGTACGGCACACTGACCGAATGGGTCGAGAAGCACTACCGCGACCGCATGACCGAAAACGATCTGGCGGACCCGCAATTGCTGCTTGAGTGCCGGACGGCACTGGATGAACTGACGCAAATCCTTAAACTGGGCGCGGTTTATCCATTCCAGATCAATTGATCGACGGCGCGCCGCTTTCTACGGCAGCGCGCTGATTCATCTCAAACGAGAGCGTAAAGACATGAGCGATACCCTGCAGCTGATCCTTGAAGACACCGACGGCACGCAACTGGAAACGTCCTGCACCCGCGTCGCGGTCCTGTGGCAAGGTAAAGAGCTGTGGATCCAGCAGGACGGCCGTGGTCAGTTGCTGATCGGCGTGGACGTCGAGGAAGGCGATGCCGAATACGCCAACCTGCTGTTGCGCCCATTGGCGACTAATCTGGTAAGTCTGCAACTGGAGATGGAACCGGCTGAACTCGGCGACGACGAGGATCACGTTCACGGCCCGGATTGCAACCACGACCATTAAGGAAACCGCTCTATGCTCGCCCTCGGCAAACTGCTTGAACTGACCCTCGCCGGCCGCGAACCGGCGGAGAAGACTCAACTGACTGTCGAAGGCGTGCGCATGCGCTGGTTGAGCGAAGGTGCGCTGGAAGTCCGGCCACCTGAAGCGCGTGACAATGGCCTGGACCTGCTGCTGTCGGCGGGTATCCACGGCAACGAAACAGCGCCGATCGAATTGCTCGATCGCCTGTTGCACGACATTGCCCGCGGCGACTTGAAGCCGCGCGCACGTATTCTGTTCCTGTTCGGCAACCCGGAAGCGATTCGCAAGGGCGAGCGTTTCGTCGAGCAGGACGTCAATCGGCTGTTCAATGGCCGTCACGAACAAAGCAGCGGTTGCGAAGCCCTGCGCGCCTGTGAGCTGGAGCGTTTGGCTGCCAGCTTCTTCAGCCTGCCGGATCGCCAGCGCCTGCACTACGACCTGCACACGGCGATTCGTGGCTCGAAAATCGAGCAGTTCGCCTTGTACCCGTGGAAGGAAGACCGCCAGCATTCGCGTCAGCAACTGGCGCGCCTGCGTGCTGCCGGCATGGAAGCGGTGTTGCTGCAGAACAAGCCGTCCATTGTGTTCAGCTCCTATACCTACGACAAGCTGGGTGCCGAGGCCTTTACCCTGGAGTTGGGCAAGGCGCGGCCGTTCGGTCAGAACGACGGTGTCAACGTGTCGCTGCTGGAGAAGCGCCTCAAGCAGATCATCGAGGGCACCGAACCAGAACTGACTGAGGACGCGCTGGACGGTTTGCAGCTGTACAGCGTGGCGCGAGAAATCATCAAGCACAGCGACAGCTTCCGCCTGAACCTGCCGGCAGACATCGAGAACTTTTCGGAACTGGAAGTGGGTTACCTGCTGGCGGAAGATATCGCCAACACCCGCTGGATCATCGAGGAAGAGGGCGCCCGAATCATCTTCCCGAACCCCAGGGTGAAGAATGGTTTGCGTGCCGGCATCCTGGTTGTGCCGACTACCGACGAAAACCTGGCTTGAATTCAGCATAGAACCAATGTGGGAGCGGGCTTGCTCGCGAAAGCGGAGGCACATCCAGAATCGATGTGACTGTTACACCGCTTTCGCGAGCAAGTCGAATCGTCGCACCGCCACTCCCACATTTGGTTTTGAGTGAGGCCATAGACCTCACTTAGCCTTTAGACAGCTACCGCACGCGGCTCACTGCGACGCAGCGAGCGGATCTTCATCAGCGTATCCGCGCAAGTCTTCGCCGCTTCCTGACCTTTATGCAGGAAATGCTCGAAGAAGAACTTCTGGTGTTCTTCACCGGCATGGAAGTGGTGCGGGGTCAGGGACACCGAGAACACCGGCACTTCGGTTTCCAGTTGAACCTGCATCAGGCCGCTGACCACCGACTGGGCGACGAACTCGTGACGGTAGATCCCGCCGTCCACCACCAGGGCTGCGGCGACGATGCCGGCATAACGACCGGTCTTGGCCAGCAACTTGGCGTGCAGGGGCATTTCAAAGGCGCCGCCGACTTCGAAGAAATCGATGTCGGATTCCTGATAACCCTGGGTAATCATTTCGGCGACGAAGCCTTTACGGCTCTGGTCGACAATGTCCTTGTGCCAGCAGGCCTGGATGAACGCTACGCGCTCGCCCTGATGGTGTTTGCTTTTGCTGTCGATTGCGGTGGGTTGCATGTTCTGACTCCTGTTTGTGTGAAAAACAGGGCGTTATGAATCGAAGGGGATCTGAGGGTACGCACGCTCGCACGAATGCCGGCGGACGGCCCTTTGTTGTCAATCCCGTTCTCTCTTCATCCGGACTATGACCGTCGGCCCCGGGATCACACCGGGTCTGCTGACCTTGCTGTCAGGCACCGCCGAAGCCGTGCTGTCACCAAGCGCTCGCGGGCTATGCGCATTGCGCGCAATTACCGCCGGTGGGGAGTTGCACCCCGCCCTGAGAACGTTTTTGCCGCCCAAATGTTTGGCGGCGCAGCGTTTTTATCACATATTTGCGGTATGCGCATGACCCCTTTTGGATGATTGTCATCGACTTTTCCGTTGGTTTAATCGGCCTTTTCCTACGCAAGGGTTGATTAATCGTCGCCATGCCCGCAGTAATTCTTTCCTGAAAGGGATTTCCCCCTGCTTACCGAGGCCAGATTCATGAGTGTTATCGATCTTCGCAGCGACACCGTCACCCAACCTTGCGCCGGCATGCTCGAGGCAATGACCAAGGCCGCCACCGGCGATGACGTGTATGGCGAAGATCCGACGGTCAATCACCTGGAAGCCGAACTGGCCAGACGCCTGGGTTTCGCCGCGGCACTGTTCGTGCCGACCGGCACCATGAGCAACCTGCTGGGGTTGATGGCCCATTGCGAGCGCGGTGACGAGTACATCGTCGGCCAGCAGGCCCACACTTATAAGTACGAAGGGGGTGGCGCAGCGGTGCTTGGCTCGATCCAGCCGCAACCGCTGGAGGTGCAGGCCGATGGTTCGCTGGACCTGGCGCAGGTCGCTGCAGCGATCAAGCCGGACGACTTCCATTTCGCCCGCAGCCGTTTGCTGGCGCTGGAAAACACCATGCAAGGCAAGGTCCTGCCGCTGGAATACCTGGCGCGGGCGCGCAGTTTTACCCGCGAGCATGGCTTGCAACTGCACCTGGACGGCGCACGTCTGTACAACGCGGCAGTGAAGCTGGGTGTGGATGCCCGGGAAATCACCCAGTATTTCGATTCCGTCTCGGTGTGCCTGTCCAAAGGCCTGGGCGCACCGGTCGGTTCGGTGCTCTGCGGCTCGGCCGAGCTGATCGGCAAGGCCCGGCGCCTGCGCAAGATGGTCGGTGGCGGCATGCGTCAGGCCGGGGTTCTCGCGGCGGCAGGCCTGTATGCGCTGGATAACAACGTAGAGCGCCTGGCCGATGACCATGCCAACGCGCAGTTGCTGGCCGAAGGCCTGCGCGGGGCGGGGTTCGAGGTCGAACCGGTGCAGACCAACATGGTTTACGTGCAGATGGGCGACCAGGCCGAGGCCATCAAGGCCTTTGCCGCCAAGCGCGGGATCAAACTCAGTGCCGCTGCGCGTCTGCGCATGGTCACGCACATGGACGTCAGCCGTGCGCAAATCGAGCAGGTCGTCGCGACATTCGTCGACTTTTCGCGCAAGTGATAGCGTTAGCACTCCAATTGACCGTTTCTATCGTATAAACACGCTGTACCCCGCGCGCAGGGCCGATATAATGCGGCCCTTTGCCGTCGCTTCGTCTGTTGACGTTTCGAACAGGCCTTTGGCCGCAGCCTCCGTGGAAGAACCTAATGAAAAGCGCAGAAATCCGTGAAGCCTTCCTTCGCTTCTTCGAAGAGCAAGGCCACACCCGTGTAGCCTCCAGCTCTTTGATTCCGGGCAACGACCCAACCCTGCTGTTCACCAACGCGGGGATGAACCAGTTCAAGGACTGCTTCCTGGGCCAGGAAAAGCGCGCGTACACCCGCGCTGTCAGCAGCCAGAAATGCGTGCGCGCCGGCGGCAAGCACAACGACCTGGAAAACGTCGGTTATACCGCTCGTCACCACACTTTCTTCGAAATGCTGGGTAACTTCAGCTTCGGTGATTATTTCAAGCGTGATGCCATCAGCTACGCCTGGAACTTCCTGACTTCCGACAAGTGGTTGAACCTGCCGAAGGAAAAGCTCTGGGTCACCGTCTACGCCAGCGATGACGAGGCGTACGACATCTGGACCAAGGAAATCGGGGTTCCGGCCGAGCGCATGGTGCGCATTGGCGACAACAAGGGCGCACCGTACGCCTCCGACAACTTCTGGACCATGGGCGATACCGGCCCGTGCGGTCCTTGCACCGAGATTTTCTACGATCACGGCGCCGACATCTGGGGTGGCCCACCGGGCTCGCCGGAAGAAGACGGCGACCGTTACATCGAAATCTGGAACAACGTGTTCATGCAGTTCAACCGCACCGCCGATGGCGTGTTGCACCCGCTGCCAGCGCCGTCGGTCGACACCGGCATGGGCCTGGAGCGGATCAGTGCCGTGCTGCAGCACGTTCACTCGAACTATGAAATCGACCTGTTCCAGAGCCTGCTGAGCGCTTCGGCCAAGGCCATCGGTTGCACCAACGACGCCCAGGCTTCGCTGAAAGTCGTGGCTGACCACATCCGTTCCTGCGGCTTCCTGATCGCCGACGGCGTGCTGCCGTCCAACGAAGGCCGCGGCTACGTGCTGCGCCGGATCATCCGTCGCGCCTGCCGTCACGGTAACAAGCTGGGCGCCAAGGGCAGCTTCTTCTATCAAATCGTCGCGGCCCTGGTCGCCGAGATGGGCGAAGCCTTCCCGGAACTGAAATCCCAGCAGGCGCACATCGAGCGCGTGTTGAAGGCCGAAGAAGAGCAATTCGCCAAGACCCTGGAGCAGGGCCTGAAGATCCTCGAGCAGGATCTGGCCGAGCTCAAGGGCGACGTGGTGCCGGGCGACGTGGTGTTCAAACTCTACGATACCTACGGTTTCCCGATGGACCTGACCGGCGACATCGCTCGCGAGCGTAGCTTGACCATCGACGAAGAAGGTTTCGAGCGTGAGATGGAAGCCCAGCGCGTTCGTGCCCGTTCCGCCAGTTCCTTCGGCATGGACTACAACAGCCTGGTCAAGGTTGATGTGGACACCGAATTCACCGGTTACACCGCTCACAGCGGTTCCGCCAAGATCGTTGCTCTCTATAAGGACGGGCAATCGGTCGACGTGTTGAGCGAAGGCGAAGAGGGCGTGGTCGTTCTCGATCAGACGCCGTTCTATGCGGAATCCGGTGGTCAGATTGGTGATTGCGGTTTCCTCCAGGCTGGCGCTGCGCGTTTCGACGTGCGCGACACCACCAAGACCGGCGGTGCGTTCCTGCACCACGGTGTGCTGGATTCGGGCAGCCTGATCGTTGGCTCGCCAGTTCAGGCGCAGGTGGATGCCGAGGTGCGTCACGCCACTTCGCTGAACCATTCCGCGACTCACTTGCTGCACGCAGCATTGCGTCAGGTGCTGGGCGATCACGTTCAGCAGAAAGGCTCGCTGGTCGACAGTCAGCGCCTGCGCTTCGACTTCAGCCACTTCGAAGCCATCAAGCCTGAACAACTGAAAGCGCTGGAAGACATCGTCAACGCCGAGATTCGCAAGAACTCCGAAGTTGAAACCGAAGAAACCGATATCGAAACCGCCAAGCAGAAAGGCGCCATGGCGCTGTTCGGCGAAAAATACGGCGACAACGTACGCGTACTGAGCATGGGCGATTTCTCCGTCGAGCTGTGCGGCGGTATCCACGCGAACCGTACCGGCGACATCGGCCTGCTGAAAATCATCAGCGAAGGCGGTGTGGCATCGGGCGTGCGTCGTATCGAGGCAGTCACCGGTGCGCAAGCGCTGGCTTACTTGAACGCGGCGGAAGAACAACTCAAGGAAGCGGCCAGCCTGGTCAAGGGCAGCCGCGATAACCTGATCGACAAGCTGTCGGCTGTGCTGGAGCGCAACCGTCTGCTGGAGAAGCAACTCGAGCAGTTGCAAGCCAAGGCTGCCAGTGCCGCGGGCGACGATCTGTCGGCCCAGGCGCTGGACGTCAAGGATGTGAAAGTGCTGGCCGTGCGTCTGGACGGTCAGGATGGCAAGGCGCTGCTGGCGCTGGTCGATCAACTGAAAAACAAACTCGGCCGCGCAGTGATCCTGCTCGGCAGTGTCCATGAGGAAAAGGTCGTTCTGGTTGCAGGCGTAACCAAAGACCTGACTGGCCAACTCAAAGCCGGTGATTTGATGAAGCAAGCCGCTGCGGCAGTGGGCGGGAAGGGTGGTGGTCGTCCAGACATGGCGCAAGGCGGCGGTACCGACGCTGGCGCACTGGATGCGGCACTGGCCCTGACCGTTCCGTTTGTAGAGCAGGGTCTATAAGGCAGTACTTGCGGCCCGCAGTCTAGTGGTGGGCCGCAACGCTGTTTGAGTGATTATTTGGGCGCCCTTCATGGGCAGAGGCGGCTTTGAAATGGCTTTGATCGTACAGAAATTTGGAGGCACCTCGGTCGGCACTGTCGAGAGAATCGAGCAGGTCGCCGACAAGGTTAAGAAATTCCGCGATGCCGGCGATGACCTGGTGGTTGTGCTGTCTGCAATGAGCGGCGAAACCAACCGTCTGATCGATCTGGCCAAGCAAATCAGTGGCGACGGCCAACCGGTTCCGCGCGAGCTGGACGTGATCGTTTCCACCGGTGAGCAGGTGACGATTGCCCTGTTGGCCATGGCGCTGATCAAGCGCGGCGTGCCGGCGGTGTCGTACACCGGCAACCAGGTGCGGATTCTGACGGATAGCGCGCACAATAAAGCGCGTATCTTGCAGATTGATGACCAGAAGATTCGCGGTGACCTGAAGGCAGGTCGTGTGGTGGTTGTCGCCGGTTTCCAGGGCGTCGACGAGCACGGCAACATCACCACCCTCGGTCGTGGCGGTTCCGACACCACCGGCGTGGCGCTGGCGGCAGCCCTGAAGGCTGACGAATGCCAGATCTACACCGACGTCGACGGCGTCTACACCACCGACCCGCGTGTGGTGTCCGTGGCTCAGCGCCTGGACAAGATCACCTTCGAAGAGATGCTGGAAATGGCCAGCCTCGGTTCCAAGGTGTTGCAGATCCGCGCGGTCGAGTTCGCCGGCAAGTACAACGTTCCGCTGCGCGTACTGCACAGCTTCAAGGAGGGTCCGGGCACCCTCATTACTATTGATGAAGAGGAAACCATGGAACAGCCGATCATTTCCGGTATCGCTTTCAACCGCGATGAAGCCAAGCTGACCATCCGTGGCGTGCCAGACATCCCGGGCGTTGCCTTCAAGATTCTCGGCCCGATCAGTGCCGCGAACATCGAAGTCGACATGATCGTGCAGAACGTCGCGCACGATAACACCACCGACTTCACCTTCACCGTGCACCGCAACGACTACCAGGCGGCGCAAGCCGTGCTGGAAAAAACCGCTGGCGAGCTGGGTGCCCGTGAAGTCGTGGGCGACACCAAGATCGCCAAGGTGTCGATCGTCGGCGTTGGCATGCGCTCTCACGCAGGCGTGGCCAGCCGCATGTTCGAATCCCTGGCCAAGGAAAGCATCAACATCCAGATGATCTCGACTTCGGAAATCAAAGTCTCCGTAGTGATCGAAGAGAAGTATCTGGAACTGGCTGTGCGCGCTCTGCACACGGCTTTCGAACTGGACGCACCGGCCCGCCAGGGCGAGTGATGCGTTTGCCAAAAGGCGCGGTCTGACCGCGCCTTTTGTTTTTTTGAATGGCGTGACCCCCCGAGACTGTTCTTTTGCTCGCGCTAGTCAATACTCAGGCATGTAGGGCTGCGACCGCTCCGGTTGTGGGTCGAGTGCCTTTTTTTTGCAGACTGTTGTCCCTGAAATGAAATGCGTGAGGAGAAAGGTATGCTGATTCTGACTCGTCGGTGTGCAGAAAGCCTGATTATCGGTGATGGCGAAATCACCGTGACCGTGCTCGGCGTCAAAGGAAATCAAGTGCGCATCGGTGTTAATGCCCCCAAAGAGGTAGCTGTTCACCGGGAAGAAATTTACCTGCGTATCAAGAAAGAGAAGGACGAAGAACCAAGCCATTAATTTTTATCGTTTTTTATGTTTGCAAACGGGGAAGAAGCTGGTTAATATACGCCCCGTGTTGCGGAGAGCTGGCCGAGTGGCCGAAGGCGCTCCCCTGCTAAGGGAGTACACCTCAAAAGGGTGTCGGGGGTTCGAATCCCCCGTTCTCCGCCATTATTTGCGTAGTACGTTGTAATCTGGCTTTTTCGGTAAGTTGTTGAAATTACTAGAAAAAGTGCTTGACATAGAGATTAGGCGGCCTATAATGCGCGGCAACAAATGCACTCGTAGCTCAGCTGGATAGAGTACTCGGCTACGAACCGAGCGGTCACAGGTTCGAATCCTGTCGAGTGCACCATTTAAGAGTTAGTTACAGCAATGTAAGTAACTTGGTTTCAACCAGTTGTGATCTGGTATAAAAACACAAATTGCACTCGTAGCTCAGCTGGATAGAGTACTCGGCTACGAACCGAGCGGTCACAGGTTCGAATCCTGTCGAGTGCACCATACAACAGAAAGCCCGCATTTAATGCGGGCTTTTTGCCGTCCGGGATTTGGCTTTTCCTTTCGTGCATCCTCTCTCGTCGAACTCCACCTGTGCACTGCGACCTCGCAGGGTGTCGTAGCGGTAGCTCGTGGCTGAATTTCGAATACTGATCCTGTCTGGCTTGCCGAGGGCGCTTTCGACGTCTTGCTGGCTCATGCCGGCGATCACTCGCTGATTGATGATTGCCTCCCGGCGCTCTCTGGCATTGATCAGGTTTCCACACTTGTCCTGCGCCTGACCGACCACGGTCGGCTCTCTGCTTCGGATTTTCATACCTGATGTTTCGCGGGGCTCGGCTGGCGGCATTAGCGCCATCGTGTTGCCAGGTGTAAAGGCGCGGGCGTCCTGAAGTGAAACATTCTCTCCCGCGGCACAACCCAGTGTGGTGAAGGTAATGCGCCCATTGGCAGCCTCACAGCGCTGAACGGTGGTGGCGACCGCCAAGGGCAGGGGGCTGAGCAGGGTGAAAACCAAAAAGAATTGAGCAACTGATGGCATCAGGCGTCCTCCGTGACGTTCCTTTTCAAGGGTAGCGGCTACAATTTTCGAAGGGGTGTGTGTTTTCTTTTCGGAATACGTCGTCGCATTTTCATGGATCAGGCCGATGCTCAGGTTTGTTGTGCAAGCGCTTGTTTCAGCCGAGATTTTTTAACGTTTAAAACCGTCAGGCGGTGTATCATTGCGCCCGTCAGCCCCGCCGGGGCTTGTGGAATACCTCCATGGACTTACCCAGTAGTTACTCAGTACCCCGTTTCACCAATCATGAATTGACTGATTGATCCTTCCGGCGTGCCCCGCTGCTGGGAGTGGAGTTCGCCTATGTCCGAAGTTGAAGTAAAGAAAACGCAGGAAAGCTTGCAGGATCGCCTGGCTCAGGTGGTTGAGTTGCTGCAGCGCCAGCGAGTTGTAGAAGACCTGACTCACCGCCAGGAAGGCCCGCATCATGACCGGGTCGAGAACCTGGTCCACCGGCAGAACCTCGTCGAGTTGCAACGCAAACTCGATGACCTGCACTCCGCCGACGTCGCCTACATCCTTGAAGCCTTGCCGCTGGACGACCGTCTGACGCTCTGGCAACTGGTCAAGGCCGATCGCGACGGCGACATCCTTCTTGAAGTATCCGATTCGGTCCGTGAATCACTGATCGCCGACATGGACGATCACGAGCTCCTGGCAGCCGCCAAGGACATGGATGCCGACGAACTCGCTGACCTGGCCTCCGAGCTGCCGCGAGACGTCGTCCATGAGCTCATGGAGACCCTCGACCAGCAACAACGCGAGCGCGTGCGTTCGGCTCTGTCCTATGACGAGGAGCAGGTCGGTGCGTTGATGGACTTCGAGATGGTGACCATCCGCGAGGATGTCAGCCTTGAAGTGGTCTTGCGTTATCTGCGCCGTCTCAAGGAGTTGCCGGGCCACACCGACAAACTGTTCGTGGTCGATTACGACGGCGTGCTCAAGGGCGTGTTGCCGATCAAGCGTTTGCTGGTCAACGATCCGGACAAACAGGTTTCCGAGGTGATGGCCAGCGATCCGGTGAGTTTCCACCCGGACGAAGACGCCTACGATGCCGCCCAGGCATTCGAGCGTTATGACTTGATCTCCGCACCCGTGGTCGACAAGAACGGCAAGCTGATCGGCCGTCTGACCATCGATGAAATGGTCGACCTGATCCGTGAAGAGAGCGAAAGCGAAGTTCTCAACATGGCGGGTCTGCGTGAAGAAGAAGACATTTTTGCGTCGGTCTGGAAATCCCTGCGTAACCGTTGGGCCTGGCTGGCGATCAACCTGATTACCGCGTTCGTGGCTTCTCGGGTCATCGGTTTGTTTGAGGGTTCGATCGAGAAGCTCGTGGCGCTTGCGGCGTTGATGCCGATCGTGGCGGGGATCGGTGGTAACTCGGGTAACCAGACCATCACCATGATTGTTCGGGCCATGGCGCTGGACCAGGTGAGCACCGGCAATACCTCGCGCCTGATGCGCAAGGAATTGGCGGTAGCGCTGATCAACGGCGTGATCTGGGGCGGGGTGATCGGCGTGGTTGCCTACCTGCTCTATGGCAGTTGGTCTTTGGGCGTGGTGATGACTGCCGCGATGACGCTCAACTTGCTACTGGCGGCGTTGATGGGGGTTCTGATCCCGATGACCCTGGCGAAGATGGGGCGCGACCCGGCGATGGGGGCCAGCGTGATGATCACGGCCATGACCGACAGCGGCGGCTTCTTCATCTTCCTGGGGCTGGCGACAATCTTCCTGCTCTGAAGCGCCGTTCATTAAAACCCCGCCTTTGGCGTAATGCTGTAGGAGCGAGCTTGCTCGCGATGGTCGTTAACGATGCCGCGTGTTTACTGACTAAACGCGGCGCTCTTGAGTCCATCGCGAGCAAGCTCGCTCCTACAGCGTTATGTCTTTGGCGGGTTTTTTGTGCCTGGATTTCAGGCAAAAAAAAAGCCAGCGATCAGGCTGGCTTGGGCTTACTGGCTGAATCAGGAAGCGTCGGCGGTCATTTCAGCGTCATGGGCGATCAGCGAAACCAGGGCGTTCTGCTGTCGATGGGAGAGCTGGCGGAAGCGCTGCAGCAACTCCCGTTCGTGCAAGGAAAGCTCCGGGCTGTCCAGGCGCATGCTCAACTCTTCTCCCAGTGCGCCTTCCTGAATAAGACTCTGTTCAAGGCGCGCAATGATTTCGGAGTTCATGCTGCGATGATGATTGCGAGCCACCTCGGCAATGCGTTCACGCATTCCGTCTGGCAGACGTACGACGAACTTGTCAGCCGTACGGCTGGAATAAATTGCCTGTTTCAATGGGCGCATATATTTAACCGGTTAGTTCAGGGGAGCGGTTTTCGGGATTGGCCGCAGGATGTCTGGTAGGACAAGCGCTCTGACCAAATGTTCAACCTGAATTCATAGAGGCGCGCATCATGCCTCAAAGCAGCCAGATCCTTGGCGCCAATTATGTGACAAATATTGAACTGGATAAAGGCGTTCTGCCAGCACCAATTATCAGAAATGCGGACTGGTTTGAAAAGTTCGACCAGGCCGTATCGCTTATCGCTTTCTCCACCCGACGAAAGGTTTCAGGCGGGCAGGAAAAAGTGAACTCGGACCCCGTTCCTTGTCTTTTATAGGATAGTGGCAAATTGCCGATTTACTAGGGGAAGTCGTATAGCGGGGGTGAATTCAGGATGGATGGCAGGCCCTTGCAGCGGGTCTGCCGTGTCAGGATCAACGCAGTACCGGATCAAACTTGATCTTGCGCCCAGCGATCAATGCGAGCACGAACAGCGCGCTGAATACGCCACAGGCGATCAGGGGGAGGGTGACGACCATGTCCTGGGTCAATGACAGATGGAAAATGCCGCTCAACAAGGCGAGGACGAAGAAACTCGCGGCTGATCTGGACATGCTGTGCTCCTGGTAAAGGTCATTCAAAATACCAAACGTTCGGCAGACGGAGCCGGCACCAGGATGTTTTCCTGACCTATCTCCTGACTGACAAGGCTGTGCCGGTCGCTCGTCACTGCCAGCTGCGGCGCCTTCTGCAACTGAAGGTAGCGCGGCATACGTTGGGCAACCTGCGTAGCGCTGCTCTCGGGAACAAAATGAACGCCCGGTAAAATCGCCAGTGCGAATGCATACGAGAGTGAAAGGGCGCTCTTCATGGGACGGGCCTCGGTTGTTCTGTGAAAACAGCAGAAGCAGCTCGCATGCCAGAGTCTATCGACAATTAAATTCTTTAAAAACAATGAATTAAGTTATTTTTGGTAAAGCGCCATATTGCACTTTGCAATGATGGCTTTTTGCAGTGATGCAATTTGCATGGTAAACAAGTCCGCGCCCGGCCGAGGCGTCTGCCTACACTTAAAAAGCCTACGGACGACATGACAAAAGCCAGCCCGGCCGTTAACATGCACGCCGTCCATCGCACCGCGTATCGTCGCGGTCAACCTGTGTCTCAGTAGCTCAATTGGATAGAGCATCCCCCTCCTAAGGGGAAGGTTGGCAGTTCGAACCTGCCCTGGGACACCATATTTTTCAGCTCCCCCCGCCTGTTTCAATGCTTCCTTTTCACGACTTGTAGATAAAGTTCTGCAAATTCAGGCGCCTTGGATTTATCGAAGCCTTCAACTCTACCTTCGCGCCTTTGCGCCTCCTCTCCCACGTAGTCTGAATCTCCCATCCCGTCTGGGAGTGCGCGGGGGAGTAGGTACAGGTTGGTGCGGCAGGATTTACCGGGAACGACATCAGTATTGCGGGCACTCAGTCCCGGGCCACCGACAAGGACGGCGAAACGGTGACGACCTACCCCCCTGAAAAAGTGAGGGGCAGACCGTCTTGTATCGACTTGAAATTCAATCCAGCTCTACCCAGGCGGACTCGGTCGGTGCTTCGTTGGTGAGCCCGTGTTTGAGCGCATACATCAACAAGTCGATGCGGTTGATGAGATTTAGCTTTTGATAGATGTTGCTGAGGTGGTTGTGCACGGTGTGCTCGCTGATCCCCAGGCGCCCGGCGATGCTCACATATTTGGCGGACGGTTCGCCCACGATGGCGCGAATCAGTTCTCTCTCGCGCAGAGTCAACCGCGCCTGTTTCGCCCGCTCCAGATTGCATTTCATGGGTGTATGTCCGGACGCGGCATAGCCGGAAAGGCCGCCAGCCCAGGCTCTATCCATTGCGATGTCGCTATGGTGGACCTTGAGGATGGCCTGGATGATCGATTCCGTCGGGTCTTCCGCCAGCACGATGCCGCGAGCGCCAGCCTCTATCGCCTGGGCAGCGGGGACGACTTCGTACAGGCCCTTGAGCAGCAGCACTTTCATTTCGGCGCTACGGGTGAGTCCCGCGACGACATCCAGAGGGTTCAGCGCATCCGGAAAGAAACTGAAAAAAATGACATCGGGCCGCAGCTGATCGGCAAGATCCAGCGCCTGAGTATAGGTGGTGGCCTGTCCTGTCACTTCCATGCAGGGCATTCTGGCATTGATCAGGTCGTGAAGGCCCTTGAGTACGAGGGGGCGACAATCGATCAACATCACACCAATTGGCTCTTTTTGGTCAGTCATGATCTTCCTGACCTCCTTGAAAAACCAATGATGGCCTCCACCCGCTGGCCTTCCCGGGTCAGCAACTTGCTCACCGGGGCGCAGCGATTGAAGGATGGATTCGAACGCCGGGAGGCCGTGATGATGCCCGCCCAGGCATTGGCAACCAGCGACCCGGGGGCCATTTCCATCAACAGCACTGGCACGTGGGGCGAACTTTTCCATAAGGCAGGCAAAGCCCGGGAGAGAAGTTCAATACAAATAATTATCAGTGGTTTACGCATGATGATGTGCTCCCTCCCGCCTCTCAACTGATTCTAGGTCAGCCCGGAGCGCTGCCAACCTGTCCATCCGTCAGTCCTCGATACAAGCCCGGTGCGGACAGACCTGAGCGATGTACTCAAGGAGGGGAGTAAACCTCGAAAATCAAGGTATTAGGCTCGCCATGGGTGGCCAATGGCCAAGGTCTGATCCGGATTGCGTTCGTCAATTAATCGACGAGTGGTGTTCACTTAGGAACGCTAATATCAGCTTAGTCAATTTATCGGCGATCCCTGTCTGGTCAGCCACCGGCATTTGCGGGTGTTCATGTATCGCTGGTGTTCATGTATCAGCACTTTTTTGTGCGCGATGTCTCGTTTTCAGTAAGGCCTACACCTATTCAGAACGGGCGTTGGGGAAGGTTCTCAAGGGAATGCCATGGCTGGCCGATAACACGGGCAGTCAGGGACTTGTTCGTCTCTTCCGGTCGACATGGGGCGCACTCTCTATGAGAAGGTGTTTGATGGCCTAGTGCCACCAGTTATCATCAGCGCGCCAAAACAGGGGCTGCGAAGCTGAGTCCGTCCGTGTATTTGCCTTTGGGTTTTTCTTCTTAAATTGCCTGGAAATCTTCGATGCTGTCGTATCACCAAAAGCGTTTTCTGATCGTCGATGATTTCTCGGACTTCCGCAGTTCGGTCAGGTCGATGCTGCGGGAACTGGGCGTCAAGGAAGTGGACACTGCCGATACCGGTGAGCAGGCGCTGAAAATGTGCTCGCAGAAGGCCTACGACTTTATCCTGCAGGACTTTCACCTGGGTGACGGCAAGAAGAACGGCCAGCAGGTGCTCGAAGACCTGATGGAAGAAAAGCTGATCAGCCATGAGGCGGTGTTCGTCATGGTCACCGCCGAAACCAGCCAGGCCATGGTGCTCAGTGCGTTGGAGCATGAGCCCGATGCCTACCTGACCAAACCCTTCAACCGTTCCAGCCTGGCCCAGCGCCTGGAGCGCCTGGAGCAGCGCAAGACTCTGCTCAAGCCGATCCTGCAGGCCCTCGATCGGGGCAAGCCGATGGAGGTGCTCAACGCCTGTATCGTCCTGTGCAAACAAGATATTCGTTACTCGCCGTTGTGCCTGCGCTATCGCGCCGATGCCCTGCGCGACCTGAATCAGAACGAAGCGCTGGAGCGCCTCTACGACGGCATCATCGCCGACCGCCCGTTGCCCTGGGCGTTTGCCGGGTTGGGCAAGTTGCTGTTCAAGCGCGGTCAGGTCGGGCAGGCCAAGGGCATTTATGAGAAAGCCCTGAAAGTCTTCCCGATGATGCCGTCGCTGTATGACGGCATGGCGGATGTATTGGTCGCCGAAGGGGATACCAAGGGGGCGCAGCGCATTCTGGAGGAGGCGATTCGCCTGTCGCCGCTGGCGGTGCGTCGCCAGGCGTTGCTGGGCAAGCTGGCGATGACCAACGAGGACTTCGACACGGCGGCCAAGGCCTATCGCCAGGCCGTGAGCCAGGGCGCCCAGTCGCGGTTCAAGGATGCCGAGAGCAACCTCGGCCTGGCCCATGCATTGATCAGCAAGGGCAGCGAACGGGGACTGGACACGCGGACCCGCCTGGAAATCAACACCACATTGAGTGCCGTGGCCAAGGAAAACCCTTCCGATCCGGGCCTGCAAATCCGCGCGCGCCTGATGAAGGCCACCAGTCTGTTGCTTAACGACGCCGAGACGGCCGACAAGCTTACCGAGCAAGCCTTGCTGCGTCTGGACGGCATGGAGCAATTCATGAGCGCCGAAGCGGCGTTGCTGGTGGCCAAGCAACTGAAACTGCTCGGGCAGACAGAGGCCGGTACCGCGATGCTGAAAAACTGCGTGGAAATCTACGGTGACGATCCGGTGGTCATGAAGGACATCGCCAAGCAGACCGACGACCCGAGCATCCTCAATTCCGGCAACGCCGCCGCGGAACTCAACCGTCAGGGCGTGCGCGTGTACAAGACCGGCAACCTGGTGGAGGCCCGGCAGGTATTTCGCAGGGCCCTGGCGATGCAACCGAAGAACATCAGTATCGCCCTGAACATGGCGCAGTCGTTGTTGCACGGCACCGATACCAGCGTTTCCTCGGCAGAGCTGGAGGAGTGCCGGGTTTGCCTGAAAATGGTCGGCCTGATGCCTGACACCGACGCGCGCTATCCGCGTTACCAGAAGCTGAAAAGCAAGGCGTTTGGCCAATGAACGACAACGAACCGGCACTGGATTTCTCCACGGTGATCGCCTCGACCGTGCACGATATGAAGAACTCGCTGGCCATGCTGATGCAGGCCCACAGCCAGTGGCTGGGGCGATTGCCGGAGTCGGCGCGGCAGGCGCCGGAGCAGGGCGTGATCGACTTCGAATTCGCCCACCTCAACGGCATGCTGGTGCAGTTGCTGGGGTTGTACAAACTCGGCGTCAACCAGATGCCGCTGCAACCGGCCTACCATGAACTGGACGATTTCATCGAAGCGCAACTGGCTTGTCATCAGGAGGTGTTCGCCAGCCGCGGGATCATGGCCACCTATGAAGTGGACCCGCTGAGCCCGCTGGGTTTCTTCGACCGTGAGTTGATCGCGTCGGTATTGGCCAACTGCATCAACAACGCCATTCGCTTTGCACGGCATGCCGTTTTGATCAGCGTCAGCGACGAAGCCGGGCAACTGGTGTTGACCATCAATGACGATGGCGAGGGGTATCCGGCGCAGATGATCGAACGTCAGGCCGATTACGTGCAGGGTATCAATCAAAGCACCGGTAGCACCGGGCTGGGCCTGTACTTTGCCGGGCGAATTGCTGCGCTGCATCAGCGCAACGGCGTGGGTGGACGTACCGAAATCAGCAATGGCGGGCCGTTGGGCGGTGGGGTGTTCCGCCTTTACCTGCCCTGACAGGCAGCATTTTTTTCGACGCTGCTTGAAATTCCGAACACGTGGAGCCTATTTTGTACGGTCGCCGTTCGCGGCCCGCACAATAACAAGGATAGTGTCATGACCACCGTTGGCCTGAGTTCACTCGCGCAGCGATTGACGGGCATTGATGAAGTTGAATGTGTCACGCCGGATTTGAATGGCGTACCACGGGGCAAAGTGATGACCTCCGAGGGGTTTCTCGACGGTCGACGTTTGCAGATGGCGCGGGGCGTGCTGCTGCAATGCATCATGGGCGGATATCCGCCGGCGCGGTTTTACGGCAGCGACGATGGCGACCTGGCACTGATCCCGGACCCTGCACAAATCCATCGCTTGCCCTGGAGCCATCCACCGCGGGCCTTGGCCATTTGCGATGCGGATGAACTGGGCACCACCACCAGCTCCAAGCTGTCGACCCGTGGTCAGCTCAAGGCGGTGATTGCCCGTTACGCGGCCCGCGGCCTGGCGCCTGTGGTGGCGACCGAGCTCGAGTTTTTCGTCTTCGCACCCAACACCGATCCGACCCTGGCTTTTCAACCGCCACTGGGGCTGGACGGTCGTCGCGAGGATGGTCAGTCGGCGTTCAGCGTCAGTTCCAACAACGGCTTGCGGCCGTTCTTCAATGAAGTCTACGAGTGCATGGCTGCGTTGGGGTTGCCTCGCGATACTTTCATGCACGAAATGGGTGTCAGCCAGTTCGAGATCAATCTGCTGCACGGTGATCCGCTGTTGCTGGCCGACCAGACATTCCTGTTCAAGCACCTGCTCAAGGAAGTGGCCCTCAAGCACGGCCTGAGCGTGGTGTGCATGGCCAAGCCGTTGGCGCATACGCCGGGCAGTTCGATGCATATCCATCAGAGCGTGGTCGAGATCGATTCCGGGCGTAACGTGTTCAGCGACGAGGCGGGGCAGGAGACGGCCACCTTCCGCCACTTCATTGCCGGTCAGCAAACGTGCATGGCCGATTTCACTGCGTTGTTTGCGCCGAACGTGAACTCCTATCAGCGCTTGTGCCACCCTTACGCCTCACCGAATAATGCCTGTTGGTCCTACGACAACCGGGCGGCCGGCCTGCGCATTCCGGCCAGTTTGCCGGTGGCCCGTCGGGTCGAGAACCGCTTGCCGGGGGCCGATGCCAACCCGTATCTGGCGATTGCCGCAAGCCTGGCGGCGGGGTTGCATGGCATCGAGAAGACATTGGAGCCGAGCGCGCCGATCCAGGGTGAGTTCGAGGTGCCGGACAATCTTTCGTTGCCGTGTACCTTGCATGCGGCACTTGAGCGTCTGAAACGTAGCCAGTTGGCCAAGGAACTGTTCGGCGCGGAATTCATCGAAGGCTACATCGCTTCGAAGACCCTGGAACTGACCAGTTTCCATGATGAAATTACTCCCTGGGAAAGACGTGTTTTAGCAGCCCAGGCCTGACGTTCCCTCGACATCCGGCTATCGTTTAGCGATAGCCGATTCTCACTGCAAGGAGCCGCTCGGAACGCCGATGCGCCAAATCTGGAAATCCTTTCGAGCATTGTATTTCGCCTCGCTGATGATGTTGATCGGCTCGGGCCTGTTGAGTACATACCTGGCGTTGCGCCTGGCTGCCGACCATGTCGACAGTCTGTGGGTCGGTGCGCTGATGGCTGCCAACTACTTCGGCCTGGTGCTGGGGGGCAAGATCGGTCACCGGTTGATTGCCCGGGTCGGGCATATCCGGGCCTATTCGGCGTGTGCCGGGATCGTTGGCGCGGCGGTGCTCGGCCATGGCCTGGTGGACTGGTTGCCGGCCTGGCTGTTTTTGCGGGTGATCGTCGGCCTCGGCATGATGTGCCAGTACATGGTGATCGAGAGCTGGCTCAATGAACAGGCCGATGCCAATCAGCGTGGCATGGTCTTCAGCGGCTACATGATCGCTTCGTACCTGGGGTTGGTGCTGGGGCAGTTGATTCTGGTCATGCACCCAGGGCTGGGGCTTGAATTGCTGATGTTGGTCGCCCTGTGCTTCGCGCTATGCCTGGTACCCGTGGCCCTGACCCGGCGCATTCACCCGGCACCCTTGCACCCGGCACCGATGGAGCCACGGTTCTTTATCAAGCGCGTGCCGCAGTCACTGAGCACGGTGCTCGGAGCGGGCCTGATCGTTGGTTCATTCTACGGTCTGGCGCCGCTGTATGCCTCGCAGCAAGGGTTGTCCACCGAGCAGGTCGGTCTGTTCATGGGTAGCTGCATTTTTGCCGGGCTGCTGGTGCAGTGGCCGTTGGGCTGGTTGTCCGACCGCTACGATCGGGCCGTGCTGATCCGCAGTTTCGCGTTCAGCCTGGCACTGGCTGCACTGCCGCTGGCGATCATGCCGCAGGTGCCGCTGGAGGTATTGTTCATCGCCGGGTTCCTCTGTTCGCTGGTGCAGTTCTGCCTGTATCCGTTGGCGGTGGCGTTCTCCAATGACCACGTCGAAGGTGATCGCCGGGTGTCCCTGACGGCGATGTTGCTGGTCACCTATGGCGTGGGTGCGAGTATCGGGCCGCTGGTGGCAGGTGTGCTGATGAAGCTGTTCGGCAGCCAGATGCTCTATGCGTTCTTCAGTTTCTTTGCGTTGGTGCTGGTATGGCGGATTCGTCCGAAAGCAGTGACCAACCTGCATCAGGTCGACGACGCACCGCTGCATCACGTGGCCATGCCGGACAATATGACGAGTTCGCCACTGGTGGCCTGCCTTGACCCGCGTGTTGACGAGCAGGTGGTGCAGGATCAGATGCACAGTCCGGTGAGTACCGGGCCAGAGCCTGAATCAGAACCTGTCACCGAAACTGAAACCGATCAGCCGCCGCAAGACCCTGATACAGGGCGGGATCCTAACTTCAGCGAGGCCAGGCCTTAAAACCTGGGCACAAAAAAACGGGCAGTCACCGCAAGGGACTGCCCGTTTTTTGTTGACGCGCTATCAGATGTCGTCTTTGTCGAAGCGACGCGCTTCGCGTTGCAACTGGTAGACGAAGCGTTCGACCTGACGCTGCACCAGCCCGCTCATGTTGTGGAAGCGAACGCCGGCGAAGGTGGTGGAAATCCTTTCTTCGAAGTGCAGATAACGCAACTCGACCGGCGCGGTCATCTTGCCGAAGGGCAGGTCGGCGTTGAAACGGTCGTAAACCTGACCCAGTTGCAGGCTGCCGGTGATGTCGCCGTCGAAGCGCAGTTTGCACCCGGTGGCGGAAATATCCAGCAGCTTGCCGCTGATGGGCGCCTTGAGTTTTTCGCCATCGAGGTTGACGTTGACCAGTTGTGCCAGCTTCAGCGCGGCGCGGAAGGCATTGCGGCGCTGGTGGTACACCACTTCATCGGGCATGGGGCCGCGATAGCAGCGGCTGCCACCGGATTCGTCGATGTTCAACTGGCCGTTGCTTTCCCAGGCAATGCGTACGCCTTCGTGGAAGCCTTCGACCCTGAATGGTTCGCCCGCCAGCAGGTAACGCTCGCCGTCACGGGGAATCATTTCGTCCAGGGAAATCATGTTGCTGTCACGGTCCAGGTCCACCAGGTAGCTCTGGAAGCGCTGGCTGCGCTCGTGGAACGTGATGATCAGCGGGTCATGGCTTTCGAGCAGCTGGCGCAGGTTGCTGGAGATTTCCAAGGGCGTGGAGAGCACCTTGGGTGGCTGCGGAGCATCATCCACGGATAAGGCATTGGACACGGTTAATCAATCTCCAGACAAAATTTGACTACGACTGGCTAGCAGTTTGCCAGTATGTTGCGCGTCTTGATAGAGCGGGGGCATTGACCGGCTCATGCCTGGCTGAGCGGGCGCGGCTTGGCAAGCTTGGAGAATGTTCCGCTGGCATCGTAAAGCGCCGGGGTTTCACCGCCGTTGAGGATTTTCAGCTGGGTGGCTGTAGCGGCCTGCTGAGTGAGGATCGACTGGCCGTTGTTGGCATTGATGGCCTGGCACTGGGTCAGCAGATCGGTCAGCACGTCACTTTGCGCCAGCAACTGGTCACCAAGGCTCGACTGGCTGGCCAATTGCTCCAGGCCGGTACGGTTGCTCGGCAGGTTGAGGCTGGCGAGGATTTCACTGCGCTTGCGGCCATGCTGTTCGAGCAAAACAACCAATGCCTGTTTCTGCGCCAGGATGTTCTCGAGCAATGGCATGTCACGGCCATGCAATGCGAGGGATTCGGTCTGCAGTAACTCCAGCAGGTGTTGCGCTGGGGCAAAGTCGTCGGTGATCAGTTGCAGTAAATGAGTGTCGTGCATGGCTGGCCTTGGGTTTTAAGCGTCCAAAAGCCTGGCGCCGGCGGTGGCCTAGCGCTGGGCTTCGAAGTTGAGCAGTTTGCTGGCTACACGGTTGCTGTCGACTTTGTAGCTGCCATCGGCAATCGCTGCTTTCAATTCGGCCACGCGGGCTTTGTCGACGGCAGGTTGATCGCGCAGCTGTTCAGTGACCTTCTGCAACTGTTGAGCCTCATCGCTGAGATGAACCGATTCCCCGCTTTTTACGGTACCGGCCTGTTCGGCCGCGGACTCCAGCGGCGCGGATTTGCCGGCCTCGGCACTTTCCTTGCTGGCGCTGGTACGTGTACTGCCCGTCAGGGACGAGGAGCTGTTCAAACGGCTGAAATCGATGACCATGATAAAAAACCTCTGGGAATTTGGACGCTTGCCATGGTTTCGGCCATTCCCTGGAAAACTTTAGACTCATTTATCAATGAACCTTGCGCGCGTCAGCGCATGCCCTACATGGAGCACAGTCTAGGGAACAGCCGCGGCAAGCGCCACATTCTGATGAACAGAGCGAATTACATGGACACTTCCACCTGCCCCGGCGCCATGACCTGCGCCTTGATGACTCGTTGGGAGTTGAGGTTTTTCACCCGGATCTGCTCGCTCAGACTGCCGTTTGACAGGGCTTCGCCCGGCATGCGCACGCTGAGGGTACCGCTGCGGGCGGTTATCACCACCTGATCACCCTTGCGGATGACTTCGGCCTGTTCGATATGCACCAGGGTAATCATCTGGTCGGCGACCATTGGTCGGGTCAGTCGCTGCCCGATCGCCTGATCGAGGGCGGTCAGGTAGCCCTGGCCGATGAGGCTGATATCGCGCTCGCGCAGGACCACATCCCCAGGCTCGACAATGGCGGCACGGCGCAGTGGCCGGGCGCTGGTCACGACATCGCGAAACAGGCGGACTTGAGCGGGTACGAACACCGTCCAGGGGGAAGCGCCCTCGCAGCGAACCTTGACCGTAACCCGTCCCAGCGGCTTGGGACTCTCGAGTGTTGCTGTCAATTCCCTGTCACACATGGGCATGTGCATGCGCGGATCGAGCTGGTTGACCTGGATCTCGTAGCGACCCTCCGTTTGACTGGTCGCCAGATAGTCTTCTACGGTGAATTCAAGAAAGCCCTGAGTGACGCCGATAAGCATGTCAGGCAAGGTAACCGCGTCAGCAAGGGCAGGGCTGCCAGCGTTGAACAGGCAAACAGCCGCCAGCACGCCGAGCAATTTGCGGTACGGTGTGGTCAGGCGTCGAAAAAATGTCGGCTTTGTGTTCATAACGATTAAAAAAGCAAGCGCCGTGCCGTTTAGTGATGAAGGCGCGTCGCAACAACACTTGGCGTTGGCGTAGGAGTCTGGCATGGCTGGTGTAATGGATTCGGTAAACCAGCGCACGCAACTGGTGGGGCAGAATCGCCTTGAACTGTTGTTGTTCCGTCTCGACGGCCAGCAACTGTACGGGATCAACGTGTTCAAGGTTCGGGAGGTGCTGCAATGCCCCAAACTGACGCTGATGCCCAAATCCAGTCCTGTCGTGTGCGGCGTGGCGAACATCCGGGGGGCGACCATTCCGATCCTTGATCTGGCGATGGCGACCGGTTCCGGCGCGTTGAAAGACAAGAACAACCCCTTCGTGATCATCACGGAGTACAACACCAAGACCCAGGGTTTCCTGGTCCGCTCGGTGGAACGCATCGTCAACATGAACTGGGAGGAGATCCATCCGCCGCCCAAGGGCACGGGGCGCGATCACTACCTGACGGCAGTGACGCGGGTCGACAATCAGTTGGTCGAAATCATCGACGTCGAGAAGGTGCTGGCGGAAGTGGCGCCGACGCCGGAAGCGATTTCCGTCGGCGTGGTGGATGTCGAAACCCAGCACAAGGCGCTTTCGTTGCGCGTGCTGACGGTCGACGACTCGTCGGTGGCGCGCAAGCAGGTCACGCGTTGCCTGCAAACGGTCGGCGTCGAAGTGGTGGCGTTGAACGACGGTCGGCAAGCGCTGGACTACCTGCGCAAACTGGTCGACGAGGGCAAGAAGCCGGAAGAAGAGTTCCTGATGATGATCTCCGACATCGAGATGCCGGAGATGGACGGGTACACCCTGACGGCGGAGATCCGCAACGACCCGCGCATGCAAAAGCTTCATATCATCCTGCATACTTCGTTGTCGGGGGTTTTCAATCAGGCGATGGTCAAGAAGGTCGGTGCCGATGACTTCCTGGCCAAATTCCGTCCTGATGACCTGGCATCCCGGGTAGTCGACCGGATCAAGGCAGCAGATATCAGCTAGGGGTCTGCGCCCCTGGCAGTCAACACGATTTAAGAGGCGGCATCATTGTCTACGGGTAATTTGGATTTCGAACAGTTCCGGGTGTTCCTGGAAAAAGCCTGTGGCATTTTGCTCGGTGAAAACAAGCAGTACCTGGTCTCCAGCCGTCTCAACAAACTGATGGAACAGCAAGGCATCAAGTCTTTGGGGGAACTGGTTCAGCGCATGCAGACCCAGCCGCGCAGCGGTTTGCGCGAGCAGGTGGTGGATGCCATGACTACCAACGAAACCCTGTGGTTTCGTGACACCTACCCGTTTGAAGTCTTGAAGAACAAGGTACTGCCCGAGGCGATCAAGGCCAGTCCCGGTCAGCGCCTGCGCATCTGGTCGGCAGCATGCTCGTCGGGCCAGGAACCGTATTCGCTGTCGATGTCCATCGACGAGTTCGAGCGGGTCAACATGGGCCAGTTGAGGATGGGCGTACAGATTGTTGCCACCGACCTGTCCGGTACCATGCTGAACAACTGCAAGACCGGCGAGTATGACAGCCTGGCCATCGGCCGCGGCCTGTCGCCTGAGCGCCTGCAGCGTTATTTCGACCCGAAAGGGCCGGGACGCTGGGCGATCAAGGCGCCGATCAAGAGCCGGGTGGAGTTCCGTTCATTCAATCTGCTGGACAGCTACGCGAGCCTCGGCAAGTTCGACATCGTGTTTTGCCGCAATGTGTTGATCTACTTCTCCGCTGAGGTGAAGAAGGACATCCTGTTGCGTATCCACAGTACGTTGAAGCCGGGGGGGTACCTGTTCCTCGGTGCTTCCGAAGCGCTGAACGGTTTGCCGGATCATTACCAGATGGTCCAGTGCAGCCCGGGGATCATTTACCAGGCGAAGTGATTTTTTGGCAGTATCAAAAAAACGGGAGTCCAAGTGGCTCCCGTTTTTTATGCCTGATGTTTTTTGCTGACACTCCGCGATCCAGTGTGGGAGCGGGCTTGCTCGCGAATACGGTGTGCCAGTCAATGTTTATGTCGACTGATACTCCGCATTCGCGAGCAAGCCCGCTCCCACAGGAGCAGATGGTGTCCTTGCGCATGTTGGAAGCGGCAGAAAAGCGGCATCCGGCGGAAAACCGTTGCCGCTTTTCTGGCATTGCCGTGTTGCCATGGCCTGCAAGGCCCCGGTTTCCGGGGGGTTTTGAATTGGCATGGGGCTTGCTAAGTTGATCCTACGAAAAATCAGGTCACCCGAAGGTTTCCCGACATGAGCATCAGCTTCGATAAAGCGCTCGGTATCCACGAACAAGCCCTGGGCTTCCGAGCCCAGCGTGCCGAAGTCCTGGCCAACAACATCGCCAACGCCGATACCCCGAACTACAAGGCTCGGGACCTGGACTTCTCGAAAGTGCTCGCCGAGCAGAACGAGAAAACCAAAAGCGGCACTTTCGCCTTGAACATGACCAACAGCCGTCATATCGAGGCTGAAGGCCTGGGCAATGGCGACGAGTCGTTGCTGTATCGCACGCCGATGCAACCGTCGATTGACCAGAACACCGTGGACGCCCAGCTGGAGCAGTCGAACTACGCGGAAAACGCGATCGGTTTCCAGGCCAGCTTCACCCTGCTCAACAGCAAATTCAAAGGGCTGGTGTCAGCCCTGCGCGGAGAGTAAGCCATGTCTCTATCCAGTGTTTTCAACATTGCCGGTAGCGGCATGAGTGCGCAGACCACGCGTTTGAACACCGTCGCTTCGAACATCGCCAACGCCGAAACGGTCTCGTCGAGCATCGACCAGACCTACCGTGCGCGTCACCCGGTATTCGCCACCATGTTCCAGGGCGGGCAGAGCGGCGGCAGCGATTCGCTGTTCCAGAGCCAGGACGCCGCCGGTCAGGGTGTTCAGGTGCTGGGTGTAGTCGAAGACCAGAGCAATCTTGACGCGCGCTACGAGCCGAACCATCCGGCGGCCGATGCCAAGGGTTACGTCTACTACCCGAACGTCAACGTGGTGGAGGAAATGGCCGACATGATTTCCGCAAGCCGTTCTTTCCAGACCAACGCCGAAATGATGAACACCGCCAAAACCATGATGCAGAAGGTCCTGACCCTCGGTCAGTGATAAGGGGCGACTCAGATGAGTGTTACCGATTCCACCAGTGGTTTGAGCCTCAACGATATCCTGGCCAACTCTTCGATCAAGACCACCACGACTGATGGCCTGGCATCGGCAACCGGCAGCGCCACGGGCAACAAGGCCCTGGGCAAGGATGCATTCCTGCAGTTGCTGGTGACCCAGCTGAAAAACCAGAACCCGCTGGAGCCGCAGGACAACGGCGCTTTCGTGGCCCAGTTGGCGCAGTTCAGCAGCCTGGAAGGCATTACCACGCTCAACGACACCGTGAGCGGGCTGGCCAGCAACTACAACTCGTCCCAGGCGTTGCAGGCTTCGTCGTTGGTGGGGCGTTCGGTCATTGCACCCGGTGACAAGGCTGTGGTCGACACGTCGAAGAGCCTCAGCGGTACGGTGGTGGTGCCATCGTCGGTGGCCGCCGCCACCCTGAAGATCACTGATGCGGACGGCAAGACCGTACGCACCATCGACCTCGGTGCTCAGAAAGCAGGCAACGCCAGCTTTATCTGGGACGGCAAGAATGACGCGGGCGAAACGGTAGCAGCAGGTACTTACACCTTCGGCGCTACCAGCACGATCGATGGGCAGTCCGTGGCGCTGATCACCAACCTGCCAGCGACCGTCAACAGCGTGACCATCAGCCAGACTGGCGGTGAGTTGATGCTCAATCTGGCCGGGCTGGGCACCATCGCTCTGTCCAAAGTACAAACCATTGGTATGTAAAGCCGACTAACCCGGCACAAAGGAGTGGATCATGTCTTTTAATATCGGCCTTAGCGGTCTCTTTGCATCCAACAAACAACTGGACGTGACCGGCAACAACATCGCCAACGTCGCGACCACCGGTTTCAAATCGTCCCGCGCAGAATTCGAAGACGTGTACTCGGCGACCCGCCTGGGCACCGGCAGCAAGACCGTCGGCAACGGCGTGCGCCTGGCCAACGTTTCCCAGCAGTTCGGCCAGGGTGACGTGAGCAACACTGGCAACGTGCTCGACATGGGTATCCAGGGCAATGGCTTCTTCGTCCTGAGCAACAACGGTTCGCTGACCTACACCCGTGCCGGTACGTTCAAGACCGACAAGGACGGCTATGTCACCAACAGCGACGGTACTGCCCGCCTGCAAGGTTACGGTGTGGATTCCAACGGCAAGATCGTCAATGGCGTGCTGACCGACCTGCGGATCGACACCTCCAACCTGGCGCCGAAATCCACCAGCACTGTTTCGTCGACGATCAACCTGAACTCTACGGCAGCGGAGATTGACCAGTCGGTCGCCACCAACAAATTCGATCCGTCCAAACAGGAAACTTTCACCAAGCAGTTCAGTACCCCGATTTTCGACACTCAGGGTAACCAGCACACCATGGATCAATACATGGTCAAGACTGGGGCGAACACTTGGGATACCTATACCCTGATCGACGGTCGCAACCCGGACGGTTCCTCGCCTACCGGTACGGGTGCAGTTGATCCAATTGCTTCGACAATGACATTTGATACATCCGGCAAACTGGTTTCGGTCAGCACTCCAGTGACGCCGCCGACGACCCCGCCAACATCGATCATCAGCAATGAACTGAAAATCAGCAACTGGACTCCGGGTACCGTCACCAATGGTGTCTGGGCAGCCAACGGCGCGGCAGCCGATCCGGCGGGCGTGACCATCGCCATGGGCAGCACCACCCAGTTCAACGCCGACACCGCGCGTTCGATTCCATCGCAGAATGGCTATGCCACTGGCCAGATCACCAACCTGACCATCGACGGCAGCGGCGTACTTCTGGCCAACTTCAGCAACAACCAGACCAAGCCCATCGGCCAGATTTCGTTGGCCAGTTTTACCAACGAACAAGGTCTGCAGCCGGTAGGTGGCACCAGCTGGAAAGAAACCTACACCTCGGGTATTCCGGGCTACGATGCGCCGGAGACTGGCACCCTGGGTTCGATCGTTTCCAACTCCCTGGAAGAGTCCAACGTCAACCTGACCAACGAACTGGTCGACCTGATCAAGGCGCAGAGCAACTACCAGGCGAACGCCAAGACCATCTCCACCCAGAGCACCATCATGCAGACCACCATTCAGATGACTTGATGCTGGACTGCGCTGCATGAAAAGCCCCTCATTAGAGGGGCTTTTTTGTGGCCTGAGGTTTTGTGTTGGATGTGATGGCCGCCTCTTCGCGAGCAGGCTCGTTCCCACAGCTGATCGTATTTGTCAGGGAAAAAAACGCCCCCCTGTGGGAGCGAGCCTGCTCGCGATGGACTAAAGAGCGCCACGTTTAACCAGTTGGCACGCGTTATCGTTAGCGCCCATCGCGAGCAAGCTCGCTCCTACAGTTGATGGTGTTTATCCAGGAAAAGCCCGGCCCCCTGTAGGGGCGAGCAAGCTCGCTCCTGCAGGCAGACAAAAGAAAACCCCCGACAAGCCGAAGGCCTGTCGGGGGTTTTGTGTTACCGGCTCAGCTTATTGGCAAGCTTCGCAATCCGGCTCGTCGATGGCGCAAGCCTTTGGCACTGGAGCGGGACCTGCAGGAGCCGCCAGGACCGAGTCGTCACCATGGTTGCCGCCGCTGGAAACCGCGTTCAGCTTGCCGGTGTTGATGGTCGACTTCTCGGTGCTGGTCGCAGCCAGGGCACGGAGGTAGTAAGTGGTTTTCAGGCCACGGTACCAGGCCATGCGGTAGGTCACGTCCAGTTTCTTGCCCGAAGCGCCAGCGATGTACAGGTTCAGCGACTGAGCCTGGTCGATCCACTTCTGACGACGGCTGGCGGCGTCAACGATCCACTTGGTGTCCACTTCGAAGGCAGTCGCGTAGAGCTCTTTGAGTTCTTGCGGGATGCGCTCGATCTGCTGCACCGAACCGTCGTAGTACTTCAGGTCGTTGATCATGACCGAGTCCCACAGACCGCGAGCCTTCAGGTCGCGAACCAGGTACGGGTTGATCACGGTGAATTCGCCCGACAGGTTCGATTTCACATACAGGTTCTGGTAGGTCGGCTCGATCGACTGCGATACGCCAGTAATGTTGGCGATGGTTGCGGTCGGTGCGATGGCCATGATGTTGGAGTTACGGATACCTTTCTGCACACGGGCGCGAACCGGTGCCCAGTCCAGGGATTCCTTCAGGTCGACATCGATGTACTTCTGGCCACGGGCTTCGATCAGGATTTGTTGCGAATCCAGCGGCAGGATGCCTTTGGACCACAGCGAACCCTGGAAGGTCTCGTAGGCGCCACGCTCATCAGCCAGGTCGCAGGAAGCCTGGATCGCGTAGTAGCTGACCGCTTCCATCGACTTGTCGGCGAACTCGACGGCAGCGTCGGAACCGTAAGGAATGTGCTGCAGGTACAGCGCATCCTGGAAGCCCATGATGCCCAGGCCGACCGGACGGTGTTTGAAGTTGGAGTTCTTCGCTTGCGGCACCGAGTAGTAGTTGATGTCGATAACGTTATCGAGCATGCGCACGGCAGTGTTCACGGTGCGTTCCAGCTTGGCGGTGTCCAGCTTGCCGTCGACGATGTGGTTCGGCAGGTTGATCGAGCCCAGGTTGCAAACGGCGATCTCGTCCTTGTTGGTGTTCAAGGTGATTTCGGTGCACAGGTTCGAGCTGTGGACCACGCCCACGTGCTGCTGCGGGCTGCGCAGGTTGCACGGGTCCTTGAAGGTCAGCCATGGGTGGCCGGTTTCGAACAGCATGGACAGCATCTTGCGCCACAGGTCTTTGGCCTGGATGGTCTTGAACAGCTTGACCTTGCCCGGGTACTCGGTCAGGGCTTCGTAGTACTCATAACGCTCTTCGAAGGCCTTGCCGGTCAGGTCGTGCAGATCCGGCACTTCGGATGGCGAGAACAGGGTCCACTTGCCGTCATCGAAGACACGCTTCATGAACAGGTCAGGGATCCAGTTGGCGGTGTTCATGTCGTGGGTACGACGGCGATCATCACCGGTGTTCTTGCGCAGTTCGATGAACTCTTCGATGTCCATGTGCCAGGTTTCCAGGTAGGCACATACAGCGCCTTTGCGCTTGCCACCCTGGTTAACGGCGACGGCGGTGTCGTTCACTACTTTGAGGAACGGTACAACGCCCTGGGACTTGCCGTTGGTGCCCTTGATGTACGAACCCAGTGCACGGACTGGCGTCCAGTCGTTGCCCAGGCCGCCGGCGAATTTGGACAGCATGGCGTTGTCGTGGATCGCGTGGTAGATGCCCGACAGGTCATCCGGCACGGTGGTCAGGTAGCAGCTCGACAGCTGTGGACGCAGGGTGCCGGCGTTGAACAGGGTCGGGGTCGACGACATGTAGTCGAAGGACGACAACAGGTTGTAGAACTCGATGGCACGGGCTTCGCGGTCTTTCTCTTCGATCGCCAGGCCCATGGCCACGCGCATGAAGAACACCTGCGGCAGTTCGAAACGGATACCGTCCTTGTGGATGAAGTAACGGTCGTACAGGGTTTGCAGGCCCAGGTAGGTGAACTGCTGGTCGCGCTCGTGGTTGATCGCCTTGCCGAGTTTTTCCAGGTCGAACTTGGCCAGCTCAGGGTTCAGCAGCTCGTATTCGATACCCTTGGCGATGTAGGCCGGCAGCGCCTTGGCGTACAGGTCGACCATCTCGTGGTGAGTGGCGCTCTCGGCCACACCGAGGAAGCCCAGGCCTTCGGCACGCAGGGTGTCCATCAGCAGGCGCGCGGTCACGAACGAGTAGTTCGGCTCGCGTTCAACCAGGGTGCGGGCAGTCATTACCAGGGCGGTGTTGACGTCGGTCAGGGCCACGCCGTCGTACAGGTTCTTCAGGGTTTCGCGCTGGATCAGGTCGCCGTCGACTTCTTCCAGGCCTTCGCACGCTTCGGTGACGATGGTGTTCAGGCGACCCATGTCCAGTGGCGCCAGGCTGCCGTCGGCGCGGGTGATGCGGATCGACGGGTGAGCGTTGACCGCTTCCTCGGCCGGGGCGTGGGCAGCGCGTTCTTTCGAACGACCGTCACGGTAGATTACGTAGTCGCGGGCGACTTTCTGCTCGCCGGCACGCATCAGGGCCAGTTCGACCTGGTCCTGGATTTCTTCGATGTGGATGGTGCCGCCAGATGGCATGCGACGCTTGAAGGTCGCGGTGACCTGTTCGGTCAGGCGGGCAACGGTGTCGTGGATTCGCGACGAGGCAGCGGCGGTGCCGCCTTCAACTGCGAGAAACGCTTTGGTGATGGCGACGGTGATTTTGTCATCGGTGTAGGGAACGACAGTGCCGTTACGCTTGATCACACGCAGTTGGCCTGGCGCGGTGGCGGACAGATCCGAATTCGAATCAGCGGCCTGCGGCAAGGTGCCCTGCGGGTTCTCGCGAGTTGTGTCGGTTTGCATGGGGGGGTGTCTCCACATTCTCTATGTTTGTTTGGGCACCATCACGGTGCCCACCGTTCCGTCCTGAAGCACTACAACCGGCGAGCGCCGGGCATAACAACTTCGGGACAGTAGGAAGGGGGCTATAGGGCGCCGCTTCCATGCCGAAGTCTTTGGTCTCACGCCTTGGGCCTGAGACCGGAGTCCTTTGAAGGTGACAGTTGGGACTGCAACACCCGTACCGTTTTCACCACTCGGGGCCGAAATACAGTAGCCATCCGCACGCGCGGTTTGGTCTTTCAAAAATACGTATGGTTCAACCGGACAGAGGCAATAAAAGCGCTTGAAATTGGTGTCTGGTTTGTGTTTGGTTTCTCGCGCAAAACCCTACATCTAGGGGTTTTTTAGCGCCGGGGTACAAGATAATGCGTTTTGGGGGGCGAATGCAACGTACTGCCTGTGGATAAACCTGTGCGTAAATTGTGTGTGAAAGAGGTAACCGGCGTGTAGGCCGCGACGCTGCTGGACCGGACCTTTTTTCAGCGATTTTCAACCATCGAAAACGCTCGGGCGGATTTTTAAGGGCGCGAACCCTATCACAAAAAACCCTGTTGTCCGAACGCATTTACCCGCTTGTGTTCTCGACGGGCGGCGTTTATACAATCGGCCCAGTGTGTATACATATTTATCCCCCCGAATCATTACAAAAAGAGGGGCGGATCCTTCCTTATTAGTGTTTTTGGCAAGCAGAGGTCACCCGTGGAGCAAGAAGCCTGGCAGGTATTGATTGTGGAGGACGACCAGCGACTGGCCGAACTGACCCGCGATTACCTGGAAGCCAATGGCCTGCGTGTTTCGATCGAAGGCAATGGTGCGCTCGCTGCGAATCGCATCATCAAGGAACAACCGGACCTGGTGATCCTCGACCTGATGCTCCCCGGTGAAGATGGCCTGAGCATTTGCCGCAAGGTCCGCGCCCGATATGACGGCCCGATCCTGATGCTCACTGCCCGCACCGATGACACCGACCAGATTCTCGGCCTGGACCTGGGGGCTGACGACTACGTCTGCAAACCGGTACGCCCGCGCCTGCTGTTGGCGCGCATCCAGGCGCTGCTGCGCCGTAGCGAAACGCCCGAAGTCGCCCCGGAAAAACAGCGGCGTCTACAGTTCGGCCCGCTGATCGTCGATAACGCCTTGCGCGAAGCCTGGCTGCAGGGCAACGGCATCGAGCTGACCAGCGCCGAATTCGACCTGCTCTGGCTACTGGTGGCCAATGCCGGACGTATTCTCTCCCGGGAAGAGATCTTCACCGCGCTGCGGGGCATTGGCTATGACGGTCAGGACCGCTCCATCGATGTGCGCATCTCGCGCATCCGCCCGAAGATCGGCGATGACCCGGAGCATCCACGGCTGATCAAGACCGTGCGCAGCAAAGGCTATCTGTTCGTTCCCGAGGCTTGCGTAGATCCGTCCCTGTGAACTCGATCTTCCTGCGTATCTATGGCGGCATGTGCGCCGCGCTGATTCTGGTGGCGGTGCTCGGTGTGCTGGCGTTGCACCTGCTGAATGAGGTGCGCAGCGAGCAGTACCGCGAGCGCCTGGCCCACGGCACGTTCTCGCTGATGGCCGACAACCTGCAACCGATGAACCAGACCGAACGACATCGGGCCTTGCTGGTGTGGGAGCGGCTGCTGGGGATTCCGCTGGCGCTGAAAACCTTTGCCGAGACCGACCTCGACCTGACCCAGCGCACCCGTGTGTTGCGCGGTCAGGCACTGGTGGAACAGACCGGGCCGCACGCAGCGAAGGTCTACAAGCTGGTCAGCGACAAGGAACAGTTGATGCTCACCGGGGAAGTGCAGCAGATCAGCGAGCAACTGGCTCGGGCGACCATCTACCTGTTGACCGATGAACTGGTGCGCACTCCGGTCGCCGACCAACCCTTGCGCCTAGCGCAATTGAAGGAAAGCAAGGGTTTCGGCTTCGATCTGCGCCTGGTCACGGTTGACGAGGCGGACATGGATGAAGACCAGAGCCGTCGGGTATCCGAGGGCGATACGGTGATGGCGCTGGGCAAGGGGGGGGATTCGATCCGGGTATTTGCCGGCATGGTGGGCACGCCGTGGGTCCTGGAAATCGGCCCTTTGTATCAGATGAATCCTTATCCGCCGGAGTGGTTGGTGTTGATCGCCGCGCTGGGCCTGACGCTGATCGGTTTGATCGTCTATCTGTTGGTGCGTCAGCTGGAGCGACGCTTGCGTGGCCTGGAAGCCGCCGCCACGCGCATTGCCAAAGGCAGCCTGGAAACCCGTGTGCCTGCGCGCGGCGCGGACTCGGTGGGACGGCTGGCCTCGGCGTTCAACGGCATGGCCGAACACTTGCAGCAGTTGCTGGCGATCCAGCGCGAACTGGTGCGTGCGGTGTCCCACGAATTGCGCACGCCGGTTGCACGCCTGCGCTTTGGCCTGGAGATGATCGGCTCGGCCACCACACCGCAAGCCCTGGAAAAATACTGCCAGGGCATGGACCACGACATCGAGGACCTCGACCGGCTGGTGGACGAGATGCTGACTTACGCGCGGTTGGAGCAGGGCTCGCCGGCACTGAACTTTCAGCGGATCGATCTGGATGCCTTGGTCGATCAGGTGATCGAAGAACTGGCGCCGTTGCGCGCCGACGTCACGGTGCAACGGGGCTTGTGTCTATCGGCTGCCGATAACGACGATGCCTGGGTCGAGGCTGAACCGCGCTATCTGCATCGGGCGATCCAGAACCTGGTGAGCAATGCCATGCGCCATGCGCAATCACGGGTAACCATCAGCTATCAAGTGGGGCAGCAGCGATGCCGAGTGGATATCGAGGATGACGGGCCGGGTGTGCCGGAGTCGGCGTGGGAGAAGATCTTTACGCCGTTCCTGCGTCTCGACGACAGCCGTACCCGCGCGTCTGGAGGCCATGGGTTAGGCCTGTCCATTGTACGGCGCATCATCCATTGGCATGGCGGGCGCGCGTTGATCGGCAAGAGCAAGAGCCTGGGCGGGGCGTGCTTTAGCCTGAGTTGGCCGAGGAATCAGGAGAAGCGCTGAGATTCTCGGTGAATGTTCAACCGCTTTCGCGAGCAAGCCCGCTCCCCCACTGGATCGGTGGTGTTCACAAAGCCCAATGTGGGAGCGGGCTTGCTCGCGAAGGGGGCTCGCCATGCGCCAAAAAGCTTCAGGCCTTGATGCTGACCAGACTCAGCAACTGCCCGTCCTTGACCCCGAACTGCGCATCCAGCTCGGTGCCATTGCGCCATTCGCTGGACAGGTCAGTGAGCAATCGCAACCGCACCTCACCCGACTCACGCCACTCCAGCACTTCGGCGTGTTCGAAATAAAAGCGTTGCTGAACGATCGGATAGAGCGCCTTGAACAGGCTTTCCTTGACCGAGAACGTCAGGGTGACCAGCAACGCCCGTTGATCGTGATCACCGGCCGCCATGCGCTGTAGCTCCGGCGGATTGAGGATTTCCCCGGCCAGGCGTTCGGCCCGTTCGGCATTGAGCAGGTTTTCCAGGTCCATGCCCAGGCCGCGCCAATGGCTTTTGTTCGCCACGATCGCTGCGGCCCGGCCAGTGCTGTGGGTGATCGAGCCAGTGATATGAGCAGGCCAGACCGGTGCCCGGTCTTCACCGATGGCCGGAATGAAACTCAAGCCTTCCAGTCGCTGTAACGCGGCCCGGGCACACACTCGCCCGGCGAGAAATTCCGCCTGCCGTTTGGCCACCGAGCGCTGGATGCTCGCCGGCGCTTCGACAGCGCTGCGCTGAAAGTCATCGCTGTCCAGTCGGGCGCTATCGAAATGAGTACTCAGCAGGACCGTATCGGGCAGCACAAACGGCAGCGGCCAATGGTCATCGAGGGGCGTGCAGCAGACGGGCAGGGCGGGGGTTGAGTTCATATCCGGCATTTTGCCGGGTTGGCTTGAGGCTGGGTAGTGCAAAGCTTCTGACGAGTTGGTAGTCGGCGCCGGCCTTGTCCATTACATAGTCGGATCTGCTGCTGAAACGTGTCGAAATATTCGGGGCGGGTCGGTTCAGCCCAGGTTCAGGGTGCGTTCAGGGGGAGTTCAGGGCGCGGTGCGTAACCTTGCCTCGTACCCAAAAAACAATCGGCACATGAGGAAACTCCCCAATGACTGGATTCAAAAAACTGCTTCTGGCATTCACGGTTCTGAGCGCAAGCACCGCGGCTTTCGCGTCCGACGACAACTTCGCCAGCCTTACTCTTGGACAGACCAGCGACAAGGTTAAAAAATCCCACGCCCTGAACGACAACCTCAATCACCCGAACGCCGATGGCGTAATCGGCAAGGACACCACCTGGGGTGTTCGTCTGGGCCAGCAAAACACCAAGGGCCGCTACTACGCCACTTACGACAATGTGTCGGGCTCGCACAACGGCATTAAACTGCGTCAGGAAAATCTCCTGGGCAGCTACGATCTGTTCTACCCGGTGGGCGCTAGCACCAGGCTGTTCGGTGGCGCCACGGCCGGCCTGACCAAAATGACTCAGGAGTCGCCAGGCTTCAGCCGCGACAGTGATATCGGCTACGCCATCGGTGGCCAGGTGGGTGTGCTGCAACAGGTTTCGCAAAACACCTCGGTTGAACTGGGTTACCGTTACCTGCGCAGCAACGCCAGCACCGAGATGAGTGAGCGTGGCGGCAGCAAGCAGGGTTCGCTGGACCTGACCAGTAGCGCCCAGACTTACCTGTCCGCCAACTACGCTTTCTGACAAGCGCTTCGTGAACGGCCTGCGCCGGATCAGCCCGAGTGACTGATCCGGCGTTGCCATGTTAGCTCTTGAGGTGCGACGTTGCGCCTCTGGAGATGTTGATTTGCCCGGGAGAGCAATATGAAATTGCTGGTCGTCGAAGATGAAGCGCTGCTGCGTCATCACCTGCAAACCCGCCTGACGGAGAGCGGCCACGTGGTCGAGTCCGTGGCCAACGCCGAGGAGGCGCTTTACCAGACAGCGCAGTTCAACTTTGACCTGGCGGTGATCGACCTCGGTCTGCCGGGCATGAGCGGGCTCGACCTGATCCGGCAGTTGCGCTCAGGTGGCAAAACCTTCCCGATCCTGATCCTCACCGCGCGCGGTAACTGGCAGGACAAGGTCGAAGGCCTGGCCGCCGGCGCCGATGATTATCTGGTCAAGCCGTTTCAGTTCGAAGAACTGGAGGCCCGCCTGAATGCCTTGTTGCGACGCTCCAGCGGTTTCACCCAGTCGACCATCGTCGCTGGCCCGCTACTGCTGGATCTGAATCGCAAGCAGGCGTCCCTCGACGAACAGCCGCTGGCACTGACCGCGTATGAGTACCGCATTCTCGAATACCTGATGCGTCACCATCAGCAAGTGGTGCCCAAGGATCGCTTGATGGAACAGCTCTACCCGGATGACGACGAGCGTGATCCGAATGTGATCGAGGTGCTGGTCGGCCGTCTGCGCCGCAAACTGGAGGGGCCGGGCGGGTTCAAACCGATCGACACCGTGCGCGGCCTGGGCTACCTGTTCAACGAGCGTTGCACTTGATCCGTTCGCTGCGCATACGCTTGATGCTCGCCGCCACGCTGTTGGCGGTGTTGTTCATGCTGGCGTTGCTGCCTGCGATGCAGGGTGCCTTCAGCCTGGCGCTGCAGGACTCCATCGAGCAGCGTCTGGCATCCGACGTGACCACGCTGATCTCGGCCGCCCGGGTGGAGAACAACAGCCTGCAGATGCCAGCGCAATTGCCCGACGAGCGCTTCAACCTCACCGACAGCCGATTGCTCGGCTATATCTATGACCGTGAAGGGCAACTGGTCTGGCGTTCGAAGGCGACCCAGGAAGAACGCATCAACTACAAACCGCGCTACGACGGACGTGGCAGCGAGTTTGCGCGGATCCGCGAAGCCAATGGCCAGGAGTTCTTCGTCTACGACGTCGAGGTCAAGTTGCTCGGCGGCAAAAGTGCAGCCTTCAGCATCGTGGCGTTGCAGCCGGTTCGCGAGTACGAACTGACCCTCGAAGGCCTGCGGGAAAATCTCTATCTGGGTTTTGGCGCGGCACTGCTGGTGCTGCTGGCGTTGCTGTGGATCGGCCTGACCTGGGGCTTGCAGGCATTGCGGCGCTTGAGCCAGGAACTGGACCAGATCGAAGGTGGCACCCGCGAAAGCCTCAGTGAGGAACATCCCCGGGAATTGCTGCGCCTGACCGGTTCCCTCAACCGTTTGCTGCATAGTGAGCGTGAGCAGCGCAGTCGCTATCGTGATTCCCTCGACGACCTGGCTCATAGCCTGAAAACGCCTTTGGCGGTGCTGCAAGGCGTCAGTGAAGACATGGCCCAGCGTCCCGAGGATCGCGATCAGGCCTGGGTGCTGCAAGCCCAGATCGAACGCATGAGCCAGCAGATCAGCTACCAGTTGCAGCGCGCCAGCCTGCGCAAAAGCGGCCTGGTACGTCATCAGGTGCATTTGCGGCCGGTACTGAAAAGCTTGTGCGACACGCTGGACAAGGTTTACCGCGACAAGCGCGTACACGTCGCGTTCGATTTGCCCGACCCATGTTACGTACCGATCGAGCAGGGCGCTCTGCTGGAAATGATGGGCAATCTGCTGGAAAACGCCTATCGCCTGTGCCTGGGCGAAATACGCATCAGTGTGCGTGAAACCCTCAGCGGCACGCAGTTGTGTGTCGAGGACGACGGCCCTGGCGTACCACAGGATCAGCGCGCACGGATTCTCGAGCGCGGAGAACGGCTGGATCGCCAGCACCCGGGGCAGGGTATCGGCCTGGCGGTGGTCAAGGACATCATCGAAAGCTACAGCGCCAAGCTGACCCTGGGGGATTCACCGATGGGCGGAGCGGCGTTCCGGATTTATTTTCCGGCGGTGTGAAGGGGTATTTGATAGCAGTCTTTTCGGGCTACAGGCATCAAGCGTTAAACGACCGGCAACAATATTTTGTTGGCGTTCAGCCGTTTGGTGGCAAGTAATAAGCCTCGCCTTATTAACGACATGCACACGCAGAGTCTGAGTTGGTTGCATGAGGGGATAGGGGCTGAAGCGTTACAAGCCACCAAAGGAGATAAAGATGGAAAGGAAGAAAGTTTGGCTGACGTTTGACGACGGTCCTCGGCAAGCACAGACCGAAACCGTGCTGGAAACACTGGCGCTGTTTGATATCAAGGCAACGTTTTTTATTGTTGGCAATCTTGTTGCCAGACATGGCGAGCGTATCAAGCGCATCCTGGGCGAAGGGCACCGGATCGGCAATCACACTTACGATCATCTAAGGCTGGTCGGCCAGGACAAAGACACCATCATCGATCAAGTCAAAATGACGGAACAGGCGCTGACTCCCTACCAGCAGCCGGACCTGATCATGAGGCCGCCTTATGGCGCTCACGACGCGATGGTCGATCGCACTGTCGCCGAGTTGGGGTATCGGCAGGTTCTCTGGAACGTGGATACCCTGGACTGGAGCAGCAACTACCAACCGGGGGGCTGGGTATCCCATGGTGTTGAGCAAATAAGGAAAAGAAAGAATTCCATTGTGCTGATGCACGACATTCATGCGACCACGGCCAATAATCTTGGCCGGTTCATCGGACAAGTAAACCTGCTGGGCGATGTGGACTTCGAGTCACCGGCCACACTGGCGATTGCGCCGGTCAGTCAGTCGAATATGTATGTGGTTGTAAGGGGCGATACATTGTCCACAATTGCCAGAGAGTTTTATGGTGATGCTGCCAAATACCTACTGATCTTTAATGCGAACAGGTCGGTGCTGGATCATCCAGATAAAATTTACCCTGGCCTGTCACTGATCATCCCGCCTTTAGGGTAAGCGTTCGCCAAATCTGGACGGGGTGTAACGCGGGTGCTGAAAATTCAGTTCTCCTGCGCCCGATAAGCCCCCGGCGTCAGCCCCGTCCATTTCTTGAACGCCCGGTGAAACGCCGACGGCTCGGAAAACCCCAACTGCTCGGCGATCTGTTGCAACGACAGGTCAGCGCGGCTCAGGTGATAAATCGCGATGTCCCGGCGCAACTGGTCCTTCAATTCCTGAAAGCTGGAACCCTCTTCCCGCAAATGCCGGCGCAAGGTCTGCGGGCTGATGTGCAGGTGGGCGGCCACGGCTTCCAGGTCGGGCCAGTGTGAACTATCGCGACTGAGCAAGCGCCGCAGGCGGCTGCTCAAGCTGTCGCCATCGTCCGGGCGCGAGAGCAGGTCGGCGGGGGAGCGTTCGAGGAAATGCTTGAGGGTGCGTTCATCCTGCAACAACGGCATGGCCAGGTAGCGGCTGTGAAACAACAGGCTGCTCTGGGGCCTGGAAAACTCAAGCGGACAGGAAAACAGCAGGTCGTACTCGGCGCCGTGTTCCGGCCGGGGGTAGCTGAGCGTGGCCTGTTCCAGGCGAATGCGCTGACCGATCAGCCAGCTGCCGAAACGGTGCCAGATCACCAACAGGCTTTCGCTGAGGAAATGATCCGGGTCCCAGAGCTGCGAGTCGTCCAGGCTCAGGCGCACCCATTCATCTTCACGGCTCAGGGTCAAACGCGGCGCCCCGGGGAACAGGCTATAAAACAACAAGCCGCGATGGAGTGCCTTATCCAGGCTGCGGCAATGAATCACGGCATGGCACATCATTGCGAAGCTGCCCGGCCTGCTTGGGGCTTGCCCGAACCCGAGGTACTCGTCGTCCAGTGCCAGCCATAACGCCTGGATCAGTTGGGTGAATTGCTCCGGAGCGATGCGTGCCCGGGGTTCGTCCAGCAACTCGGGGCTGATTCCCAGTTGCTGTAGCAGGCCCGAATAGTCGTAGCCGTGCCGACGCGCACCACCCAGGGCGGCGCGGGCGAAGTGACTGGCGATGGTACGTTCGCGCATGGCAGCAGATCTGACCGTTGATCGACGGATGTTAGCTGCGCGCCGCGGGCGTGAACAGGGCGGATATCCGCCAAATTGCAGGACGACTTTCATTGTGTGGGCGGAAATCCGCCACATGCTTGTACCCATTCGGTGACAGGGAATTCGCTGCAACCCCAGATATAAAAAGGCTTGCAGGGATTTTACGGAAGGTGGCACGGGCCTTGCGATACAACGAGCAGATGCCTGCCGTTGCGCAGCTCGAAAAAACAAATCCCTCCAGTGCAGGAGGGTTCGCAATCGCGGTGTTGCGGGCAACAGCTGGATGTTGTCACCGGGCACCTTTGAGGAACTTTGCAATGACGACTCGTCAGCCACTGTACAAATCCCTGTATTTCCAGGTGATCGTTGCAATTGTCATCGGTATCGCGCTCGGTCACTACTATCCACAGCTCGGTGTGGCTGTTAAACCACTGGGTGACGGGTTCATCAAACTGATCAAAATGATCATCGCACCGATCATCTTCTGTACCGTTGTCAGCGGTATCGCCGGCATGCAGAACATGAAATCGGTCGGCAAGACAGGCGGCTACGCGCTGCTGTACTTCGAGATCGTTTCGACCATCGCCCTGCTGGTCGGTCTGGTCGTGGTCAACATCGTGCAGCCGGGCAATGGCATGCATATCGACGTTGCCACTCTCGATGCCTCAAAGGTTGCCGCTTATGTGGCGGCCGGTGCTGACCAAAGCGTCGTCGGCTTCCTGCTGAACGTGATCCCGAGCACCATCGTCGGCGCCTTCGCCACCGGCGACATCCTGCAAGTGCTGATGTTCTCTGTGATCTTCGGTTTTGCCTTGCATCGCCTGGGTGCCTACGGCAAGCCGCTGCTGGACTTCATCGATCGCTTCGCTCACGTGATGTTCAACATCATCAACATGATCATGAAGCTCGCGCCAATCGGTGCCTTCGGTGCCATGGCTTTTACCATCGGTGCCTACGGTGTCGGCTCGCTGGTGCAATTGGGTCAGTTGATGGCCTGCTTCTACATCACTTGCCTGCTGTTCATCCTGATCGTGCTGGGCGGCATTGCCCGCATGCACGGCTTCAGCGTTGTGAAAATGATCCGCTACATCCGTGAAGAACTGCTGATCGTGCTCGGTACTTCTTCTTCGGAATCGGTGCTGCCACGCATGCTGATCAAGATGGAGCGTCTGGGCGCGCAGAAATCTGTCGTGGGTCTGGTGATCCCGACCGGTTACTCGTTCAACCTCGACGGTACCGCCATCTACCTGACCATGGCTGCGGTGTTCATTGCCCAGGCAACCGACACCCCAATGGACATCACGCACCAGATCACCCTGCTGGTGGTGTTGCTGCTGTCGTCCAAGGGCGCTGCGGGCGTGACCGGTAGCGGTTTCATCGTACTGGCTGCCACCCTGTCCGCCGTGGGCCACCTGCCGGTTGCCGGCTTGGCGCTGATCCTCGGTATCGACCGCTTCATGTCCGAAGCCCGTGCCCTGACCAACCTGGTTGGTAACGCCGTTGCCACCATCGTTGTGGCCAAGTGGGTCAAGGAACTGGACACCGACGTGCTGCAAGCCGAACTGGCTTCTGGCGGTCGTGGCATTGCCGACGAGCCTAAAGACGATGTTTTGGGCCACGTCGAAGAGGTAGCCCCGGCTACCGCCAAGTAAGCCTGGTCCTGATGAAAAACCCGCTTCGGCGGGTTTTTTCATGCCCGGTGCTTGAGCGTAACGGTCACTGCACGTGGCGTATAAGGTGATTGCTGCAAAGCGATCGGCTGCCTAGGCTGTGGACATCGTCAAGGGAGAATGCTCATGCTCGGTCCACTGGCATCACTCAAGGTTCTGGATTTCTCGACATTGCTGCCGGGGCCGTTCGCCTCGTTGCTGCTGGCGGACATGGGCGCCGAAGTGCTGCGCATCGAATCGCCGACCCGGATGGATTTGCTGCGGGTGTTGCCGCCCCACGATCAAGGTGTGTCAGCCAGTCATGCTTATCTCAATCGCAACAAGCGCAGCCTGGCCCTGGATCTCAAGCAGCCTGAGGCGCTGGAGGTGATCAGGTCGTTGCTGCAGGACTACGACATTGTGCTCGAGCAGTTCCGTCCGGGTGTCATGGAGCGTCTGGGCCTGGGTTACGAAGCCCTGAAGGCGATCAATCCGAGACTGATTTATGTGTCGATCACCGGCTATGGCCAGACGGGCCCCTACAAGGACCGCGCTGGTCATGACATCAACTACCTGGCCCTGTCCGGGCTGGCGAGTTACACCGGCCGAGCCGACACTGGGCCGTTGCCGTTGGGCATGCAGGTGGCGGATGTCGCCGGTGGTTCGCTGCACGGGGTGATTGGCTTGCTGGCGGCAGTCATCGCCCGACAGCAAACCGGGCAGGGCCAGCACCTGGATGTCAGCATGACCGACTGCGCGTTCAGCCTGAATGCGATGGCCGGTGCCGGGTATCTGGCCTGCGGCGTCGAGCCGGGACCGGAAAACCAGGTGCTCAATGGCGGCAGCTTCTACGATTACTACCGCTCCAGGGATGGGCGCTGGCTATCTGTGGGCAGTCTGGAACCGGCATTCATGAAGCAGTTGTGCGCGGCGTTGGGGCTGGAGGAGTTGGCCGGCCTCGGCCTGTCACCGCAACCGGCGCATCAGCAACAGCTTAAGGACGCGCTGAAGGTCGAATTCGAAAAGCATGACTTTGCCGAGTTGCGGGCGCTGTTCGCAGAGCTGGATGCGTGTGTCGAGCCAGTGTTGAGCCTGGGAGAAGCGCTCGGTCATCCGCAGTTGCAGGCGCGGGAGTTGGTGGCCGACGTACCTCGTGGCGATGGCTCGACCCAGGCGCAGATGGCTTGTCCGCTGAAGTTTTCGCAAGGTTTGCCTGAGCCCAGGCATATTGGCGCGGCGCTGGGGCAGCATACGGATCAGGTGTTGGGAGAGTTGGGGTTCAGTGCTGAGCGGATCGAGCAGTTGCGGCGGGCCAAGGCGATTCTTTAGTGCCTGTCAGGCCGCCATCGCGAGCAAGCTCGCTCCCACACTGGGTTTGTGTCACGCCACAGATTCCCTGTGGGAGCGAGCTTGCTCGCGATAGCGGCAGCACAAACACCGAAAATCCAACTACTCGACCCGCATCTCGCCACTGAACACCAACGTAGTGCGGCACCGCCGACACAAATACCGCCGTCCCTGCCGAACCAGGCTGTGGCGCTGTGCCGAAAACGGGAAGTCGCTGTCGACGCACGGGCACTTGTAGATGTAGCGGGTCACGCTGCGGCGTTTGACGTCATAGGTGTGGCAGCGGTTGGGTGGCAGTTCGTACACGCCGCGCATGATCAGTTGCCACTCTTCACCATGGGGCTGGATGCGGTCGCCGAACAGTTGGTGGGCGATCAGGTGCGCGACTTCATGGGCCACGGTCTGCTTGAGGAAATCTTCGGTGTTTTCCCGGTACAGCTGCGGGTTGAAGCGCAGCAGGTTCTCGTGCAAATGCGCGACACCGGCTTTTTGCCCGCGCAGCTTGAGGCTCACCACGGGGCGCTTGAAAGGTCGTTTGAAAAAGGATTCGGCTAGTTGGAAACAGTCTTCGACGCGGGTATTGAGTTGCTCGGGCATGCTTGATGGATCTCCAGAGCGGTCGAGTATGCCGCAACCCTCGGACCTTGCGAATCACCAGGTTGCCGAATGGTCGTGTGCGTTCTCGTTGCTGAAGAATGAAAAGACCGCCTTGCGGCGGCCTTTGTCGGCAGTTCTGATTTTCAGTGATGAGCGGCTAGCTGGTGTAGACCGGGCCCACGCCGAGTCCCCAGACAATTACTGTGAACGCCATGATGGCGACCAGCACCACCAGGCCTACGGCGAGCACCGAACTTGAAAACAGGAAGCCCTCGTCAGATGGAATGTTCATGAATGTCGGCAAGCCCACATACAGCAAGTACACCGTGTAGCAGATCGCTGCGGTACCGACGATCATCCCCAGCCACAGGTGCGGGTACAAGGCGGCGAGGCCGCCGATGAACAGCGGTGTAGCGGTGTAGGTGGCAAACGCAATGCAGCGGGCCAAGCTTGGGTTGGCGTCATAGGTGCGGGCCATCCAGTGGATGAAGGCGCCCATTACGGCCACACCACCGAGCATCGCCAGGTACGACATGACCGTCATCCATATCGCGCTTTCTACGGTCAGCATTACGGGAGGTCGATTGCCGATGACCCAGCCGACCTGTGTGGTGCCAATAAAGGCAGACACGGCGGGGATCGCCGCCAGGATCAGCGTATGGGTCAGGTACATGTGGCTGATGCTTTCCTCCTGGTCGCCACGGATTTCTTTCCATTCTTGGTCAGGGTGGGTGAAGAGCCCCACTACGTGATGGATCATGCCAGTCACTCCTCTTGTTTTTACCGTCGCCCCCCAGTGGAGCGCCTACGGGCCAATGCGGCCAAGCAAGTCATAGGTCTGAATTTGTATGTGACCTTATGTCGCAGTATAGGGAGGAGTTTCCCCAGAGGGAGTAAGGGCTTTAGAGCAAATCGCGCTGTAAACGCAGTTGTTAATCGCCGCAGGGTCTGTGGCGAACAGCCCTTTTGGCGAGGCACTTCGCCCCTGAGGCGTTTTTGCGTAAAATGCCGGCCTTTCGTCACACCTCACGGATTTCGCGTCATGGGCACTCTCACGGTCAACCAGAACAAACTGCAAAAGCGCCTTCGCCGACTGGCCGGTGAGGCAGTTGCCGATTTCAACATGATTGAAGACGGCGACAAGGTCATGGTCTGCCTGTCCGGTGGCAAGGACAGCTACACCATGCTCGATGTGCTGATGCACTTGCAGAAGGTCGCGCCGATCAAGTTCGAGATCGTGGCCGTGAACATGGACCAGAAGCAGCCGGGTTTCCCGGAGCACGTGCTGCCGGCCTACCTCAAGGAACTGGGGATCGAGTACCACATCGTCGAGAAAGACACTTACTCGGTGGTCAAGGAACTGATCCCGGAAGGCAAGACCACCTGCTCGCTGTGCTCGCGCCTGCGTCGCGGCACGCTCTACACCTTCGCCGATGAAATCGGCGCGACCAAGATGGCCCTCGGTCACCATCGCGACGACATCGTCGAAACGTTCTTCCTGAACATGTTCTTCAATGGTTCGCTCAAGGCCATGCCACCGAAACTGCGCGCCGACGATGGTCGTAATGTGGTGATCCGCCCGCTGGCCTACTGCAACGAAAAAGACATCCAGGCCTACTCGGACTTCAAGCAATTCCCGATCATTCCGTGCAACCTCTGCGGTTCCCAGGAGAACCTGCAGCGTCAGGTGGTCAAGGAAATGCTGCTGGACTGGGAACGCAAGACCCCGGGCCGTACCGAGAGCATTTTCCGTAGCCTGCAGAACGTGATCCCGTCCCAACTGGCGGATCGCAACCTGTTCGACTTCACCAGCCTCAAGATCGACGAAAGCGCCGCATCGCGCTTCGTCAACGTGGTCAACCTCTGACCAAACTGTGGGAGCGGGCTTGCTCGCGAAAGCGGTGTGTCTTCAGCATTGATGTTGGCTGACACTACGTCTTCGCGAGCAAGCCCGCTCCCACAGGTTTTTCGTTTACCTCAGGAGAGGGCATGCGCGACTACAAGTGGCTGAATGAGTACTGCTTGAACCGCTTCGGTTCGGCGGCAGAACTGGAAGCCCATCTGCCCGTTCCCAAGACTCCCGCGCAACTGCGCAAGATCAGCGACGATCGCTACCTCTCGATGATGGCGCTACGGGTGTTCCGCGCCGGGCTCAAGCACAGCCTGGTGGATGCCAAGTGGCCGGCCTTCGAAGAGGTGTTCTTCAGGTTCGACCCGGAAAAAGTCGTGCTGATGAGCGCCGAGCACCTTGAGCGCCTGATGCAGGACACGCGGATCATCCGTCACTTGGGCAAGCTCAAGAGCGTGCCGCGCAATGCGCAGTTCATACTGGACGTGGCCCATGAAAAGGGCAGCTTCGGCGCGCTCATCGCCGACTGGCCGGTGACCGATATCGTCGGGCTCTGGACCTTCCTGAAAAAACGTGGACATCAGTTGGGCGGGCTGTCAGCCCCGCGCTTCTTGCGGATGATCGGCAAGGACACCTTTGTACCGAGCTATGACGTGGTGGCGGCGCTGAATGCGCAGGACATCATCGACAAGGTGCCGAGCAGTCTGCGCGACCTGGCGTTGGTGCAGGACGTGTTCAACCAGTGGCATGAGGAAAGTGGCGGGCGGCCGATGAGCCAGATTTCGATGATGCTGGCTTATACCGTCAACCATTAAGACCGCGTCGCCCCATTCGCGAGCAAGCCCGCTCCCACATTTGATCGCATTTCAAATGTGGGAGCGGGCTTGCTCGCGAAGGCGTCAGGTCAGGCGATAGAAATCTCGCCCTCGCCAGCCAGCTTGCGATTCAACTGATACCGCCAGCGCACATACAACAGCGCCGAGCAAAACACCGCCAGACTCGCGCCCATCTCCAGCAAGCCGAAGACTTGCCGGTTCGGGTCATAGGCAGCCAATGCGCCCTTGATGAAGTACAGGTTCACCACAAAGCACATCCACGAATGCCCGCGAGGGCTGCCGACGATCATCCCCGGTGCCAGAATCAGCAGTGGCACCAGTTCGATCAACAGGATCACCCAGGGGCGTGCCCCATGCAGATCGGCAATCGCCAGGTAGTAAACACACAGCAGTCCCACCAGGCCGAAAAAGCACAGCAGGCTGATGGCGCGCATCGCCTTGACGCGTGGTTCGAGCCATTCGAGGGCGGGCAGGATCTTCGGCTTCTTGGCCACCTCAGCTCTCCAGTTTCTGTGCGGTCTTGGCCAGGCGCAGACCCAGCGCGCGACACAACGCCACTTCATGGGCATCCAGACCGCTTTTGCCGTCGGCGCCGGCGTGGTGGCTGGCGCCGTATGGCGTACCGCCGCCCTGGGTTTCCAGCAGTGCCGACTCGCTGTAGGGCAGGCCGGTGATCAGCATGCCGTGGTGCAGCAACGGCAGCATCATCGACAGCAGCGTGGTCTCCTGGCCGCCGTGCAGGCTCGCGGTGGAGGTGAACACACCCGCCGGTTTTCCCACCAGGGCGCCGGTCAGCCACAGGTTGCTGGTGCCGTCGAGGAAATACTTCAGTGGTGCCGCCATGTTGCCGAAGCGGGTCGGACTGCCGAGTGCCAGGCCGGCACAGTTCTTCAGGTCGTCGAGGCTGGCATACAGCGCGCCTTCGTCGGGAATCTCCGGCGAAACGGCTTCGCACTCGCTGGAAATCGCCGGCACCGTGCGCAGGCGGGCCTCAAGCCCGGCCTGTTCGACACCACGGGCGATCTGCCGGGCCATTTCGTTGGTCGAGCCGCTGCGGCTGTAGTACAGAACCAGAATGTACGGTGCACTCATGGCAACAGTTCCAGGATCTGCTCCGGTGGGCGGCCGATGATGGCCTTGTTGCCGACTTCGAGAATCGGTCGTTCCATCAGTTTCGGGTGGGCGGCGATGGCAGAGATCAATTGCGCTTCGCTCAGGCTGCTGTCGGCCAGGTCAAGGGTCTTGTACTCGTCCTCGCCGGTGCGCAGCAGTTGCCGGGCGCTGATCCCGAGTTTACCCAGCAGGCTCTGGATCTGCGCGGCGTCCAGCGGGGTTTCCAGGTAGCGGACCACGGTCGGGGTCAGGCCACGGGCTTCAAGCAGTTCGAGCGCACCGCGGGATTTCGAGCAGCGCGGATTGTGATAAAGCGTCAGATCGGTCATGAGCGGGTCGCATCTTGCGTAAGGTGGCGGCTATTCTAACTGTGCAGCGCGCAATCCAGAACCGTAAGAGGCGATGGGTCGCAGGTGCATTCAATTTTTGACAAGGAACACGACATGACAAGGCGACTGGCAGCAGCATTGGCGATCATCGGAGCGTTGATGCTGGGGGGCTGCGGTAATGACTATGGCATCGACCAGGACGGCCACAAGATCGCCGCCGACCGACTGGACGGCAAATGGCTGGTCCTCAACTACTGGGCAGAATGGTGCGGGCCTTGCCGTACCGAGATACCGGAGTTGAATGCTTTGGCTGAGCAGCTCAAGGACAAGAAAATCGGTGTGTTCGGGGTCAACTTCGACAATGTTCAGGGGCAAGAGCTGAAGGACGCGAGCGAGAAGCTTGGGATCAGGTTCACCGTGCTTGCCCAGGACCCTTCCGAACTGTTCGAGCTGCCGCGCAGCGAAGCATTGCCGGTGACCTACATCATCGATAACAAGGGCAAGGTGCGTGAGCAGTTGATGGGTGAACAGACGGCGGCGGGGGTGATGGCGAAGCTTGAGGCGTTGCAGGCGAAGAATTGATCAGATGATCGTTTTCATTGTGGTCAGGGGCTTTTTGTGGGGAGGGGGCTTGCCCCCTCCCCACAGGTTTCACCGTGCTGAAAGGGCGATCAACCCTCCTCGAGCCACCAACGCAACGGCTTGCCTTCGGCTGGCCAGAAGCGTATCTGCTCGATCGGGGAGACGTCCCAGCGCTGGACGTTTTCCAGGGCCTGAAGGAAGCGTTTTTCCTGTTCCATCAGTGCCGGCGCGCACAATTTGCGGGTGCTGCCGATTTTGCCGAAGGTCAGTTTATCGCCATCGAGGGTGTACGGCGCGAACCAGTGGTTGCAGCCGCCATTGCCGTAGGCCCGGCCATCTTCGTCTAGGGTGACGGTCAGGTGGCTGTAGTCCATCAACGGCCGCTCGCCGATCCACTCCAGAATGTAGCTGCGGTTCTGTTGCAGTTGCACCGGCTCGGCGGCGCAGCCCAGCAGGCCGGCACCGACCATGGCGGTCAGAGCGAGGCCTTTCATCACGCAGGCTCCTGGCATTTCGGGCACAGGTGTTTCTCGCCAACGCTGGTCCAGCCCAGCTCGGCGATCCGCGCGGTGGCGGCAGGCTTTTCGGCCTTGTTGCCCAGCTTGGCATCGACGGCAAACTCGAAGCTCAGCTCTTTGGCACAGCTGTCACAGTTCACTTGCCAGGTGTGGATGGCCAGTTCGCCGAACACCGGGCCACTGGCTACCGCGACCCATTGGCCGGGCGGGTTGATCAGGTGGCGAACCGTTTCGACGGTCAGGCGCATGGACAAGTCCTTGGCACCCTTGAGGGTCACAACCAGCACGTCATTGTTGCGAATCGAACCACCGTTGCCGGTGACTTGATAGCGCCCCGGCACCAGGGCGCGGCATTCAGTGAGGGTGTGTTGCGGGTTCATCAGGCTGTAGCGGAAATCGTGTTCGACCATGGGTCCTCCAAATATGCGCGATATGCTAGCACGGGCTTGTACGCCGCATCGCGCAGGTAGATGACCTTCGATCCGTTTCAGTCTCCCGTCACCAGGTTTTCCGGGGTGCCCGCCGTCCAGGCTGCAATGTTGTGTAATGTTGTGGCGGCAATCGCGTCCAGCGCTTCGCGGGTCAGGAAGGCCTGGTGTGCGGTGACGATCACGTTGGGGAAGGTCAGCAGCCGTGCCAGCACATCGTCTTGCAGCGGCAGGTCGGAGCGGTCCTCGAAGAACAGCTGCGCTTCCTCCTCATACACATCCAGCCCCAGGTAACCCAGGCGGCCGTCTTTCAGGGCATCGATCAGTGCCGGGGTGTCCACCAGACCGCCACGCCCGGTATTGATCAACATCGCGCCCGGTTGCATGTGCGCCAGGGACTCGCGGTTGATCAAGTGCCTGCTCTGTTCGTTGAGCGGGCAGTGCAGGCTGATGATCTGCGATTCGGCCAGCAATTGCGGCAGGCTCAGGTAGCGAGCGCCGAGGGCTTCGACCTGCGGGTCGGGGTAGGGGTCATAGGCCAGCAACCGGCAGCCAAATCCGCTCATGATTTTGGCGAAGGTGGCACCAATCTGACCGGTGCCGACCACGCCGACGGTCTTGCCCACCAGATCGAATCCGGTCAGCCCTTGTAGTCTGAAATCCCCTTCGCGAGTGCGGTTGTAGGCGCGGGGCAAGCGGCGGTTGAGTGCGAGGATCAGCGCTACTGCATGTTCGGCAACGGCGTGGGGCGAATAGGCCGGGACACGCACGATGGCCAGTCCCAGGCGTTTTGCTGTCGGCAAGTCGACATGGTTGTAACCGGCCGAGCGCAGGGCGATCAGGCGTGTGCCTCCAGCGGCCAGGCGCTCGAGTACCGCAGCGCCAAGGTCATCATTGATGAACGCGCAGACCGCTTCATACCCTTGGGCGAGCGCTACCGTGTCGAGGCTCAGGCGCGCAGTCTGAAATTGCAGCTCGATGCCGGCCGGTTGCCCGGCCGCGAGAAAGCTGTCGCGGTCGTAGTTCTGGCTGCTGAAAAGAATCGTACGCATGCGGTGCTCCTTGAAGGTGGCCTGCGCCGTTGAGCAAGCCGGCATTCGACAGTCCTCAGGTTAACTCGCCGGCAGCCCTTCGCGATTGCGCTGCATCAAGCATTGATGCGCGCCTGGGCTGCCAGGCGATTGATTGCCCGGTCGAGCTCATCCAGTGCCAGGCTGGCTTTCGGGTCCTGCTGCTTGAGCAGGGTTTCGCTGCGTTGGCAGGCCGCACGCAATTGCGGTACGCCGCAGTAACGCGTCGCGCCATGCAGGCGATGGACCCGTTCGACCAGAGCGTTGTGTTCATTGCTTTGCCGAGCCAGTCGGATGGCTTCGCGGTCAGCCTCCAGTGACGCCAGCAGCATCGCCAGCATGTCCGCGGCCAGATCGGCCTTGCCGGCAGCCAGGCGCAATCCTTCCTCGTGGTCGAGCACCAACAGGTCATGGGTGCCAGCATGCCCATCGCCGGAGCGCTCCGGGCTGTGATTGCGCAGCGCCAGGCCGCTCCACTTCAGCACCACTTGCGCCAATTGCCGTTCGCTGATCGGTTTGGTCAGGTAGTCGTCCATGCCGCTTTGCAGCAGCGCGCGTTTTTCGTTGGCCATGGCGTGGGCAGTGAGGGCCACGATCGGCAGGGGCGTGCAATGGCGTTCGCTTTCCCACTGGCGGATCGCCTCGGTGCTCTGGCGACCGTCCATGCCGGGCATCTGCACGTCCATCAACACCAGATCGAATGTCTCGTTCTGCACCGCCTTGACGGCGGCATAACCGCTTTCCACCGCAAGTACCTTGGCGCCCATGTCTTCGAGCAGGGTTTGCACCAGCATCAGGTTGGCCGGATTGTCGTCGACGCAAAGCACCTTCGGGGCACGGCTGGATACCGGTTCGCCCGGCTCGCTGCGCATAGACCGCGGGTTGACCAGGTCAGACAGGGAGCGTCGCAGCTTGCGGGTGCAGGCCGGTTTAGCCTGGAGCTGGCTGTGAGGGTTGGGCACGGAAAGATGGAACAGCGTCAGTTCCGTGGTCGGGCACAGCACCAGCACTTTGCAGCCAAGATGCTCGAGGTCCCAGATGTGCTGGTTGAGGCGTTCCGGCGGCATGTCGTTACTGGTGATACCGAGCACGGCGAGGTCGATCGCCTGGTCGGTCTGGTGGGCGGCGGTGACGCCATTGGTCAGGCTTTCCAGGGTATTGAACGGTGTGGTGGTGAGGCCGCAGTCTTCCAGTTGATGCTGCAACGCCTGCCGTGCCAGTTCGTGGTTTTCCAGTACCGCCACCCGTCGCCCGAGCAAGGGTGCCGAGGGCAGGTCTTCGGCATCGTCGCGGGTTTTTGGCAGGCTCAGGCTGATCCAGAATTCAGACCCTTCCCCCGGCGTGCTGTCGACGCCGATCTCACCGCCCATCTGTTCGATCAGGCGCTTGGAAATCACCAGGCCCAGGCCAGTACCGCCCGGTTGCCGCGACAGCGAGTTGTCGGCCTGGCTGAAGGCCTGGAACAGGGCGCGTACGTCCTGGTTCGACAGACCGATGCCGGTGTCCTGAATGCTGATGCGCAACTGCACGGTGTCTTCGTGTTCTTCTTCGAGCATGGCGCGGGCGACGATGGTGCCTTCGCGGGTGAACTTGATCGCGTTGCTCACCAGGTTCGTCAGGATCTGCTTGAGCCGCAGTGGGTCGCCCACCAGCGATAGCGGCGTGTCCCGGTACACCAGGCTCACCAGTTCCAGCTGCTTGGCATGGGCAGCCGGGGCGAGGATGGTCAGGGTGTCCTGTAGCAGGTCGCGCAGGTTGAACGGAATATGGTCGAGCACCAGCTTGCCGGCCTCGATTTTCGAAAAGTCGAGAATCTCGTTGATGATGCCCAGCAGGCTGTCGGCGGATTTTTCGATGGTGTCCAGGTAGTCGAGCTGGCGCGGGGTGAGCTCGCTTTTTTGCAGCAGGTGGGTGAAGCCGAGAATGCCGTTGAGCGGCGTGCGGATTTCATGGCTCATGTTGGCCAGGAATTCGGACTTGATCCGGCTTGCTTCCAGGGCTTCCTTGCGCGCCAGGTCCAGTTCGATGTTCTGGATCTCGATGGTTTCCAGATTCTGGCGCACGTCTTCGGTGGCCTGGTCGATGCTGTGCTGCAATTCTTCCTGCGCATTTTGCAGGGTGCCGGCCATGCGGTTGATGCCGGAGGCCAACTCGTCCAGTTCCTGACTGCCGAGCGGCGGCAGGCGGGTTTCCAGATGACCGTCCTTGAGTTGAGCCACGGCTTGCTTGATCTGGCTCAATGGCCGATTGATCGTGCGACCCATGCGCAAGGCCAGCAGTGCCGCACCTATGAGCCCCGCCGCGATCAACATCAGGCTGGCGAACAGGCTGCGGTAACCGCGCAACAGCATGCTGTTATGGGACAGTTCAAGCTCGACCCAGCCCAGCAGGCGGTCGGCTTCTTCGGGAATCACGTCCCCGGCCAGGTTGCGGTGTTTGCCGAATACCGGCAGCAGATAGCGGGTCGCATCGTTGCCACTGCGGCGCAGCATCTGCGTGCCACTGCCGGAGGGTGTCTGGTTGAGCATGGTCGGGCCGGCGTGGGCCAGCAGCGTGCGGTCAGGAGCCAGGAAGGTCACGGCCCGCACATCGGTTTGTTCCAGGGCCTGGGTGGCGATGCGTTCGAGCAGTTCGTTGTCCTGATGGCCCATGGCAGGCGCCGTCAGTGGAGCCAACTGCTCGGCGATCATTTCGCCGCGCTGCATGAGTTGGGCTTGCAGGTCAGCCTGTTGCATCCAGGTAAAATATCCCCCCAGCACCAACGCCATCAGGCTGGTTGGCAACAGGGTCAGCAACAGCACGCGGCCTTTGATTCCCAGTTTCTTGAGCACGCATCTCTCCTGCATCCCGCTATTCATAGGCCTGCACATGCATCCGCCATGCACCACTTGCGCAGTGTAGCGATTTGCTCGCGGGCAATCTTCGTAAAAATGGTGCCGTCATTCGTCGGTCCGGACGACTCATTGGCAATACGGACAAACGGTGGGTTGCTCCTGGCGAGGCAATCTTGAATAATCTTTCAACTGAGAATTATTTGCAGATAGTCATGACTCCCATCACTGCCGGCCTTCCCCGAATCCTGTCCATCGAAGACGACCTTGTGCTCGGAGCCTACGTGCATGAGCATCTGGACCGCAGCGGCTTCCAGGTGACCTGGTGCCAGAACGGTCAGGAAGGCCTGGACATTGCCCGCCGGCAACCATTCGACGTGGTGTTGATGGATATTCTGCTGCCAGGCATGGACGGCCTGGCGGTACTGACCCAATTGCGCCAGAGCCATTCCACCCCGGTGTTGCTGATGTCGGCCCTCGGTGCCGAGGCCGATCGCATCAGCGGCTTTCGCCTGGGGGCTGATGATTACCTGCCAAAACCCTTCAGCATGGTGGAGTTGCGGGTGCGCATCGAAGCCATTCTGCGGCGGGTGGCACTCGACCGCCGACCGGCACCCGCAGTGCCGGCCCCGTCGATGGACAGCCTGCGTTTCGACGATGAAAGCTTCGAGGTCTTTTATGGCGAACAGGCCGGTGGCCTGACCCGCAGCGAGTATCGGTTGTTGGAGACGCTGCACCGCAGCGCCGACGAAGTTCTGAGCAAAGCCTTCCTTTATCAGCAGGTGCTGCAGCGCGGTTACGCGGCCCATGACCGCAGCCTGGACATGCACATCAGCCAGATCCGCCGCAAGCTCAAGGCCATTGGATATACCGAGCGCGAAGTGCGTACGGTTTGGGGCAAGGGCTACATCCTGAGCGCCTCCGATGACATGTAACTTGCCGGGCAGGCATTCGCTGTTCTGGAAACTGGCCTGTCTATTGGTCGCTTTCTGTCTGCTGATGATCTGGCTGAGTTGGTCCTGGGGCCGTTACATGGAGCAGCGTAACCAGTTCCTCTCCGATGAGGCCCGCGGCACCCTGTCCGGTTATGCTGCCGAAGCCGAGCAGGCATGGCAGCAGCGTCAGAGCGCCGGTATCGATGACTGGCTGCAAGGCATGCATCAGCGGGAAAAAGGCTGGGTCGGTGTCATCGGCGGTGATTTGCAGTCCTTGAGCAATCAATCGCTGACGGACAAGGAAGTTGAACGCCTGACTTTTTTGCGCGGCCTCGATTGGCCCATCCACAAGAAAGGCCGGCCGTGGATGCGCATACCCTTTCCCGGTGACCCCTCCGTCGGCAGCCTGGTGATCGAGTTGCCCAAGCGCTTCGTACCCGGGCGTTACCGGGTGTTCTGGCGGGTGATCACCAACGGCGTGATTCCGGGGTTGTTCACCTTGCTGTTGTGCGTCGGGCTGTATCGTTTGTTGGTGGTGCCGCTTAACAGCCTGCGTGAACAGGCCAATGCCTGGCGTGCCGACCAACTGAATGTGCGCCTGTCGAGCCGCACCACCAACCGTTCCGATGAATTGGGCGAGTTGGGCAGGGCGTTCGATCACATGTCCGAGCGCCTGCAAAGCACTGTGGCCTTGCAGCAGCAACTGCTGCGCGACTTGTCCCACGAATTGCGCACGCCCTTGAGCCGCCTGCGGGTGGCCAGTGAAAGCGAGCAGGGGTTGGAGCCATTGCGCGAACGCATCGGCCGTGAAGTCGATGGCATGCAGCGCCTGGTGGAAGACACGCTGCAACTGGCGTGGCTCGATACCGAGCGCACCCGATTGCCTGACGAAGCGATCCAGATCCAGGCCTTGTGGGAAATGCTCACGGAGAACGCCTGCTATGAAAGTGGTTGGCCCGATACGCAGTTGCAATGCACCGTAGATTCATCCTGTTGGGTTCGCGGTCATCTCAACACCCTGGCCCAGGCATTGGAAAACATTCTGCGCAATGCGATTCGGCATTCACCTGATGGTGGGGTTGTCCTGCTCGGCGGCCGACGTGATGGAGATTTCTGGCATCTATGGCTGGAGGATCAGGGCGGCGGCGTGGCGGAAGCTGATCTGGAGCGGATCTTCCTGCCGTTCACCCGACTCGACGGTTCGCGGCCGGGGGATGGTGGGTTTGGGTTGGGCTTGAGCATCGCCCGAAACGCGGTGCAGCGTCAGGGTGGGCAGCTTTGGGCGCAGAACACCGGGAGCGGTTTGCGGATGAATATGCGGTTGTTGGTTCATACGTCGCCGGTTTAACGGGCGATATTCAGATTTTTGTTTTGAGATAATTCGCAACATCTTCACAGGGTATTCCTTGGATAAAACCCTCAAGGTTTAAAGTTGAGTGGCGATATCTGATTTGAGAATAAAAAGCCAAGGAGATGTCGATGAATATTAATTATCCGGCCTTGTCGATGAAGGCAGATGCCTATTTTGTCAAGAATCCTCTCGAAACAGTCAACAGCTACACAAAGGGGAGCGCCGATGATGCCGTTGATGCGCTAAAACTAAATGGCAAGCTTTCACTTGAAGAGCTGAAAAACTCATTGAAGGGGTATGATTTCACGTCAGTCAGTACCTATGAACTTGCAATGGCAGGTTCTTTGCTTTTTGAACATGGCCTGTTAGGTGACGATGTGGCGCACTTTTTTACTTCCGGCAGGATGGCCTATGATGAAACTGGTCGTCCAACGGGAACGGATGTTAAATTCAATGCAATAGCCATGTTCAATCAGATGCTTGAAGACAGGCTGGCGGATGGTGAAACGCACGCGGAAGGTTTTCATAGAATAACCAAGGGCTTGATTCAAGCGAACCATGTCTTGGGGGCGCTCTCTTATTTTGCGAACTCGGCTCAAAGTGACCTTTCGGTCAGCATCCAAGCCTGACCTGCCAATGCCCGCCGTGGAGCAGGCGGGCATTGGCAGGCTTACTGTTTATCGACCATAACGCGTAGTGCCGGAATATCCTCTGGCCACGTTATGATTATTTACATGACGAACCCTATATGTACCTAGTGGCCCAAGTGTCGAAGCAGTGCTGCGATTGCCTCCGTCAACGTGCTTCCAGGTTGAGCCATCCAGTTTTTCAATTACAAGGCTCGGAGGGGAACCCACTCCCAAGGCCGTAATGGTAGAAGTGATATTTGCTTGTCGGCATCCATTTGCGCCAGTGATGGTAAAGGGGCCTTGTACGATAACGTCAGAGTCGGCAGGCACAATTCCGCTATAAGTGTTTTGAATGTAAATGCATGCAGCAGAAGCTTGGCCGGTCGCAAATATCAGAGCAGCGAAGGGTAGGGCAAGTAAAGTCTTCATTTGTTTTCTTCCTTGATATAAATCCAGCTTGGAAAAACTTTAAGGCGTCGGCACCGCAAACGAGTTGCTGCGTTGCCCGGCACCCTATGCTCAGGCAGACATCTTGTTTGACTGAGCATTGAAAAAGATTATCTGCTGCTTCGGGGGCGCACTAGTTCATGCCTGTCGTTATGAGGTGCAGGAAACTTCCGATGAATTCATTCTATTTTCCTACAGTAAATTGCGTTTTCTGACAGCGATTTCTTACCTTACCCCGCGTTTTTCAAGGCGGGTCGGAAAGCTGCGACCAGATCCTCCCATTCATCGCCAAATTCGCCCTTATTCCCATAAGCCATAAGCACCGCACTTTGCGTGATATGGCCTGGGAACGTTTGCCGGTATGATAGGCCCCCCCGCAGTCTGGATTGCGAATACGCCATGACCTTGCAGTACCCAACCATCGCCGATTGCGTCGGCAACACTCCGCTGGTCCGTTTGCAGCGCCTGCCCGGCGCCACCAGCAATACCCTTTTGCTCAAGCTCGAAGGGAACAACCCGGCGGGTTCGGTCAAGGACCGTCCGGCGCTGTCGATGATCACCCGCGCCGAATTGCGCGGGCAGATCCACGCCGGCGATACGCTGATCGAGGCGACCTCGGGCAACACCGGGATCGCCCTGGCCATGGCCGCTGCGATCAAGGGTTACAAGATGATCCTGATCATGCCCGACAACTCCAGCGCCGAGCGCAAGGCAGCCATGACAGCTTATGGCGCCGAGCTGATTCTGGTCAGCCAGGAGCAGGGTATGGAAGGCGCCCGTGACCTCGCGCAGAAGATGGAAGCCGAAGGCCAGGGCAAGGTACTGGATCAGTTCGCCAACGGTGACAACCCCGAGGCGCACTACACCACCACCGGCCCGGAAATCTGGCGCCAGACCCAGGGCACCATCACCCATTTCGTCAGCTCCATGGGCACCACCGGTACCATCATGGGTGTGTCGCGCTACTTGAAAGAGCAGAACGACAACGTGCAGATCATCGGCCTGCAACCGATGGAAGGCTCGGCGATCCCGGGGATCCGCCGCTGGCCTCAGGAATACCTGCCGAAGATCTACCAGGCTGACCGCGTGGACCGGATCGTCGACATGGCGCAAAGCGAAGCCGAAGACGTGACCCGTCGTCTGGCCCGCGAAGAAGGCATTTTCTGTGGCGTGTCTTCGGGCGGTGCCGTGGCGGCAATGCTGCGCCTGTCCAAAGAAGTTGAAAACGCGGTGATCGTCGCGATCATCTGCGACCGTGGCGACCGTTACTTGTCGACCGGCATTTTCGACGCGCCCAACTGATGGCCAAACATGAAAGAGGCCTGCGCTTCCAGCCCACCGGCGGCAGCAAGGCCCCGCAAGTCCCGACCGGCAAAAAGCAGCGCCTGACCATCGAGCGCCTGGCCAATGACGGTCGCGGTATCGCGTTTTTCGAAGGTCGCACCTGGTTCGTCATCGGCGCATTGGCCGGTGAAGAGATCGAGGCGCGCGTCCTCGGTGCCCACGGCAAAGTGGTCGAGGCGCGCACCGAACGGGTGTTCAAGGCCAGCGAATTACGCCGCCCTGCACCGTGCGCCCATGCCGGTCGCTGTGGCGGTTGCAGCGTGCAGCATCTGCCCCACAACGAACAGCTTGCCCTGAAACAGCGCATGCTCGCCGAGCAGTTGTCGAGAGTCGCGGGGGTCGAACCCGATGAGTGGGCAGCGCCATTGAGCGGTGCGGAGTTCGCTTACCGCCGGCGCGCCCGCGTCGCGGTGCGCTGGGACATGAAGGCAAAAAAACTCGAAGTCGGTTTCCGTGCCGCTGGCAGCCAGGACATCGTGGGCATCGATGACTGCCCGGTGCTGGTACAGCCCTTGCAACCGATCATGGCCCGCTTGCCGGAGATGCTGCGGCGCTTGAGCAAACCCCAGGCACTCGGGCATGTGGAGTTGTTCAGCGGCTCGACGCTGGCGGTGTTGCTGCGGCACATGGCGCCGTTGTCCGATGCCGACCTGACGATCCTCAAGGAATTCTGCGCGTTCCATGAAGCCCAGTTGTGGCTGCATGGCGATGGAGAACCACAACCGGTCGAGGCCGATCAGTCGTTGGGCTATCGTCTTGAACAGTGGGACCTGGAGCTGGCGTATCGTCCCGGGGATTTCATCCAGGTCAACGCCGCCGTCAACGAAGCGATGGTCGCCCAGGCACTGGACTGGCTGAAGCCGACAGCGGATGAGCGCGTACTCGATCTGTTCTGTGGCCTGGGCAACTTTGCCTTGCCGCTGGCCAAGGCCGCTCGTGAAGTGGTGGCGGTCGAAGGCGTGCAGGTGATGGTCGATCGGGCCGCGGCGAATGCGGCCAGCAATAATCTGCATAACGCGAAGTTTTTTCAGGCCGATTTATCCCAGCCTTTGACGGGCGCCGAATGGGCCGCCGAAGGCTTTTGTGCGGTACTCTTGGACCCACCGCGTGACGGTGCTTTCGAGGTTGTGCGCAAGCTCAGGAGCCTGGGCGCCGAACGTTTGGTGTATGTGTCGTGCAACCCTGCAACTCTGGCGCGCGACACGGTCGAATTGATCAAGCAGGGCTACCGGTTAAAACGTGCCGGGATTCTCGATATGTTTCCTCAAACGGCACATGTCGAGGCCATGGCGTTATTTGAAGCGAGCTAGGATGCTCGTCTGGTCCGACTGGCCCGCCCGTGCAGCCGCGCACCCAGCCCGACGTGGGCGCACCGGCAACGAAGGTCAGCGATTTGACGCATTGAATCTGCGTCGTAGGGAAGGTAAGCAAGATGGTACAGGTGAGAGCACACCAGCCGATCAACACCGACGGCAGTATCAATCTCGAGGCTTGGCTCGATCACGCGGTAAGTGTCGATCTGGCACTGGATCGCGAAGCCTTGAAAGAGGCCTGCGAGTACGCTCGCGAGGCCGAACAACAAGCCAATGCGGCACAGAATCTGTGGTCGGAAGGTAACTCGACTTTCCGTACAGGGCTTGAGATCGCCGAGATCCTCGCCGATCTCAAACTCGACCAGGACTCTTTGGTCGCCGCGATCCTGTATCGAGGCGTGCGCGAAGGCCAGATCAAGTTGCCGGCCGTCAGCCAGCGCTTCGGTCCGGTGGTGTCCAAGCTCATCGACGGCGTGCAGCGCATGGCCGCGATCAGCGACAGCCTGAGTCCGCGAAAATCCCTGGTGCTGGGCACCCAGGGCCAGGTGGAAAACCTGCGCAAGATGCTGGTGGCCATGGTTGACGACGTTCGCGTCGCCCTGATCAAACTGGCCGAACGCACGTGCGCGATCCGTGCGGTGAAAACCGCCGACGACGAAAAACGCAACCGTGTGGCCCGTGAAGTCTTCGACATCTACGCGCCATTGGCCCATCGTCTGGGTATCGGTCATATCAAGTGGGAACTGGAAGACTTGTCCTTCCGTTACCTTGAGCCGGACCAGTACAAGCAGATCGCCAAGTTACTCCATGAGCGGCGCCTGGATCGCGAGCGTTTCATCAGCGACGTGATGAGCCAGCTGAAAAACGAACTGCAGGCCACCGGCGTCGATGCCGACATCAGCGGCCGGGCCAAACACATCTATTCGATCTGGCGCAAAATGCAGCGCAAGGGTCTGGAGTTCAGCCAGATCTACGACGTGCGTGCCGTGCGCGTGCTGGTGCCGGAAATGCGCGACTGCTACACCGCGCTCGGCATCGTCCACACTCTGTGGCGGCATATCCCGAAAGAGTTCGACGACTACATCGCCAACCCGAAGGAAAACGGCTACCGCTCGCTGCACACGGCGGTGATCGGGCCCGAGGGCAAGGTACTGGAAGTGCAGATCCGCACCCACGCCATGCACGAAGAGGCCGAGCTGGGGGTATGCGCCCACTGGAAGTACAAAGGCACCGACGTCAAATCCGGTTCCAATCACTACGAAGAGAAAATCTCCTGGCTACGCCAGGTGCTCGAATGGCACGAAGAACTGGGCGACATCGGTGGCCTGGCGGAACAGCTGCGGGTCGATATCGAACCTGACCGGGTCTACATCTTCACCCCGGACGGTCACGCCATCGACTTGCCGAAGGGCGCGACCCCGCTGGACTTCGCCTACCGCGTACACACCGAAATCGGTCACAACTGCCGTGGCGCCAAGATCAACGGGCGCATCGTACCGCTCAACTACAGCCTGCAAACCGGTGAACAGGTCGAGATCATCACCAGCAAGCACGGCACCCCGAGCCGTGACTGGCTGAACCCGAACCTGGGTTATGTCACTACGTCGCGGGCACGGGCGAAGATCGTTCACTGGTTCAAGTTGCAGGCTCGCGACCAGAACGTCGCGGCCGGTAAAACCTTGCTCGAGCGCGAACTCAATCGCCTCGGCCTGCCGGCGGTGGATTTCGACAAGCTGGCCGACAAGGCCAACATGAAAACCGCCGAAGACCTGTTCGCCGCCCTCGGCGCCGGGGATTTGCGCCTGGCGCAACTGGTCAACCTGGCGCAGCAACTGGTCGAGCCGGAGCGTGGCAACGAACAGCTTGAACTCATACCACGCAAGGCCACCGGCTACAAACCGGGCAAGCGCGGCGACATCCAGATCCAGGGCGTCGGCAATCTGATGACCCAGATGGCCGGCTGCTGCCAGCCATTGCCGGGTGATGCCATCGTCGGTTACATCACCCAGGGCCGCGGCGTGAGCATTCACCGCCAGGACTGCGCCTCGGTGCTGCAACTGAGTGGGCGGGAGCCGGAGCGAATCATCCAGGTCAGTTGGGGGCCGGTGCCGGTGCTCACCTATCCGGTGGACATCATCATCCGCGCCTACGACCGTTCCGGGTTGCTGCGTGACGTTTCGCAGGTGCTGCTCAACGAGCGGATCAACGTGCTGGCGGTCAACACCCGCTCGAACAAGGAGGACAACACCGCGCTGATGTCCCTGACCATCGAGATTCCGGGGCTGGATGCATTGGGGCGGTTGCTGGGGCGGATTTCCCAGTTGCCGAACATCATCGAAACCCGGCGTAACCGGACGCCGTGAAGATCGACGTCAACTCAATGTGGGAGCGGGCTTGCTCGCGAAGAGGGGGTGTCAGTCGACATCAATGTTGCCTGGTCTACCGCTTTCGCGAGCAAGCCCGCTCCCACAATGGTTTTGTGGTGAGACATAAATGATGTACAGCCTTGAAGACCTGCTTCACCTGATGAATCGCCTGCGCGACCCGCAGTACGGTTGCCCGTGGGACATCAAGCAAACTTACGCCACCATCGTCCCCCACACTCTGGAAGAAGCCTACGAAGTCGCCGACGCCATTGAGCGCGGTGACTTCGATCACTTGCAGGGAGAGCTCGGCGACTTGTTGTTCCAGGTGGTGTATTACAGCCAGTTGGCCCGGGAAGAAGGGCGCTTCGAGTTTGAAGGTGTGGTCGACAGCATCACCCGCAAGCTGATCCGTCGTCACCCCCATGTGTTCCCTACGGGCGACCTCTACGCACCGCTGGATGTTCCGCGCCTCAGCGAAGAGCAGGTCAAGCAGCGCTGGGAAGAGATCAAGGCCGAGGAGCGCGCAGAGAAGTCCTGCGCGCCCGAACAGCTGTCATTGCTCGATGACGTCCCCGCTGCATTGCCGGCGTTGTCGCGTTCGGCGAAACTGCAAAAGCGCGCGGGGCAGGTCGGGTTCGACTGGCCGGGCGCCTTGCCGGTGCTCGACAAAGTGCGTGAAGAGCTCGATGAAGTCCTCGAAGCCATGTCGGAAAATGATCCCGAGGCCGTGGCCGAAGAGATCGGTGACCTGCTGTTCTCCGTGGTGAATCTGGCGCGGCATCTCAAGGTTGATCCGGAAACCGCACTGCGGGGTGCCAACGGCAAGTTTGAAAGACGCTTTCGTTTTATCGAACAGGCATTGCGCGACACCCGCCGTCCCATGGAAGATTGCACCCTCGAAGAGTTGGACGCCTTGTGGGGCGAAGCCAAACGTCAGGAAAAGAATTTGCCCAGCTGCGGTTGAGCAGTGGCCTAAGTGAGTAATAAGCACCATGAGCATTTCCCTTCGCGACCAGTTGCTCAAAGCAGGGCTGGTCAACCAGAAGCAGGCCAAGCAGGTCAGCAAAGACAAGCAGAAACAGCAACGCCTGGCCCACAAAGGCCAGATCGAGCTGGATGACTCCCAGCAGCGCGCGGCACAGGAAGCCATGGCCGAGAAGGTCAAGCGCGACCAGGAACTCAACCGCCAGCAGCAGGAAAAGGCTGAGGCCAAGGCCCGTGCCGCGCAGGTCAAGCAATTGATCGAAGTCTCTCGCCTGCCGAAATTGACGACCGAGGATTACTACAACTTCGTCGACGACAAAAAGGTCAAGCGCATCTGCGTCAACACCCTGATGCGCAACAAGCTCAGCAGCGGTTCGCTGGCCATCGTGCATCACGCTGGCGGCTACGAAGTGATTCCGCGCGAGGCGGCATTGAAGATTCAGGAGCGCGACCCGCAACGCATCGTGCAGCTGAATGTGCAGACCGAAGAAGTCAGCGTCGAGGACGATCCGTATGCGGCCTACAAGATCCCTGATGATCTGATGTGGTAATCGCTCCTCTTCCATTACATGTTTGTTAGTACATTGCTGGATTAATGAATTGAACCCGAAAGATCGCGTCGATACGATCTCTCGGGTTTTCTTTTGCCCGAAGTATTCTCAGGGGAGAGAACTAATGGAATGAAATTAAATGAATAAGGATATTGTCAATGCTGGTAAGTATCGCCTCGTTACGCCAACCCACTTTTAAATCGCAGCTTTCACAGCCGCGACAACCCGATCAATCCATTCACGATTATCTGGACGACGAGCTTGTCGCACGAGCGGAGCTTGTGCGCCGAAAGATCAAAATTGCTGCGAAAGCTGCTCGCGACGATCACGGCAGGCCCGCGTGCGTTTTCGTAACCCTGCCTGAGTTTTTCTGGAACATTCCCTGGCACGAAGTCCGTAATGAACAGGAGCTTCACGAACTGAACTCTGCTTATCTGACGAAGGTGACCGAGTGTGTGACGCTGTTGATAAGTGATCTGCCAGTGGAGCGCTACGGCAAGATCGTTTTGTTGGCGGGAAGTTGTGCGACGCTGATCAAGGTGGGAGAGGGGGAGTCGAGCTATTACGATGTCATTAATTATGTGCTCACAATTTCCAATAAGGAATATGAGGTCGACATGCCGCTGATGTCGATGTGGCCGAAGCGTTATGTGTCAGGAATCGATTTTGGAAAACATGTAGGCTCGGAAGACGGGTACTGGTTTTTCAAGTTGTTCGATGAGGTTGTAGTACGGGTAAAGAAGGTCAGTAGTGTACAGGCCGAGCACAGTTACTTTGGTGGCTACGAAGGAATATTTATTAATAGTCTTGTAGTGGGTTGCCCATTCGGCATCAACTTGTGCCTCGATTATGCGGTGTTGAAAGACGGTGAACGGGACAAGGAGATTGAACTGGCGGGGGCCAAAATCGATTTCCTGATCGCCTGTGGCATGGACTTCGATTACGGCAAGCGTCATCTATCTTCGCTTCAGTTTGCCGTCCGCAATGACGGCATGGGCGATGGTGAGTGCGAGGTGGTGAAGCTTGAGGCGGGCTGGATCGTCGGTGTTGTTCCTTCGGTGGTGATCGACGACTCCCTTCATTTAGCGGCCATTCAGATTGCCTGAGCCGCGTGCTCCGGTTGCAGCCTGCCCGTGTTGGGAAGGGGCAGGCTGCACGGTGGTGGAGTCTGTATTCAACCGGTTGCGAGCTCGCGGTTGCGCTCGAGTATTTCCAGTTCGGCCCTGTAGTTTTGCGCGTCGATCTCGGAGTGGAACATCCCGACCAGCAGGTCTTGTTGATGCACGTCCCAGATCCGGATACCGGCGGCTACACCCTCGTGGGATTTATGTGAATCGTCGCGTTCAGTTACTTTTACAGTCATCTGCTAGCTCCAATCTCTGTTATCTGCAGCAAGGCGTGTGCAGGTCTCTGTTATATGTTTTGTTAGTTTGCTAAGTAAATGACTGAGTTTGGTAACGGGTTTTTGCAAAAATGGAAACAGTCCTGCAGCCAGCGGAATCCGCGACATTCAGTCGCGGGGCGTTAAGTTTCATGACAAACGTTTCATGTTGAAGGCACCACAAATCCAGTGTCGAGCACGGAAGCTGTGGGAGCGAGCTTGCTCGCGATGGCGGTGGGTCAGACAGCAATGATGTCGATTGACACTCCCTCTTCGCGAGCCAGCTCGCTCCCACAATGGTTGTGGTGTTGAATTCCTTGAGGCAAAAAAAAACGCCCCGAACCAGTCGGGGCGTTTTCATGTGCGACTCAGCAGCGGGAAATTACTTACCTTCCCAGCGCTTCAGTACCAAAGTGGCGTTGGTGCCACCGAAGCCGAAGCTGTTGCTCATCACGGTGTTGATGGTGGCGTTTTCGCGGGTCTTGGTCAGCACCGGCAGGTCGGCCACTTCAGGGTCCAGCTCGTCGATGTTGGCGGAGCCGGCAATGAAGTTGCCTTCCATCATCAGCATGCAGTAGATCGCTTCGTGAACGCCGGCAGCGCCCAGGGAGTGACCCGACAGGCTCTTGGTGGAGCTGATGGCCGGAGCCTTGTCGCCGAACACTTCACGCACGCCTTTCATTTCCGCGACGTCGCCGACCGGGGTCGACGTGCCGTGGGTGTTCAGGTAGTCGATCGGGGTGTCGACGGTGGACAGCGCCTGCTGCATGCAGCGGATCGCGCCTTCGCCGCTCGGGGCAACCATGTCGTAGCCGTCGGAGGTCGCGCCGTAGCCAACGATTTCCGCGTAGATCTTCGCGCCGCGGGCCAGAGCGTGTTCCAGCTCTTCAACCACGACCATGCCGCCACCGCCGGCGATGACGAAACCGTCACGGTCAGCGTCGTAGGCACGGGAAGCTTTTTCCGGGGTGTCGTTGCGCTTGCTGGACAGGGCGCCCATGGCGTCGAACAGGAACGACTGGCTCCAGTGCTCTTCTTCACCGCCGCCGGCGAAGACGATGTCCTGCTTGCCCATCTGGATCTGTTCCATGGCGGTACCGATGCAGTGAGCACTGGTGGCGCAGGCAGAAGCGATGGAGTAGTTCAGGCCCTTGATCTTGAACGGAGTGGCCAGGCAAGCGGAAACGGTGCTGCTCATGGTCCGCGTTACGCGGTATGGGCCGACGCGCTTGACGCCTTTCTCGCGCAGGATGTCCAGCGCTTCCATCTGGTTCAAGGTCGATGCGCCACCGGAACCGGCGATCAGGCCGGTACGCGGGTTGGAAACCTGCTCTTCGGTCAGGCCGGAGTCAGTGATGGCGTCTTTCATGGCCAGGTAGGCATAAGCTGCCGCGTGGCCGACGAAGCGATAGATCTTGCGATCGATCAGTTCTTCAAGGTTGAGGTCAATGGAGCCGGAAACCTGGCTACGCAGACCCATTTCGGCATATTCCGGGTTGAACCGGATGCCAGGGCGGCTTGCACGCAGGTTAGCGGAGACGGTCTCTTTGTCATTGCCCAGGCAAGAAACGATGCCCAGACCAGTGATAACGACGCGGCGCATGCGGATAACCCTTAGAAGTTGTCAGTGGAGGTGAACACGCCGACCCGGAGGCCTTCGGCGGTGTAGATTTCGCGACCGTCGACAGTGACCGAACCGTCGGCGATGGCCAGGTTCAGCTTGCCCTTGAGGACGCGCTTGATATGAATGTTATAGGTGACTTTCTTGGCGGTCGGCAGGACCTGGCCGAAGAATTTCACTTCGCCCGAACCCAGCGCACGGCCACGGCCCGGCAGGCCTTGCCAGCCCAGGAAGAAGCCGACCAGTTGCCACATGGCGTCGAGGCCCAGGCAGCCCGGCATCACCGGATCGCCTTCGAAGTGGCAGGCGAAGAACCACAGGTCCGGATTGATATCCAGCTCGGCGACCAATTCACCTTTGCCGTACTTGCCACCTTCTTCGCTGATCAGGGTGATGCGATCAACCATCAGCATGTTCGGGGCGGGCAGTTGCGCGTTACCAGGGCCGAACAGCTCACCGCGACTGCAGCGCAGCAGATCTTCCCGGGTAAAGGCGTTTTGTTTGGTCATGCGAGCTCCTCAATAGTCCCATGCGGCAGGTGGGGCAAATCTTCCCGGCCGATCGAAGCGTTCATGCCTCGAACCGGCAGCCTACTCATAGACTATTGCGTTGTGGTGAAAGTCACAGCACCAAGGACATGAATGTACACTTGTGCACTGAAATTATTATTCAAGCCCCTTTTCGGGCCTGTTCGGGTGACTAAGACTGCCGCACTTTCGCCTTTCACGCCAGTCGCAGATGGTCGAAAGGCCTGTACTACTGCACCCAACGCTGAAGAATTTGCTGCAGATCAGTCCGTTTGAACGGCTTGGCCAGGTAATCGTTCATCCCCGCCGACAGACAGGCTTCGCGGTCGCCCTGCAAGGCGTTGGCGGTCAGGGCGATGATCGGCAGGTCGGTGCAACCGGGTAGCTTGCGTATTTGTCGGGTGGCTTCATAGCCATCGATGATCGGCAAGCGGCAATCCATCAGGATCGCTTCGAAGATCAGGCTCTCGGCACTGCGCACCGCCTGCGCGCCGTCGGCAGCGACACTGACCTTGAAGCCCAGGCTGCGCAACATGGCTTCGATGACGGTCTGGTTGACCGGGTTGTCTTCGACCAACAACACATTGCGTCCTTCGCCGTTGCTGTTGCGCGATTGCGCGCGAGGGGGTAGCAGCGGTTGTGTCTGCTGGTGCAATGCCAGGGGAATTTCCAGGGTGAACACCGAACCGCGGCCTTCCTCACTCTGCGCGCGCAAGGTGCCGCCCATGCGTTCGGCCAGGGTACGGGCAATCGGCAGGCCCAGCCCCGTACCGCCGTAGCGTCTTGAAATAGAACTGTCGGCCTGCTGGAAAGCGCTGAACATCAATTCCAGGCTTTGCGCCGGGATGCCGATCCCGCTGTCGCGCACGGTGCAGGTGAACCACAGCAACTCGTGGTCCAGCGATTGCCACTGCGCCTCGATCGTGACGCGGCCCTGCTCGGTGAACTTCAGCGCATTGCCGACCAGGTTGACCAGTATCTGACGGATACGCGTCGGGTCGCCCTTGACCTGCAAACCGCGCATGTCGTCGGGGATCATCAGTTGCAGGTCCAGACCGCGTTGCGCGGCGCTGTGCTGGAACGACTGGGCGCAACTGCCGATCAGGTCGGTGAGGTTGAACGCAATGTGCTCCAGTTCCAGCTCTGAACGTTCGATCCGCGAGAAATCCAGGATGTCGTTGATGACCTTGAGCAAATGCTCGGTGGATTCGGAGGCCAGCGCCGCGTACTCCACCTGCTCCTCGGTCATGTCGGTGGTTTCCAGTAACTGCAGCATGCCCAGTACGCCATTCATCGGCGTGCGCAGTTCATGGCTCATCATGGCGAGGAAATCGGATTTGGCGTTGTTGGCCTTTTCCGCTTCTTCGCGGGTCTGGATCAACTGCGCCATGGCCTGATGCTGTTCGCGGCTGGCCTGCTCGAGACCGCTGGCGAGGTTGTTGATGTGTTGCGACAGCGCCCCCAGCTCGGTGTCGTCGACAATGGGCAGCGGTGTGTTGTAATCGCCGTCCTGGATCGCCTTGACCGCATTGCCGATATCACGGATCGGTTTCGACAGGCTGCCCGCCAGACGGCGGGCCACGAGGAAGGTAAACAGCAGGGCAAACAGCGCCAGGATGGCGGCCTTGAGCACGATTTCCTGTTGGCGCCGGCTGAAGGCATCGTTGGACAGCCCGACGATCACCCGACCGAGGTAGTCCTCGGTGGGGGCGGCAGTGGCGGTTTTGCTGCTCTGGAAAAAATCATTGTGCAACGCGATACGCTGGAGCCGTATCGGTGCCTGGAACACCTCGAGTTGTAGCGCGCGATTGTGGTGTTCGCTTGGTTGTTCAACGTACACCAGTACCCGGTTGGCGCTGTCCTGAATTTCCAGAAAACTCACGTTGGGCGTGGCCAGCGTTGCCTTGAGCAAGGTTTCGAGCACTTCGATGTTGCCCGAAATCACGCCGTACTCGGTGGCCGGGGCCAGTTGATTGGCGATCAACTGGCCGGTGTGGGTGATTTCCTGACGCAGATCCTGGATGCGCACGAAGGTGAAGAAACTGATCAGCAACAAGGTCAGCAGCAGTGCAGGGCCGAGGCTGATCAGTTGGGTGCGAGTGTTGATGTCCCAGCGACGGCGCAAGCTCATGGACGGCGTTCTCCTTCAGCCAGCAGTGTGGCGACAGACGCTTCGTTTATCTGTTCGATACCCAATGAACGTGCGACTTGCGGGTTGCTCGCGACCTTGAATCGATGGGGATAGTGCGTGCGCGGCCAGGTGGCTGGTGGCCGGTCGAGCAATTCGTCGAGGACCGCCAGCCAGTCGCTCTGATCGCTATAGGTGCTGGCCAGGCTTCCGGCCTTGACGAATCCGGCGTTGGGTCCGATCAGGGCCACTTGCCGCGAATAGCTGCTCAACAGCAGGTTCTTTGCGGTTTGCGGGTTGTACAGGTCGGCATCGTCAAGTCCCAGCAACACGTCGCTGTTATTTAGCAGTGCCTGTAATGGACGACTGTCGTGAGTGTTGTCCCAGCGCTGGGTGACGATCTCAAGGCCCTGGGGGAGGGCGGCCTGACGCAGCTCATTCAACAGGAATTCGCTGTGGGTGTCGTAGAGCACGCCGATGCGTCTGGCTTGTGGCAACAGGGTGCGGGTCAAGCGCAACTGGCGGTCCAGTGGTGGATCGCTCCATAGCAGGCAAAGGCGCGCAGGCAACGTATTGTTCAAGCGTTGCCGGGCTTGCAGGCGGCTGATGCGCAGTACGAGAGTCGCCGGGCCCTGGGCGTTTTGCAGGCGCCAGTCGAGGCTGGGCAGGTCGAGCAGTATCAAGCGGATGTTTTCCGGCAGCTGGTCCGGTATCGGCATTTTTGCCAGCGTCTGGAAGCGTACGTTATCGCGTGGTCGCAACTCGCTCAGGGCCTGGGTAAACGCCCGCACACCGGGGCTGTCTTCGGCCCCTGTGAGCAAAATGTCGGCCGCGTTACTCGCCAGGCTGCCCAGCAGGCCGCTTGTCAGCAGGCAGAGTATGGCCAGCAGCCGACCCAGGGGCGGCATTCTGCAAGCCGGGCGATTCGGCATCTTAAAGCTCCAGCTCGGCGCTGAAATACATCACCTGGCGCTGGTCATAATTATTGTCGATGAAGGTGGTCGGCTGATTGTCCAGCCGTTGCTGGAGCACCCCGGCCAGTTCCAGGCTGGCCTTGCCCAAGGCGATACGTTTGGCGATGCGCGCATCGACCCGTTCAAAGCGGTAGCCGTTGAGGGCGTCATCGCCATTATAGAAAAGCGCACTGTTCCAGCCTTGGCCCCAATCGCGCAGCCATCCGGCCGAACCACTGTTACTTGCAGTCTGCCTGGCATCCAGCGGATTGCTGGCATCGGTATCGACGTAGGCATAAGTCAGTCGCAGGCGATCGAGGTTGCCGACACGCCAGTCGAGCTGGGTTTCGACCCCCGAAAAGCGCGCCTTGTTGGCATTGCTGGCAATGTACTGATTGTTGCGTAGCGGCTCACTGATCATGCCGGTGATTTCGTCGTGGAACAGCTTCACGTCGAGCGCCAGCCCCGGTTCGGGAAAATAGCCGTTGTAGCCCAGTTCCCGAGAGCGCATGTGCTCTTGATCAAGGTCGCCGGGGCCACGGGTCTTGACGAAATAACGGGCGCTGGACTGGCCAAACGCACCGGGCTTGAGGTTGGTGACCTGATAACTCCAGTTGACGTTGTTCTCGAACATGTCCGGTGAGCGGATGGCCTCGGAGTACACCGCACGCAAGCCGTGGCGCGGGTTGATCAGGTAGTTGACCGCCATGCGAGGTGTCAGCGAGCTGCCGGTCAACCGGGTGTCCTCGAACATGGCGCCGCCTTGCAGCAGCCAGTGTTCGGTGGCACGCCACTCGAACTGGCCGAACGCTCGCCAGATCCTGTCATCGAGAGTGCCATTGAAGTAGGTCTCGGAATTCACCCGGTCGTAACGGTAGTTTATCCCGCTGACCAGCCGCAGGTTATCGGCAAGGCTGAGGGTGTCCTGCAGTTCGAGGTCGTAGCGCGATTCCCGGGTGCTCTGGTCGATGTCGCCGCAAACGGTCTGGTTCGCGCCGTTGCGCCATTGATCGAGTACCTGGTTGGCCAGCGCCTGCTCGGCGGGCGTCCCGGCCGGCGCACCAGAGCCGATGAAACGCGTGATATTGCGGGCCAGGCGCTCGGTGTAGTTCGGGTTCAATTGCCAGAGTTCGGTCAGTTGCGGGCTGAACGAAACTTCTGCGTCGCAGGCGCGCCAGGTTTGCTGGCGATCCCAGTGTTGGGCCGACCCCTGGATATAAAGGCTGTGGTCCGGATTGACGTCCAGATTCCAGCGCAATGACCCGGCGTAGTCCTTGGCGGTGACGTCGGAGTCGTCGCCGGCGCGGGTAATTCCCGGGAACACCGGCCGGTAGGTATAGGGCCGCTGGTTGGTGCCGTCCTTGGCATTCAATTGCCAATCGAGGCTTTGCCGTTCGTCGAGGCTCTGGCTGACGCTGAGGTTGAAGCGCTCGAGGCGACGACTGTCATGGTAGTCAGCGCCGGTTCTGTCGGTGTCGAAGCCGTCGTCTTGCTGGCCGGACAGGGACAGGCGCATGTCACCATCCTCCCAGCCCAGGCCCTGGCTGGCGTAAAAGTCGTTGATGCCGCGCTGGCCCCGGGTGACCTTCATACGCGTGCCGTGACTGTCGGCCGGGCGCCGGGTAATGATGTTGACCACCGCCATCAGGGCGTTGGCGCCGTAGCTGACGGTATTCGGTCCGCGAAAGACTTCGATGCGCTCGATGTCTTCCATGGCCACCGGAATGTCACTCCAGTCCACGGTGGCCAGGCCGGCGCGATACACCGAGCGCCCGTCGATCAGCACTTGCATGCGCCGCGCTTCATTCGCATTGGTGCCGTGGTAGTTCACCGTCGCCTGATTGCCGCTGATGTTGCCGACCATCATCCCCGGCACCAGGCGCAGCAGTTCGCTGATGTCACGGGCACCGCTGGCGTGGATCAGGGCACTGTCGATCACCGTCATGCTCCCCGGCACGGCCGCCGGCGACTGCTTCAGGCGCGTGGCGGTGAGTACTTGCGGCAGCGGTTCGCTGTCCAGGAACAAGTCGTCGGCCAGCGCCGGCGAGCTGAAAATCAGCGCCAGTACCAGAGGTGAATGCGGTGAAGGAGAGCCCGGAGACACAACACATCCCTGTCAGTGATTGTTGGCGCGCATGTTAACCGAGCCGAATGACTTTTCCATTCACGATGTCTGCATTTTCCTCGGTTTTATTGGTCTTCTTCCTACGGGTGCAGGTATTTGATGTCGGGGCTGGCCGTCGATGGACTGCCCCGTATAATGCCGACATCGCCACTGGTATGGATTAACGGATTGCATATGACTGAACAGCGCCCGATTGCGGTCCTGGGAGGCGGAAGTTTTGGAACCGCCGTGGCTAATCTGCTGGCCGAGAACGGGCATCAGGTCCTTCAGTGGATGCGTGACCCCGAACAGGCCGAGGCCATTCGGGTCAATCGCGAGAACCCGCGTTACCTCAAAGGCATCAAGATTCTGCCCGGCGTCACGCCGGTCACCGACCTGCAAGCCACATTGGACGCCTGCGACCTGTGTTTCGTCGCATTGCCCTCCAGTGCGCTGCGCTCGGTGCTGGTGCCGCACGCCGAACGCTTGACCGGCAAAATGCTCGTGAGCCTGACCAAAGGCATCGAAGCCCACACGTTCAAGTTGATGAGCGAGATCCTCGAAGAGATCGCCCCGCAGGCGCGCATCGGCGTCCTGTCCGGACCCAACCTGGCCCGTGAAATCGCCGAGCACGCGCTGACCGCCACGGTGGTCGCCAGTGAAGACGAAGAACTCTGCCAGCAGGTTCAGGCCGCGCTGCACGGGCGCACCTTTCGTGTGTACGCCAGCGCCGATCGTTTCGGCGTGGAGCTGGGTGGAGCGCTGAAAAATGTCTACGCGATCATCGCCGGCATGGCGGTGGCGCTGGGCATGGGAGAAAATACCAAGAGCATGCTGATTACCCGGGCATTGGCGGAAATGACCCGCTTCGCGGTGAACCAGGGTGCCAACCCGATGACCTTCCTGGGGCTGGCCGGCGTGGGCGATCTGATCGTGACCTGTTCGTCGCCCAAGAGCCGCAACTATCAGGTCGGTTTCGCCCTCGGCCAGGGCCTGAGCCTGGACGAGGCGGTCACGCGCCTGGGTGAAGTCGCCGAAGGGGTCAATACCCTTAAAGTGCTCAAGTCCAAGGCCCAGGAGGTTGGCGTGTACATGCCGCTGGTCGCCGGGCTGCACGCGATCCTGTTCGAGGGGCGCACGCTGGAGCAGGTCATCGGTCTGTTAATGCGTGGCGAGCCGAAAACCGACGTCGACTTTATTTCCACCAGTGGTTTCAACTAATCACGCTTGCCAGAAAAGCAGGGAGTTGCGCATGAACGATCCAAAAATAGAAGCCAAGTACGAGTCCATCCTGCTGCGGGTGCTGTGGATGATCCTCTTCGTGCTGGTGTGGCAAGTGGCGCAGTTCATCCTCGGCGCCGTCGTGCTGGTGCAGTTGATCTATCGTTTGTTCTATGGCGCCCCAAGCGCCAGCTTGATGAATTTCGGCGACAGCCTGAGCCAGTTTCTGGCGCAGATCGGTCGTTTCGGCAGCTTTCACAGCGACCAGAAGCCTTGGCCGTTCGCCGACTGGCCAACGCCGCGTACACCGGAAGGTGAGGCGCCGCATGTCGTGGCACCGGCACCGCATCCGGCCCGAGATGAGGAACCCAAGCTATGAAACTCTGGGTATTGCGTCATGGTGAAGCTGTACCACACGGCTCCCGTCCCCACGATTCGGAGCGGGAACTGACGGATAACGGTCGTAAGGAAGTATTGAAAATCGCCGCAGAGCTGATGGGTCAGCCACTGACCGGCATTTACGCCAGCCCGTACCTGCGAGCGCAGGAAACAGCGCAACTGGTACGAGACGCATTGGGTTTCGTACCGGAAATCCGCACCGTCGAGTGGCTGACACCGGACACGGAGCCGGACAAGGTGGCCGAACAGATGGTCGCGGTAAGCAACGTTTTGCTGGTCAGTCACAACCCGCTGGTGGGGAATCTGCTGAGCTACCTGCAGCATGGTGCCGGACATCCGCCGGAAAGGGTCAGCACTGCCGGTCTGGCGGAGCTCAAGGGTGAAGAGCTGCTGGTCGGGTCAATGAAACTCGACAGCATCAAGCATCCCTGACCACGGGTTTCATAGGGCAAAGCTTGACTTGAAGTGGGCGCCCAACACTGTGGGAGCGAGCTTGCTCGCGATAGCGTCAAGCCAGTCGACATCCATGTTGAATATTCGTCCGCCATCGCGAGCAAGCTCGCTCCCACAGATGTAGAAAGTTTTGTATGAAATAGTCAACCAAGCACTTGCTTGGTTGACTACGCTTGCTCCAGACCAAAATCACAGGAGCGAGTCGCATGTCTGCTGCTTTTCGTTTGCCGCTGGACGTTTTCTACGAGCGTGAGGCCCGTCATCCCCGCCAGCGCTTTCTGGTCCAGCCTGTCGGGGGCGGCCAGGTCGAGACCTTGACCTGGGCGGACGTCGGACATCAAGCACGCTGCGCCGCCCACTGGCTGCGAGCGCGGGAACTGCCGCAGGGCAGCCATATCGCCCTGATCTCGAAGAACTGTGCGCACTGGATAGTTGCCGATCTCGCGATCTGGATGGCCGGGCATGTGTCGGTGCCGTTGTACCCCAACCTGACCGCCGAGACCGTTGCCCAGGTACTCGAACATTCGCAAGCAGCGCTGGCATTCATCGGCAAGCTCGACGACTGGCCAGGTATGTCCCGTGGTGTCAGCCCCGACCTGCCGACCATCAGCCTGCCCCTGCATCCTCCCGGCGACTTCGATTTCAGTTGGGACGACCTGCAACGCAGTTCGCCCATCCAGGACAATCCCAAGCCTGACGCCGATCAACTGGCGACCATCATTTACACGTCCGGCACCACGGGCATGCCCAAGGGCGTGATGCACAGCTTCGGCACTCTGGGGTTTGCCACCACCCGCGGCACTGCGTTGTTCGGTCTCAACGAGTCGGACCGGCTGTTGTCCTACCTGCCGCTGTGCCACGTTGCCGAGCGCATGTTCGTCGAGCTGGCATCGATCTATACCGGCCAAACGGTGTTTTTCGCCGAGAGCCTCGATACCTTCCTCACCGACCTGCGCCGTGCGCGCCCGACCGCACTGTTTGGCGTGCCGCGCATCTGGACCAAATTCCAGATGGGCGTGTACAGCAAGATCCCGGCAAAACGTCTCGACTTCCTGCTCGGCCTGCCGATCATCGGCAAACGGGTCGGGCATAAAGTCCTCGCCGGGTTGGGGCTGGATGCGTTGCGCATCGCGTTGTCCGGCGCGGCTCCGGTGCCGCAGACCTTGTTGCAGTGGTACCGCAAACTGGGGCTGGACGTGCTGGAGGTCTACGGCATGACCGAGAGTTGCGGTTACTCCCACATCGGCATGCCGGGCCAGAACAAACCGGGCTGGATCGGCAAGCCGTGTCCGGAAGTCGAAGTGCGGATCGCCGAGACGGGGGAGGTCATGGTGCGCAGTGGTGCGACCATGCTCGGGTATTACAAGGAGCCGGAAAAAACCGCCGACACCATTACCGAGGACGGCTTCCTGCGTACCGGCGACAAGGGCGAGGAGGACGCCGAAGGCAATCTGCGCCTGACCGGGCGCCTGAAGGAAATCTTCAAGACCAGCAAAGGCAAGTACGTGGCCCCGGCACCGATTGAAAATCGCCTGGCCGTGCATTCGCGCATCGAACAGGTCTGCGTGGTGGGCGATGGCTTGAGTGCGCCGCTGGGTTTGTGCGTGTTGTCGGCGGTTGGCCAGCAGGATGCCGGAGGGACCGCGCGCGCCGGTTTGCATTCGAGCCTGGAAAAACTGCTGGAGGAGGTCAATGGTGCCCTCGACAAGCATGAACAACTTCGGCGCCTGGTGGTGGTCAAGGACAGTTGGGCCGTGGAAAACGGCTTCCTTACCCCGACCCTGAAGATCAAGCGCAACGTGATCGAGGCGGCTTACGGTGAACGCTTTGAGGAATGGAGCGAGCGCAGCGAAGCGGTGCTGTGGCAGGATTGATCCACGAACAAAACCAACGAGGACACTCTGCGATGAGCCTGTGGCGCACCACCCCGAACATCGAGCAGTTGAACGCAATCCAGAAAAACACCATCGGCGAAGTGCTGGACATCCGTTTCGAAGCTTTTGACGATGAGTCCCTGACCGCCAGCATGGTCGTCGATCACCGCACCCATCAGCCTTACGGCTTGCTGCATGGCGGTGCCTCGGTGGTGCTGGCCGAATCGGTCGGCTCGATGGCCAGCTACCTGTGCATCGATGCCAGCAAATTCTATTGCGTGGGCCTGGAAATCAACGCCAACCATTTGCGCGGCCTGCGCAGCGGACGGGTGACGGCGGTGGCCAAGCCGATCCACATCGGCCGCACGACCCATGTCTGGGATATTCGGTTGACCAGCGATGAGGGCAAGGCCAGTTGTGTGTCGCGACTGACCATGGCAGTGGTGCCGCTGGGGGAAACACCGCCGAGCAGTTCATAACGTTGACGACTCTCTCTGCTGGCAGATTCAAATGTCGTGGACGCTGTGGCGCCGGGTGATAGTTCTGTCGGGAAATATGGCTTCTGTCGTCTGAACGTCCGCGCTCATGCTGTTCGCACTTGTGGGTTAAGTTGACGATACCCATCCCGAGTGGCCTGCATGATCGCGCCTCGATATTCGGTAGCCGCAGAGAGAATTCCGCTTGCACCACCGCTCAGGATGGTTGCCAGCGCCCCTCGCTCGGAGTTGGGTAGTGCGGTTGCCAGTTGGGTGATGGCTTCAACCGCCCTCGCCGCACCGTAGCTTTACACAGACCCGGTCACCCTGCCGGCCGACCCATATAGGGTATCGAGCGGCGGCGGTGTCTGTAGCGAGAGGAAACCTGCACTGTGCCTGGTTCCCGGATGAAGGCCTCGCAGCCATGTTCCGATGAATCCATCTATCCCCTCCACCATGGGAGATAGATAAGAACGACAAAGCTGAGTTGGAGGATCTCGCAATAAAACTAGGTGTGGCTGTAGAGGACCTAACTTATGAAAAGCTCACTTCCCGGGTAATAGAGTTCTCATCCGAGCGCTTTAGTAACGATCGTTTGAGCAGTCGGCTGTCTGACCTCTGTGGGTTGGTAAGGACTGCTTGGGACAGGCTTGGATCATTGCTTCAAATAGGCCCATTCCTTGGGGGAGTCTGGTTCACGATTACTGAGTCACTGACGAATGCGATCTTTTCCTGGTGGATTGTCGGTATCGGGTTGCTCTTTTGGATTTTTGGAGTGCTTTTTGCCTTGGCCTGCCGACTTTTGACGGACCGCTACCCAGGTCAAGCCAAAAAAGGCCAGAAAGGCTACGACCGAATTCCTTAGCATACGGTGGAAGCAGAGTTCTTCGTCGGAAGATGAAGTGTGAACTCAAGCTGGGCCCCAGCAAGCCTAACGATTGCCAATATGAAGCTTTTCGATAGACTGTTTTCGCCCCAGAGTGTGTAAAACGGGCTTGTGGTTTCGAAACCTGTGTTCCTACGTGGAGTTTGGTGTAGACCCGCTACTCAGCAGACCTGAATTTTACCCAGGAGTGCGATTTTCCGCGTGATCTCGGGCAAAGCGACAATCCAAATTGTTTTTACACAGCCTCGACCAAAAGCGGCCGCTCAAAGCCTACTGCAGAAATGTGGGCGATTCAGCCGATTCCGGATGCGTCACGGTAATCATGAGAACTCCTCCTTCGGTAAAGATAGAAGCCCGGTAAGTCTAGCCATTCAGATGTTCGAAAAATAGAAAGTGTGAACAGCAGTAAGACGATACCGCCATAGGCGGTACCAATGATGCTTATCGTTTTTGCACTACTGAACAAGTCGTGGTGGTGTAATGGCGCCATACGCCGGGCCAATGCCACTTGAGTTAAGAGGGGTGCACTTTGTACTCATTTCACCTTGGATGTATTTTTCCGATCCTCCAACCGCTAAGTCGATGTGGAGGCAAGCAAAAGCCACAATGGGAACAGACGAATGAGTAGATACATTTACAACGATAGGAATCGTAACATACTCGCAGCTTTTGTCCCCTGCCGCACTACAGTCATTTACCGAAGTGAAAACTGTATTTTGAGTGCCCGGCTGAATCCAGGTATTAGTCCCGATACTGAGTGGTGTTGGGTTTCCTTGAGTAATAAGGTCTCTTATTGTTGGAACGTTATTAGTGTCTTGAGTAAATGATGTCCACTGCCCAGATTCGCATGGTCCGTAATGATAGGATGATCCAATTTTAAATACATAGGGCTTTCCCGTGGCAGGGTCATTTTTCGGTTGGTTTGAGCTTGAATCCCAAAAATTATCGTACATACATTGAGTCATTGCGATGGGGAGAAGCCCCTGCATAACGGTTCCGGGGCTTGATATTATCGCAGTAGCAGTGGAAGTAATAGGTACGGTGTCAATACCAAAAATTCGGGCAAAAAAAGTATTTACAGGTCCGCCGTTTAGGCCTGTATCTTTTTTGATAGTCACTTGCACAGCTGGAAAATGTGATGCGCCCGGAAAGGCTTGCATGCCACTTGAAGGGTTTGTAACATTCCAGTAACCGGTTACGATACTACCGTTAGTTATAGTGGCGTTTGCGGTTTTATTTAGTGAAAGCGCCGTATTTGCGCGACTAGATGCTGTGGTGAAATCTGGTGCGCTGCTAGTTGAGTTTCCACATTCAATGCGTGGGTATAGACACCCCGTACCTGCAAGAGCAGTGGCGTCAGCGGCGTTTTGAAGTTCGTTACGCACAACGTAAGCATAAGCATAATCTATAGCCAATGCTGAAAAACCAAATAGTATGGGCAGTGCAAGGACAAACAAAATCAACACTGCGCCTTGCTGGTTTCTCTTAGTCTCAATATGGCCTGCTATTTTTCTTTGGCTATATTTGCGTGTGGCAATGCTTTTAGTTTCAATCGCTGTGCACATGGTGAGCATCCTAAATTGAAGTCACTCATTTAGCATCACTGTTGTCGCCGACAAGTTCATGGGGTTGTCGACTACGTGAAGAATACCGCCAAGAATCATAGTGGAGTATTCGTATGAAACCTGGACGGTGAGTGGCGCTCCAAAAGGTCCTCCAGCCCCTTGCGGAACACTTACCACCGGGGTGGCGGAAGAACCAAATGTTATCAAGTGAGAACCTAAGTAATTGTTGGCAACGCTCTGGATTTGAGCAGTGGTGAGTTTCGGCGATTTTAATACTATGCCAGCTCTTGCTGCTTCTCTGCTGGCATTTGTTATTATGGCCTTATTATAAAGGGCAATACTAAATTCCATAATTACAAATAGGATTAGGAAAAGAACTGGCAGCACGAGCGAGAGTTCGATAGCGGCAAGTCCTTGTTGTTTTTTTCTCATGCTACCCACCTTTGCTACCTGAACCTTCTTGTGCGACAATGCATGCTCTAGACTTGCATGCGCCACTTAACTCGTGACTTCGTTGCTTCGTAAGCAATCAGCTGTTTACGTATTTACCATAGATTCATTTGGCCAAAAGTAAAGCCTGTATAGCGTTAATTTGTGGGTTTTTTGTTGTGTAGTTGGCTGCTGAAAAAAACTGCCGCAGAAGCCTGCTCTCACTCGATCTGACGTTTTGTCGATAGAAATCAACAATATAGGTAAGTTTGCGATACTCACCCATTAATCGAGGGTTTATTTCAAATCGCTCCATGGGACTGTAGCTATCCAGATTTTTGCAATATTAATCGCGAATTGAAGTGGTTTGCTTGCTTCGATATAGCCGTACTCTATAGGGCTGAGGTTATCAGTCAGATTGAATCAATTGATCAAATCAGAGTGTAGTGGCCGTCGCTAATGGCCGTTATAGCTTGATGTAGACGCAGTTAACCATAGCGAAAAGGTGGATTGAGAGAGCTTGGTGGTACAGAACTGGTACGAACGGAACAGAAGGCCACTGTAACTCTTTATCTTAAAGGGTTTTATGGATAGTTATTCCAATCCATCATCGGACTGATCCAGCTACACATGGATTCCGGCACGAATTGACTGAACGCACCGTTGAGTCCGGCCGGTGCGGAATAGGCAAGCGCTGTCCTACCGATGGTCGGCAACCGTTGCCGTACATTGACGCTGCCCCAAGGGAAGTTTAATCCATGCCCTATGAGTATTTGTTGCGAGAGTTCCCGGGCAACTGACCCAGCCTCCACACGGATTCGATTGATAGCGACTTGGTTGCGCTCGATCTCTTCAGTATCGGCTACTTCGTCGTTGGCACTCCAGATCGCCGGCTGAATTCCAACAAGGAGTCCTGGAGCCGCGCCGAGCCCCACCGCGCCAGGATGATTCTGGCAGCCAGCCCACCGCCGACAAGCGCGACAGCGAAGCCTTCTATCGCACCCGCTGTTATTCTAGGCTATTGTTGGTTGCACGCGTGGGAGTGTCGTACACCTGCTGGGAGATGTAAGGTTCCGGCGATGATGCACTGTCGCGACGGTGATAGGCGATATCACGCACACCCAACCCGCGAGGATCTAACGCTTTGATAGCGGGGTGTTGGCGTGGGTTATTACGATCGTGCCCATGACTTGGCATGACAGACTCTTATCCGCGTCGGGAGGATTGACTGTCAACTGTCAGAAATAATAGGTATTGCCACGCACGGCGTTTTAACAACGGCAGGTCTGTCACCCTTCCTGGCAGTTACGGTCATTGCTGTAGGACGCGGTCTTGCGGACAATCTACACCTGTTCTCGCTCATGGATTTGCAGGTATGTCGCAACAGATCTTTTTCGCCCACGCCAATGGTTTTCCTTCGGGGACCTACGGCAAGTTGTTTGCGGCGCTGGCACCCGAGTTTCAGGTGACGCATCTGGAGCAGCACGCCCACGATCCGCGTTTCCCGGCGGACGACAATTGGTACAACCTGGTGGATGAGCTGATCCATCACCTGCAACAACAGGCCGAACCCGTGTGGGGCGTCGGTCACTCCTTCGGTGGCGTGTTGCACCTGCATGCGGCCTTGCGTTGCCCCGAGTTGTATCGCGGGGTGGTGATGCTCGACTCGCCAGTGCTGACCCGGACCGATCAATGGGTCATACGGGCGGCCAAACGCTTTGGTTTCATCGACCGCTTGACCCCGGCCGGGCGTACCCTGGGCCGCCGTGAAGAATTCGCCGACCTGGAAAGCGCCCGGAAGTATTTCGCCGGTAAAACCCTGTTTCGCGGTTTCGACCCGGAATGTTTCGATGCCTACCTGCAACACGGCTTGCATCAGGTCGGCGACAAGCTGCGCCTGCGGTTCGACCCGGCCACGGAAATCAGCATCTATCGCGGTGTGCCGCACACCAGCCCGGGCAGCACCCGGCAGTTGCAAGTGCCGCTGGCGGTGGTACGCGGGCACGACAGCCGCGTGGTGATGCGCCATCACGCCAGTTCGGTCGACCGCCTGCCGTTGGGCGAGTCGTTGACCATGCCTGGTGGCCACATGTTTCCGCTCGAACGTCCCCTTGATACCGCTGACATGCTCAAAGGCCTGTTCTACCGTTGGGGCGGCCGTCGACAACAGGATTGCGCATGAACCACGTCGTCGAAGAGGTCCGCCTGAGCCTGCCGCACATCGAACTGGCGGCGCACCTGTTCGGTCCTGAAGACGGTTTGCCGGTGATTGCCCTGCATGGCTGGCTGGACAACGCCAACAGTTTTGCCCGTCTGGCGCCGAAGCTTAAAGGCCTGCGCATCATCGCCCTGGACATGGCCGGTCACGGTCATTCCGGGCATCGCCCGCCGGGAGCCGGCTACGCCATGTGGGACTATGCCCACGATGTGCTGCAAGTGGCCGAGCAGCTTGGACTGCGCAGGTTTGCGCTGATGGGGCATTCGATGGGCGCCATTGCTTCGTTGATCATCGCCGGGTCGATGCCTGAGCGGGTTACCCACCTGGCGTTGATCGACGGCATCATTCCTCCTACAGACAAAGGTGAAAACGCTGCCGAGCGCATGGGCATGGCCCTGCAGGCGCAACTGGATCTGCGGGAAAAGCGCAAACCGGTCTACGACACCCTCGACCGAGCCGTCGAAGCGCGCATGAAAGGCCTGGTGGCGGTCAGCCGCGAGGCCGCTGAACTGCTGGCGCAGCGTGGCCTGATGCCGGTGCCGGGCGGTTACACCTGGCGCACCGACAATCGCCTCACGCTGCCATCGCCGCTGCGCCTTACCACCGAACAGGCCATGGCCTTCGTCCAGCGGGTCAAGTGTCCTGCAACACTGGTGGTTGCCGCCGACGGCATGATCGCCAAACACCCAGAGTTGCTGGAGCGTCTACCCTTTAGCCGGGAACAGCTGCCAGGCGGCCACCATTTGCACCTCAATGATGAGTCTGGTGCCGATCTTGTCGCAGACTGTTTCAATCGGTTTTTCGCCATTCCTTGACTTGCGCCGGGCAACTGTCGAGGCTTGGCGGGTTGAAAAGGGAGACAACCATGATAGATCTCTACACCGCTGCGACCCCGAATGGCCACAAGGTCTCTATCGTGCTCGAGGAACTCGGCCTGCCCTACACGGTGCATGCCTTGAGTTTCGACAAAAAGGAGCAGAAGTCCGCGGACTTCCTCAAGATCAACCCCAATGGCCGGATTCCGGCGATTGTCGACCGCGCCAATGGCGATTTCGCCGTGTTCGAGTCAGGCGCCATCCTGATTTACCTCGCTGAACAGACCGGCAAACTGATGCCATCGGACCCGAAGGGGCGTTCGCTGGTATTGCAGTGGCTGATGTTCCAGATGGGGGGCATCGGCCCGATGCAGGGCCAGGCCAACGTGTTCTTCCGCTACTTTCCGGAAAAACTCCAGGGTGCCATCGACCGGTATCAGCATGAAACCCGTCGCCTCTACGAAGTGCTCGACACGCGGTTGCAAAGCGTGGAGTTCCTCGCCGATCAGTACAGCATTGCCGATATTGCCACCTTTCCCTGGGTGCGCGGCTACGAGTGGTCGGGCGTCTCGGTGGAAGGCTTGACGGCGTTGCAACGCTGGATGGCAACCATGGAGGACCGGCCGGCGGTGCAGCGTGGCCTGCAAGTACCGAAACGCGCCGATGAAGCCAGTATTATCAAGGGCGCCCAGGCCATGCTGATCCGATGAGTCTATCCATGCGTTCATTCAGTTTGCTGGTGCTGTGCAGTTTCAGTCCCTTGTTATTCGCCGCCGATGTTCCGGGCAGTCAGGACCTGCCGATAGTGCCGCGCATGGTCGACGCCCAGATTGTCGACTATCGCCCCACCGCCGAACTGGAGCGGATCTACCCGTTGGGCTCGATCCGTAAAATCAGTGGCCAGTTACGATTCGACGGCCAGGTCAGTGCCCGCGGCAACGTCACTTCGGTGACCTACGAATTACCCTCGGAACATTCATCCATCGAGGCGTTCACCGCTGCCCGCGAGGCTTTGCAACAGCAGGACGCCGGGTTGCTCTTCTGGTGCCAGGCGCGCGATTGCGGTGAAAGCAGCCTCTGGGCCAACCAGGTCTTTGGCAACGCCAAGCTGTACGGCGCCGACGATCAGCAAGCCTATTTGTTGCTGCGACTTGCCGCTCCAAGGGACAACACGCTCGTTGCGCTGTACAGCATCACCCGCGGTAATCGCAAAGCCTACCTGCATGTCGAACAGTTCGAGGCTTCGACACCGCTGGGCGAGTTGTTACCGACCTCCGCGACCTTGCTGCGTGAACTCAAGAGCACCGGCGAGCTCGATTTTGCCACGTTGAACAGCGCACCTGACGAGACCTGGCTCCGCTTGATTTCTCGCGGACTGAATCTGGATACCACCTTGCGGGTCAGCATTTCCGGAGCGAACGCCGAAGCCTGGCGTCAGGCCCTGATTGCCCAGGGCGTGCGTGCCGCGCGGCTGGAAACCGGTAGTGCCGAAGGCTCTGGCCTGCACATCGAGCTATTGCGCTAGGCTGTACCGGGCGAGCGCGTACGTCGCGTTCGCCTACTCTTTTGCTGACTGACTTTTTCGAGACTTTTGATGATCAATAACGATCGCCTGTTGGTGCAGATCCTGCTCGTGGCGTTGTTCGGCGCGAGCTTCTGGGTGATGGCGCCGTTCTGGTCGGCGATGTTCTGGGGCGCGGTCCTGGCGTTTGCCAGTTGGCCGCTGATGCGCTTGCTGACCCGTTGGCTCAATGGCCGCGAGTCGCTGGCGGCGGCATTGCTGACGCTGGGCTGGATGGTGTTGGTAGCGGCACCCTTGGTGTGGCTGGGTTTCAACCTTGCCGATCATGTGCGCGATGCCACGGCATTCATCAAGGATGCACAGGTTGAGGGGCTTCCCGAAGCGCCGCTGTGGCTGGGTTCGATTCCCCTGGTGGGCGGGCGGCTGGTAGGGATCTGGAACAGTATCGATGAGCAGGGCGCGGCGATGATGGTGTCGCTCAAGCCATATCTGGGGCAGGTGGGTAACTGGTTGCTGGCGCGCAGCGCGCAGATCGGCGGCGGTATTCTCGAACTGACCCTGAGCGTCGTCTTTGTATTCTTTTTCTATCGTGACGGGCCGCGCCTGGCGGCATTTGTACACACACTGCTGGAGCGGCTGATCGGTCAACGGGCCGGCTACTACATTGAGCTGGTGGCGGGCACGGTACAACGGGTGGTGAACGGTGTGATCGGCACTGCGGCGGCCCAGGCGATCCTGGCGCTGATAGGGTTCCTGATTGCCGGCGTACCGGGTGCGCTGGTGCTTGGCATCGTGACGTTCATGCTCAGCCTGATCCCGATGGGCCCGCCGCTGGTGTGGATTCCGGCAACCGCGTGGCTGGTCTGGAAAGGCGAGTACGGGATGGCCATATTCCTCGGCATCTGGGGCACATTCATCATCAGCGGTGTCGACAACGTGCTCAAGCCGTACCTGATCAGCCGTGGCGGCAACCTGCCGCTGGTCATTGTGCTGCTTGGGGTGTTTGGCGGGCTGATTGCCTTTGGTTTTATCGGCCTGTTCATCGGCCCGACATTGCTGGCGGTGGCCTACAGCCTGTTGATCGACTGGAGCACGACCCAGGCACGGGGTGAAGATCGCCGGCCCTGAGGCGGGAAGTGCTGTTGTAGGGACCCGTTGCGGTTGCCGAGGGTAGCGGTTCAGGGTGTTGCGGGTGTGTCGTGTCTGTATCGAACTCGACACAATGGCCTCAAGGGCTAGTCTTGCCTGAGCCGTCGCGACGATTTACCGATCATCGGGTCCCGCAGCGGCGCTTGTTCCGCTACAATGCGCGCCGATTTCGACTTGCCTGAGAGCCCACTCATGTCCGCCTGCCAGACTCCCATCATCGTCGCCCTGGATTTCCCTACCCGTGACGCCGCACTGAAGCTGGCCGATCAGTTGGACCCGAAGCTGTGCCGGGTCAAAGTCGGCAAGGAACTGTTCACCAGCTGCGCCTCGGAAATCGTCGGCACCCTGCGCGACAAGGGTTTCGAAGTGTTCCTGGACCTCAAGTTCCACGACATCCCGAACACCACCGCGATGGCCGTCAAGGCTGCGGCGGAAATGGGCGTGTGGATGGTTAACGTGCATTGCTCCGGCGGCCTGCGCATGATGGCGGCGTGCCGTGAAGTGCTGGATCAGCGCACCGGTCCGAAACCACTGCTGATCGGCGTGACCGTGTTGACCAGCATGGAGCGTGAAGACCTGGCGGGCATCGGCCTGGACATCGAGCCCCAGGAGCAGGTGCTGCGCCTGGCCGCCCTGGCGGAAAAAGCCGGGATGGACGGCCTGGTGTGCTCGGCCCTGGAAGCCCAGGCGCTCAAGTCGGCGCACCCGTCGCTGCAACTGGTGACTCCGGGGATTCGTCCGGCGGGCAGCGCCCAGGACGATCAGCGCCGCATTCTGACGCCACGTCAGGCGCTGGATGCCGGTTCCGACTATCTGGTGATCGGCCGTCCGATCAGCCAGGCGGCGGATCCTGCCAAAGCCTTGGCTTCGGTCGTGGCCGAGCTGGCCTGATCAGACACACAGGATCCAAATGTGGGAGCGGGCTTGCTCGCGAAGAGGGCGTGTCAGTCGACATTGATATCGACTGACCCACCGCTTTCGTCGGAACGCCGCCCGGAGCAAGCCCGCTCCCACTTTGGATTTGTGGCCATTTCAAATGTGGGTTAAACCTTCAACACCAGCTTCCCGAAATTCTCCCCGCTGAACAATTTCATCAGCGTCTCCGGGAAAGTCTCCAGTCCTTCGACAATATCTTCCTTGCTCTTGAGCTGCCCCTTGGCCATCCAGCCGGCCATTTCCTGGGCGGCGCTGGCGTATTGGGCGGCGTAGTCCATCACCACAAAACCCTCCATGCGCGCGCGGTTGACCAGCAGTGACAGGTAATTGGCCGGTCCCTTGACCGCTTCCTTGTTGTTGTACTGGCTGATGGCACCGCAAATCACCACCCGCGCCTTCATGTTCAGGCGGCTCAACACTGCGTCGAGGATGTCGCCACCCACGTTATCGAAATACACGTCGACGCCCTTCGGGCACTCGCGCTTGAGGCCGGCGAGGACGTCTTCGCTCTTGTAGTCGATAGCGCCATCGAAACCCAGTTCATCGATCAGGAACTTGCACTTGTCGGCGCCACCGGCGATGCCGACCACCCGGCACCCTTTGATCTTGGCGATCTGCCCGGCAATGCTGCCCACGGCGCCCGCCGCGCCCGACAGCACCACGGTGTCACCGGCCTTCGGAGTGCCGACGTCGAGCAGGGCGAAGTACGCCGTCATTCCGGTCATGCCTAGCGCGGACAAGTAACGTGGCAGCGGTGCCAGTTTCGGATCGACCTTGTAGAAGCCTCGTGGTTCGCCGAGGAAGAAATCCTGCACGCCCAGGGCGCCGTTGACGTAATCCCCGACCGCGAACCCCGGGTTGTTCGACGCAATGACTTTGCCCACACCCAAGGCGCGCATGACTTCGCCGAGCCCGACCGGCGGGATGTAGGACTTGCCCTCGTTCATCCATCCACGCATGGCCGGATCCAGGGACAGGTATTGGTTTTCGACCAGTATCTGACCCGCCGCCGGCTCGCCGACCGGTACTTCCTGGTAGGTGAATGTCTCGCGGGTCGCCGCGCCAACCGGACGTTTGGCGAGCAGGAATTGGCGATTGGTCTGGGAGGTCATGGCAGGCACTCAAGTTGAATGAAGCTTTGTTGATAGCCGGTCAGCGACGATGCTGCAAGTTCGGCTGATGCGGCGAATGCAGGTTGATCCAGTGCAGTGATAGTTGGTACGACAGTTCCATCACTGCAACTCATGGGCGCCCAACCGGAGCCTTGATAGTGCTGCCGTGTTCAAGACCTCCATGGCTAGACTGGTCCTACGCGATTCCCCGCATTCTTCTTTTCGAGGACATAACAAAATGAGCATGACGTTTTCCGGCCAGGTGGTCGTGGTGACAGGCGGGGCGGCCGGTATTGGCCGCGCGACCGCCCAGGCATTTGCCGCCGAGGGCCTGAAGGTAGTAGTGGCCGATATGGACGTGGCAGGCGGCGAGGGCACGGTGGCGCTGATTCGTACAGCCGGTGGCGAAGCGACCTTCGTGCGCTGCAACGTTACCCTGGAAAACGATGTAAAAAATCTGATGGGGGAGGTGATCAATACTTACGGTCGCCTCGACTATGCCTTCAACAATGCCGGCATCGAAATCGAGAAGGGCAAGTTGGCCGAAGGTACGCTCGACGAGTTCGACGCGATCATGGGCGTCAACGTCAAAGGTGTCTGGCTGTGCATGAAATACCAGTTGCCGCTGCTGCTGGCGCAAGGGGGCGGCGCGATCGTCAATACGGCATCGGTGGCCGGCCTTGGGGCGGCGCCGAAAATGAGCATCTACGCAGCCTCTAAACATGCGGTGATCGGCCTGACCAAGTCGGCGGCCATCGAATATGCCAAGAAGAAAATCCGGGTCAACGCCGTGTGTCCGGCGGTGATCGACACGGATATGTTCCGCCGCGCTTATGAAGCCGACCCGAAAAAAGGCGAGTTCGCCAACGCCATGCATCCGGTCGGTCGCATCGGCAAGGTCGAAGAGATCGCCAGCGCGGTGCTGTACCTGTGCAGCGATGGCGCGGCGTTCACTACCGGCCATTCGCTGGCGGTGGATGGCGGCGTTACTGCGTTTTAAAAAGCGACGTACAGATTCACGAGTACACACGCAGCCTGTGGGAGCGGGCTTGCTCGCGAAGGGGGAGTGTCAGTCGACATCAATGTGGATTGGCAAACCGCTTTCGCGAGCAAGCCCGCTCCCACTTTTTTGGGGTTCCGCTAAAGGGCCAGGCAATGTGTATCAAATGATTAGATCGAATGGTTTTGGCGGCGTTGTCGCACAAGTCTTCGAACACGCCCGTGATTAACTGCTAATCGCAAAATCAACAGGAGTTTGCTTGCTCATGGAATTGAGAATCGACCGACAGGCGCTGGTGCCCGTCGTACAGCAAATTGTTGACGCACTGACCTGCTGGCTTCATTCCAGCGGGGTATCGCCCGGTACGCGCCTGCCTTCGGTGCGACAGATCGCGCGGATCAATTTGCTCAGTCAGTTAAGCGTCGCTCAGGCTTGTGAACGCCTGGTGACACAGGGAATGCTGGTGTCAGGTCATGGAGCCGGCTATGCGGTTGCCGATCCGGCACTGGCCACAGGCACAAAGCACGAGCCGGTGTGGTTCGAGGGGGCGGAGCCCGATCACGGGACTTTTTCGAGTGAGTTGAGGCTGGGCTGTGGCGGCCTGCCTGAAAGCTGGCGCGAGACAGACGATCTGACTTACGCGATTCGGCAAGTCAGTCGTACCGACACGGCCAGCCTGTTCAACTACAGCACGCCGTTGGGTTTGCCAGCCTTGCGACAACAGATCCTCAAGCACCTCAGGCAGCTGGATATCCGGGCAAAGGACAACCGGATCATGACCACGGCGGGTGCCAGTCAGGGGCTCGACCTGATTGTGCGGACGCTGTTCAAGGCCGGTGACTGTGTGGTCGTGGAGAGTCCCGGTTATCCGGTGTTGTTCGATCTGCTCAGGCTGCACGGCATCCGCATGGTCGAGATACCGCGAACACCGCGCGGGCCGGACGTGGACGTGCTCGAGTCGGTGCTGGTCAAACACCGGCCCCAAGGGCTGTTCATCAATAGCTTCTATCACAACCCGACCGGCAGCAGCCTTGCACCGGTGGTGGCGCGCCGCCTGCTGCAACTGGCCAGGGCCTTCGGCGTGCAGGTGATCGAAGACGACGTTTATGCGGATTTGCACAGCGGTTCCGGTATGCGACTGGCTGCGCTGGACGACAACGTGATTTACGTGGGCAGCTTTTCCAAGACCCTCAGCAGTTCCTTGCGGGTCGGTTTCGTGGTGGCCGATGCCGAAGTCATTACACGTCTGGCCGAGGTCAAGATGATCAGTGGCATGGGCGCTTCGCGATTTTGCGAATCGGTGCTGGCGTGCCTGTTGGCTAACGGTGCCTACCGCAAACTGGTACAGCGTCAGCGCCAACGTTTGAGCAGCGACCGGCTGGTGGTGCTGCAATTGCTCGAAGATGCCGAATGGGAAGTTTTCGGCAAGCCGGCGGGAGGCCTGTTCATCTGGGCGCGATCACGAATGTCCGACTACGATCAGCTGCGAACCCAGGCACGGCGCCTGGGTGTACTGCTGTCATCGAAGACCGCCTTCAACCCCTCGGGTGAGGTCAGTGACTGGCAGCGTATCAACGTGACATATGCCTGCGATCCGCGTGCCCGGGCGTTCTTTCAGGCCACTGCCCGGGATCGACCTCAAGCGTTCTGAAAACGACGTTGGCGTAGCTTTTTGCCATTATTCCGAAGCCAGAGCCTTGTGTTGCCACTGGCCCGTTGCGAATCTGCGTCTACAGACTTTGGCAGGGGACTAAGTGCAATGAATTCGGCCGTGCAAGGACGTTTTGCCAACCTCGGTATGGCGAAAAAACTGGGTGTCGGGTTTGTCCTGGTGCTGTTGTTGACTGCGCTGGTGGCGGGCATTGGCGTTTGGTCCCTGCAAACCATCAGCCAGCGCTTCGATGGGCTCAAGCAAATGTCATCGCTCAACAGCGGTTTGCTCAAGGTGCGGCTACTGGAGCAGGAGTACGCCTTGCACGGCAATCCGAAAACCGTCGATGCCCTGCACGAGGGCGTCGATGGCTTGATCGCCCTGGCCGGCCAGCTCAAGGCCGCGTCTGCGGCCAACGTGCCGGTGATGAATGATGTCGAACAGTCCCTGGGAGCCTATCGCAAGGCCTTCGACGAGTTTGTCTCGCTCAGCCAGGCCAAGGACCTGGCGCTGGAAATGGCCAGTTGGTCGGTGTCCAGCGTGGCCAATAACCTTGATGTATTGCAATCCGGGCTCGCCGATGACGGCACCTATACGCTGAAAGATTCCGAAGGCAAGGACGGTGCGCAATTCATCGAGCAGGCCAGTCAGGTCAGCCAGGTTTCACGCTTGATGCTGCAAGCCATGAATGAAGCGCGCGTGCGTCTGGATCAAAGCCGCAAAGGCGACGACAGCGCCGGGCAGGGCAAGATCGAACAGGCCAGCCAGGCATTGGCCCAGGCCGAGCAGCTCAAGACTACGGTCAAGGACGAGGGTTACCAGACCGTCCTCAATGAGGTGATGGGTCATATCGTCAGTTTCAGTGACAAGCTCGCCGAGTACACCGGCCTGCTGGAACAGGAAAAAACCGTCTATCAACAATTGCACCAGCGCGCAGCCCAAGTGGTCGAGCGGGTGGATCAAGCGTATGTCGCGCAAGACCTGGCGATGCAGGTTGAACTGAAAAAGAACTCGCTGCTGATCATTGGCTCTTCCGCCCTGGCCTTGCTGGTTGGGCTGGTTGCCGCGTGGTTCATCACCCGGTTGATCGTGGCACCGCTGCGCCGTGTGATTCAGGTGGCACAGCAGATTGCCTCAGGGGATTTGAGTGCGACCATTGACGTGACCCGCCGTGATGAAATCGGCCAGTTGATGCAGGCAATGCAACAAATGGGCGCGGGGCTCAGCCACATAGTCAGCGGCTTGCAATCGGGTATCGAGCAGTTGGCGACTTCCGCCCAATCGTTGTCGGCGGTGACTGAACAGACCAATCTCGAAGTCAGCACGCAGAAGGAGGAAACCGAACAGGTCGCCACCGCAATGAATCAGATGACGGCCACGGTGCATGACGTCGCGCGTAATGCAGAGGAAGCTGCGCTGGCCGCGCAAACCGCTGATGGCAAGGTTGAAAGTGGTCAGCAGGTGGTGCGCCAGAGCATGGCGCGGATCGAGCAGTTGGCGGACTCGGCCACCTCGGCCAGTTCGAGCATCGAAAGCCTGAGTGCGGAAATCCAGAACATCGGCACGGTTTTGAGTGTGATCAAAAGCGTGGCGGAGCAAACCAATCTGCTGGCGTTGAACGCGGCGATCGAGGCAGCCCGGGCCGGCGAGCAGGGCAGGGGCTTTGCAGTGGTGGCCGATGAAGTGCGTGCGCTGGCCAAGCGAACCCAGCAATCGACCGAGGAAATCGAACGCCTGGTCAGTGCCTTGCGCTCGGCGGCGCAGTCGTCGGTGCAGCAGATCCAGAGCAGTGGCGAGTTGGTGAAGCTGGCGGTCAGCGATGCCTTGCAGACCGAGAGTGCGCTGGGAAGCATTGCGGCGGCGGTGTCGTTGATCCAGCAGATGAACCAACAGATTGCCGCGGCGGCCGAGGAACAGAGCTCGGTGGCCGAGGAGATCAACCGCAGTGTCACCAGTATTCGCGCCAGTGCCGATCAGTCATCGCTGGCGATGCAGGGCAATGCAGCGTCGAGTATTCAGCTGGCGCAACTGGGGGTTGAGCTGAAGGGGATGGTGGGGCATTTCAGGCTTTGAAATGATCATCGGCCAGGCTAAAAAAGCCACCTCTCGGTTAATGCTCATCAGTTAACACACTAAACCTGTGGGAGCGAGCTTGCTCGCGATGGCGGACTGTCAGGCACCCCTTGTGTGACTGTCCAACCGTCATCGCGAGCAAGCTCGCTCCCACAGGGTGGCGGTGTTCAAACCGTTGACTGATCGGCATTAACCTCTAGGTGGCTTTTCCATTTTCGCTGATCAGTCGTAGATCGCTTTCTTCTTCCAGTCCGCGTCAGCCTCGACGTCCTTGAGGCCTTCGGTCAACTGGTTGACCTCGCCTTCGACCGGCGCGATGCGATCCATGACCTGGTCGTTGGCCCGGGCCAGGAGTTTTTCCAGGTACTCCAGTTGTTCGGCATAGACCTGTGGTTCCTGCTGTTTGCGCAGGTATTGCACGCCACGTTCGAATGCCAGGCGGGCCTGCCCGGGCTGGTTCTGTTGCAGGGAGTGCTGGCCGAGGTTGTTGAAGAACTCGATGTGCAGCAGCACCAGGATGTGGCGCACTTCACGAATCCAGCGCTTGGCCTCGTTGGGGGGCAGAAAGCCGTCCTGGGCCGCGCGGGTAACCTGGCCGTGCAGGGCTTCGAGCAGGAAGCGCACATCCTTGGCCTTGGCTTCAGTCTGGATCGGTGCTGGCGGATTGTTGACCGGGATGGATTCACCCTGGCCGACAAGGGCCTCCAGTTCGGCGATCCGTGCCTTGAGGTTGGCGCTGGATTTTTCCAGGTTAAGCAGGCGCTGGCAGACGTTCAGTTCCAGGCGGGCCAAGAGCAGCTTGAGGGCCGGGGTCATCAGCTGGCCGGGGAACGTCTCGGTGATTTCGCCGCAGCGTCGCAGGCGATCGTTGAGCTCAATCTTGGTACGGGCCTTTTCCAGCTTGTTGTTTTCCACCACATGGTTCATGTAGCCAATGGCGATCAACAGTGCGATCCCGGCTACGACTAGCAGGGTGATCATGAGTGGCGTCACCGGTAAGACCTCTTTATAGGTTACGCATGCGAGTCTGGTGGCTTGGCATTTGAGCGCCCAGGCCCGCACGACGGGTTGGATCGGACATGCTTGTTCTTACTATCGGCCGGAGCCCCGCTTCTATGAATGATGGCACTCGATACTCAGATTGCCATCATCGGGTGGACTATAACGTCTTGGCGGGTGCCAGAATATAGGCGTCAAACGCCGGGCAGCGGAAAAACCGCAATGGCTCCCAAAAGCAGGGCGAAGTCATTGATTTAAATAAATTTATATCAGGGGGTTGACGACCTCTCAATCCATCCATAGAATGCGCGCCACTTGCAGCGTAAAGCACACAGCGAAACGAAGCAGGGAGTGAATGTTGTACGTGTGTCCCCTTCGTCTAGTGGCCTAGGACACCGCCCTTTCACGGCGGTAACAGGGGTTCGAGTCCCCTAGGGGACGCCAATGCGGGAATAGCTCAGTTGGTAGAGCACGACCTTGCCAAGGTCGGGGTCGCGAGTTCGAGTCTCGTTTCCCGCTCCAATTTTAAACAGCGTTGCTTTCGGGCAGGGCTGAGTGAAACCAGAACCAAGTCTTCGGATACGGCTCTGGACACCGAAACACACACCATGTGTTCCGGGTAGCGTGTCCCCTTCGTCTAGTGGCCTAGGACACCGCCCTTTCACGGCGGTAACAGGGGTTCGAGTCCCCTAGGGGACGCCATTTGCGGGAATAGCTCAGTTGGTAGAGCACGACCTTGCCAAGGTCGGGGTCGCGAGTTCGAGTCTCGTTTCCCGCTCCATATTTAACGAAAACGCCGCTCATTGAGCGGCGTTTTTGTTTGCGCGTAAAAAAACAGGTCAACTGCTGAGGCTTTGTACCAGGCTTTCGAGCGCTTCAGAGGTTTCTTCATCCTGCTCCAGTTGCACAGCTGCAGCCGCTCTGAGTTGGCGTGCCAGGCGGTATTCGCTGGGTGTGCAGTTGGCGAACTGCTTGAAGGCACGGGCGAAGTAGGAAGGATCCTTGAAGCCGGCCTCATAGCCGATGCTGGTAATCGGCATCTGGCTGTTGTCGAGCAGTTCTTTGGCGAAGTTCATGCGCTTGTCCAGGATGTAATCCGTGAAGCCAAGTCCATTGGCTTCCTTGAACAGGCGGCTGAAGCGAAATGTCGTCATGCCGCAGCGCTGAGCCAATTCCCTCTGATCGATGCTGTCTCGAAAGTGCTGTTCGATGTACAGCATGACATTGTTCAGCGCCTGGTGTTTTTGATGTCCTGAGGTCCGCCGGATACTGTCCGGCAGGGTCGGGGCGTGGTCGATTTGCGATGATTTGACCTGGCCGTGGGCATTTCGGCGCAGCTCGCAGAGCTGCACCACCGCCGTCAGGTAACGCTTCTTCTCGGTGGTCGAGAGCGGGAGCACCATGTATTCCCAGACGCTGGAGCGCATGGCCCAGACAGCCAGTTCCTCCGAGTGCTGCACGGTGAACATGGTGATCGGGATGCTGGGGGTGGTGCGTTTGATCTCCAGCAACAGCCTCAAGCCTGGCGTGTCGGGGCGATCAAAATGGACGCAGATCATGTCTGCCTGTTCCCTGATGGGCAGCACGGAGTTTTTCGCCAGATTGCAGTCGCAGGAGCCCTCGAACTGCGCGACGAGTTCTTTCGTGGACCGATCATGAGTCAGATCGAACCACAGGAGCGATGGCCTTTTGGTCAAATTGGACGTCATGTCTCTACTCTGGGGTTCTTGGTGACTCTCTCGCTAATGAGTATTGCCAAGGTGCCATCACTTTGCAGATTTAATCCTGATAGGAAAGACGATTTTTAGTTCTTTTCGCTCTATGGGTTACCTGGAGGGCAGCCCCGGGCGAGTGTTTGCTCGTGTGTTGTCGATAAACCTGGGTTTAGCCGCCTGTCGCTTGTGAATCAATGACAATTGCCTTTGCGTTTCAATGCCTTGTTCACCCCTCCCGTTACTTCTGCAAAGGCCAATGCCCCGTATTTGGCCGCCCCGCAAAAAAGTCCTAACGATGTGCAAAATCTTCCTAACGCCAATGCCTTGTCCCTGACTAGGGTTGCATCAGGCAGCGCAGAAAGTACTGCCTCAGAAAAAACAACATTCGAGTGAGGTGGGCAAAATGATCATGCAAACAATCAAGGCTTCGGTAGTGAAGTTCGTCAAAGACGAAGATGGTCTGACCATTGTGGAATATGCAGTGGCCGGCGGGTTGATTACGGCGGCTGTTGTCGGGGCATTCACGCTTCTAGGCGGGGCGGTGGATACCAGAATCCGGGAAATTTGTAATACCATTGTTGCTGATGCTTGCCCCCCTGCCGCATAACGACAACTTTGGTAGGAGGATGCGACATGTCCATGGAGCAGCTGGTTGCTACCGTTGTGCTGATCGGACTCATGGGCGTGGCGGTGGTGAGCGACTTGCGTCGCCACCGTATTCCCAACCTGCTGATCCTGGTAGGTCTGGTCTTGGGGTTGGCCGGCCAGACTTACTCAGGTGGGATCAGTGGCATGGGGGATGGCCTGTTGGGCCTCCTGATCGGTTTTGCGTTGTTCCTGCCCATGTATGCCCTGGGCGGCATGGCTGCCGGTGACGTCAAGCTGATGGCCATGGTTGGCAGTTTTCTACCCCCCCATTACGCGTTGTGGGCTGTGTTCTTCAGCCTGCTATGGGGAGGGTTGTGCGGTTTCCTGATCGTGCTGGTGCGCGGTCAATTGTTGCAGACCCTGGGGCGCTATCGGTTGATGTTTTGGGCGCGGGCCTATATGGCGCCAAGTTCAGACGAGGTGGCCGGCAAGCCCTTTCCTTATACGGTTGCGATCCTGCTGGGGACGTTGAACAGCATCTACTGGCAACTTACTGCCGGTGGATTCGGAGGTTAGACATGCACGTCATCGTCGAAAGTGATGCCTACCCCAGCGATCGGAACGCGGTGCAACGACTGGCTCCTCAGCCGTGCACTATCCGCGAAACCGGCCTGACCGACAGTTTTCTCGGCGAGTTGGTGTGCAAGCATTTGTTTGATGCCGGTGTATTGGACATGTCGCGGCTGGTGGAACGCCTGGCGCTGACCGGCGCGGTACTTGAAGAGGTCCTGGCGTTTCTGCGCAAGGATGGACGCGTCGAAGTCCTTGGCCAGGCGAGTCAGACGGGCGGGCAGATGCTGCGTTATGGCCTGACGGAGCGTGGTCGCAGTGCCGCCCGTGATGCCCTGTCGCGAAGTGGCTATATCGGTGCGGCACCGTTCCCGGTGAGTACCTACCGCTCCCTGATCAAGCTACAGACCATTCACCATGGTCGCATCAATGCCAACGATATGCGCAATGCCCTGGCTGGCGTAGTGCTCACGGAGGAGATGCTCGATCAGTTGGGTGTGGCGATGAACTCCGGGCGCGCGATCATGATTTATGGCCCCGCGGGTACCGGCAAGACCTATGTCAGCAGTCGGCTGATCCGTCTGTTCGCCGAGGCCATCTGGGTCCCTCATGCCATCGTCATCAACGAGTCGGTGATCGAGATCTATGACCCGCAGGTGCATCAGCGGCTCGATGATAACGTTCAACAGAACAATCTGATGCTCAACGAAGGGATCGACCGCCGACTGCTGTGCTGCAAACGCCCGATCGTCATCACTGGTGGTGAGTTGAGCATGGAACAGCTCGACGTTCGCTATGATCCCTTCACCCGTCTATACCAGGCCGCCTTGCAGCTCAAGGCCAGCAATGGCCTGTTCATCATCGACGACATGGGGCGTCAGCGCATGGCCCCCGCCGAACTGTTCAATCGCTGGATCGTCCCGATGGAAGAGAAACGCGACTTTCTCAACCTGGGTGGCGGTCGGCATTGCGAGCTGCCGTTCGATCTGATTCTGGTGTTTTCCACCAACCTCAATCCCCTGGAACTGGCCGATGAGGCCTTCCTCCGCCGGATTGGCTACAAGCTGCAATTCGGTTACCTGAAGCCCGAGCAGTACGAAAAGATCTGGCGTCAGGAAAGCGAGCGTCTGGGCATTTCCTATGACCCGCTGCTGGTGCGTTATGTGCTGCAAAGGCTTTATGCAAGTGAAGGCATGCCCCTGGTGCCTTGCCATCCCCGCGATCTCCTGAACATGGCACTCGATCGCCAGCGTTATATCGGCGGTTCCGGACCACTGTCACCGAAAGAGTTGGAATGGGCCTGGCACAACTACTTCGTCCAGCTCGACTTTCTTTGATACGGAGATACTGACATGAGCTCTCGTACGCTGACCCTGATAGGTGTTTCCTTGGCCATGGGCCTTGGGGCTGCATGGATGGCCGATTCCTGGTTGAGCGCGCGGCTCAATGCCAGCCCGGATGACCACCTTCGTAGCGTGGTGGTCGCCACGGTAGAGATTCCTTTCGGGCAAAAGGTCGAGCCCCAGCAGGTCACGACCGTGCGCATGCCCATGGATACGATCCCGAACGATGCCTTCGACTCCAGCGAAAAAGCCGTGGGCAAGATTGCAACGTTCGACATTCTCAGGGGCGACATTGTGCGGGGCGCGCGTCTGAGTGAGCACTTGGGGGGCAGCACCCTGGCCTCTTTGATTGCGCCTGACAAGCGCGCGATATCGGTACGGGTGGACGATGTGGTCGGCGTGGGCGGATTCCTGTTGCCGGGTAACCGGGTCGACGTACTGGCGACCAAACGCTCGGAAAGTGCCGGCAATAACGCCGAGTCCAAGACCATTCTTGAGAATTTGCGGGTATTGGCGGTGGACCAGACTGCCGGTACCGACAAAACCCAACCGGTGGTGGTGCGTGCAGTGACGCTGGAGATGACGACCGCAGAGGCTGAAACCCTGGTCACGGCGCAATCGGAAGGGAAATTGCAATTGACCTTGCGCAACCCGCTGAACACCGAGAAAAAAATCGCGACCGTTGCGCCTGCCGCACCGGTCATGGCGGTGGCTACCGCTACAGAGCCAAAACGCATGGTGCCGCGTGGTAATGGAGAGGGGGGCAGAGCCGTCACCATTATCCGTGGAGTCCAGGCCAGTGTAGTGAATATGCGTTGACAGGGCGGTAGGGGTGCCTGGGCACCCAGGTATTGGCGGAGCCGATCCGGATTAGTATCGGCAATCGAGGGCTTGATGATGAATCTTCGTATTCAGCGGCCGTTCACTTCGACGCCAAGGCGCCAGGTAGGATCGGTGAGTGTATTGATGGTGATCGCGTTTGCGGCGATGGCCATGATTGCGGCGTTGGCTTTGGACGGCGGGCATATGATGCTGAACAAAACGCGCCTGCAGAATGCGGTGGATGCCGCCCAGAGTGGCGCCAAACCCCTTCGCCAGATGGAAGGCGGTGTCGACATTCCCACCATTGCCAACGCGACACGCGCTGCCACGCTTAATACGCTGACCTTCGGTGAGTTCGGTCGCATGCTCTATCAGTACAACGTGCTGCTGCAGGCCAGCCGTGATGCCCAGTTGACTCTGCCAAACTTCGTTTTCAATCTGTTTATTCCCGGGTTCGGCGTGTCCATTACCTTGCCTGCATTCAGGGCAACGTTGCCACGTGAAAGCCTCGGGCGTCATTCCGATTCCGGGGAGATCACGCCATGCTGAATACCAAGGACACTCCACTCTCCAGTTCGACCGGCAAAGCCGGTCTCAGGTTGCTGATCAGCAGCCGAGATGCCACGTCGTTGCGCGACTTGCAGAGCGTCTGCCAACGCATGCCCAGCCTGGAGGTGAGCACTCGCCTGGTGAGCAATGGGCATGTCGACCCGCTCTACGGTCTGGACCGGATGCCCGATCTGTTGCTGTTGCGCGTCAGCCACCTGTGGCGCGAGGAGCTGGCGGCACTGTTGCAGCGCCCGGCCCATGAGCGTCCGCCGATGTTGGTGTGCGGGCTGCTGAGCGAACAGGAAGGCATGCGCCTGGCGATGCAGGCCGGCGCCCGGGACGTGCTGCCGGAACCCGTCGCCGAGACGGAACTGGTCGCCGCCTTGAATCGGCTGGTCATGGAGGTTCGGACCGGCAGCGGGACAGAAGGGAAATTGCTCGCCGTGATCAGCGCCAAGGGCGGATCCGGCGGCACCATGCTGGCTTGCAACCTGGCTCAGCAGCTCAGCATGAAGGGTGGCAGTACCCTGTTGCTGGACATGGACCTGCAATTTGGCAGCGTGACGCATTATCTGGATGTGGCGCAAACCCACAGCCATCTTGAGGTGTTGCATCAGATCGATGGTATGGACAGTGTCGCGCTACGGGGTTTTTGCAGCCACTTCAGCCCGACTTTGCATGTACTGGGTGGCCGGGCCGGTGAGCTGTGTCTGCCGCAGGATGCCCAACCCGAACAACTTGACACCCTGATGCAGTTGGCCCGCGCCAGCTATGACTGGGTAGTGATCGATCTGCCGCGGCAAATCGACCACCTCACCGGCTCCGTGCTGGAACAGGTGGATAGGGTGTACGTGGTGGTGCAGCAGAGCGTCAGCCATCTGCGGGATGCCAGCTCCCTGGTGCGGATTCTTCGCGAAGACCTGGGCGTGCGTGGGGATCAGTTGCAGATAGTGGTCAACCGCTATGACAAGGCGGCAGCGGTCAGCCTCAAGGATATCGGCGAGGCGCTACGCAGCACGAACCTGTCGAAATTACCCAACGACTTCAACCTGGTCAGCCAGAGTCAGAACACTGGCGTGCCGTTGGAACTGCATGCGCCGAAGGCGGCGATCACCGCTGCCCTGCGCAACGTGGCCGATGAGCTGGTCGGCAACCAGATGGCTGGAAAAAAAGGCGTGTTCAAACGCGCTTTCAACCGTTTTTTCGGGGGGTGACCCATGATCAGCGACTTTCGTAACCGTTTGCGCAAACAGTCCGGTAAACCCGCCTCATCGCTGGCTAACCAGCCGGGTGACGACCAGCCGGATCCGGCCGAGGAAATAATGGAGTGGGAACGTGCAACGCCGGACGTTCTTTACGAAACCAGAAGTCAGGTCACCCCAGTGGAAGCCGAGTGGCGAGAAAAGATCTATCAGCAGTTGCTCAAGGTCATGGACCTGTCCTTGCTGGACTCCCTTGAACAGGCTGAGGCCACGCGGCAGATTCGCGATATTTGCCAGCGCCTGCTCGATGAGCATTCGGCACCGGTGAGTACTTCCAGCCGCCAGTTGATCATCAAGCAGATCACCGATGAGGTGCTAGGCCTTGGCCCTCTGGAACCGTTGCTGGCTGATCACAGCGTGTCCGACATTCTGGTGAACGGCTTTGCCTCGGTCTATGTCGAACGCTTTGGCAAACTACAACGCACCGATGTGCGATTTCGCGACGACCAGCATTTGCTGAACATCATCGACCGCATCGTCTCCAGCCTGGGTCGGCGTATCGACGAGTCTTCGCCCTTGGTGGATGCCCGGCTCAAGGACGGTTCGCGGGTCAACGCGATTATCCCGCCGCTGGCCATCGACGGCCCGAGCATGTCGATCCGGCGCTTTGCGGTGGACCTGCTCAATACCGACAGCCTGATCCAGGTGGGTACATTGACCCCGGCCATTGCCCTGCTGCTCAAGGCGATTGTCCGTGGGCGCTTGAACGTGCTGATTTCTGGCGGTACCGGCAGCGGCAAGACCACTATGCTCAATGTCCTGTCCAGTTTCATTCCGCACAACGAGCGGATCGTGACCATCGAAGATTCGGCCGAACTGCAACTGCAGCAGCCCCACGTGGTTCGCCTGGAAACCCGGCCTTCGAATATCGAGGGGCGTGGCGAGGTGAGCCAGCGGGAGTTGGTGCGCAACAGCCTGCGGATGCGCCCGGACCGCATCGTGATCGGCGAAGTGCGCGGCGTCGAGGCGCTGGACATGCTGACGGCGATGAACACCGGCCACGACGGCTCGTTGACCACGATCCACGCCAACACCGCGCGCGATGCGTTGGGGCGGGTCGAGAACATGGTGTCGATGACCGGGGCGACCTTCCCGATCAAGGCCATGCGTCAGCAGATCGCTTCGGCCATCGATGTGGTCATTCAGCTGGAACGCCAGGAGGACGGCAAGCGCCGCCTGGTCAGCGTGCAGGAGATCAACGGCATGGAAGGCGAGATCATCACCATGACCGAAATCTTCTCCTTCGCGCGTCATGGCATGGGCGAAAACGGCGAGGTACTGGGTGATTATCGACCCAGCGGCATGATCCCCGCCTTCCGTGATGTGCTGGCCAAGCGCGGCATCGAGTTGCCGCTGACGATGTTCAGGCCTGAGTGGATGGAGGCGCGGCAGTCATGAACCAGATTCCCGGTGAATTCATTCTGATGTTTCTCGGCATGGTGTTTATCGCCGTCTTCCTCCTGTCCCAGGGCGTGGCGGTTCCGGTATTCGGCGAGGCCGGCAAGATGCGCAAGCGCATCCGCGGCCGCCTGCACGTACTGGAGAAAGCCAATAATTTGCCCAACATGCAGACGGTGTTGCGGCAGAAATACCTGACGCGCTTGTCGCCCCTGGAGGCCAGGCTTGAGCAGCTGCCCTTTATGGAAGCATTGACGCAGATGATTGAGCAGTCCGGGCACGAATACCGGGCCTATCGGGTATTGCTGCTCGGGTTGGCGTTGGGTGTCTGGGCGGGCATCTTGATCTGGATGGTCTCGTCAGTCTGGTGGATGGCGCTGCTGGCGGGTTTCGCGGTTTTCTGGTTACCCATACTGAAAATCTCTCGCGACCGTGGCAAGCGTTTCGCTACGTTCGAGGAAGGCCTGCCGGATGCGTTGGATGCCATGTGCCGCGCTCTGCGCGCCGGGCACCCGTTCAACGAAACCCTGCGCCTGGTGGCTGAGGAGCACAAGGGACCGGTCGCTCATGAGTTTGGCCTGACCTTCTCCGATATCAACTATGGCAATGATGTACGCCGGGCCATGCTCGGTCTGCTGGAGAGGATGCCAAGCATGACGGTGATGATGCTGGTGACCTCGATCCTCATCCATCGCGAGACCGGCGGCAATTTGACCGAAGTGCTGGAGCGTCTGAGTCGCCTGATCCGCGGGCGCTTTCGCTTCCAGCGTAAGGTCAAGACCCTGTCGGCCGAAGGGAGGATGTCGGCCTGGATACTGGTGGCTATTCCCTTCGTGCTGGCGGCGGTGATCGTGTTCACCACCCCTAAATACATGCCGTTACTGCTCAATGATCCGGTGGGCCATAAGCTGATAATCGGGGCTTTTTGTTCGATGTTGGCCGGGATTTTCTGGATTCGCAAAATCATCCGGATTCAGGTTTAAGCGGTATTCGCTACCGGGAGTACAGGTCATGGATTTTTTGCTTGAGTTGTTCGGTCGGGTCACAGGGAACGAGGAGACGGCGCGCTTGTTGTTTCTTGGCGCGATCGGTTTGAGTACAGCGCTTGCGGTCGTCGCCGTGATCTTGCTGATGCAGGGTCTTCAGGACCCGGTGCAGCGGCGTCTGGCGCTGATCAAACGTGGCCATTTAGGCAACACGACCGGGCAGGAAGCTCCGGGTAACCTGCAACTGTTGCTGGAGCGGGTTGGCCAGCGTTTTACCTCGGCCGAATCGGCTCAGACTTCCGTCACCCAGACTCTGTTGATACATGCGGGATACCGCTCCTCGTCGGCGGTGCAGATGTACTGGGCAGTGCGCTTGATGTTGCCGCTGTTATTGATCGGTATTGCGTTGCTGCTGTTGCCGATGATTCCCAAGGTGTCCCTGATCATGGGGCTGCTGTTGGTGTTCGTGGTGGCCGCTATCGGATGGTTGGTGCCAGCGCTGTATGTCGCCAAGCGCAAGCAGTTGCGACAAGGCCGGCTGCGTGCCGCGTTTCCGGATGCATTGGATCTTATGGTGGTGTGCGTGGAGTCGGGCCTGGCCTTGCCCACGACCATCGAACGGGTGGCTGAGGAGATGTCGGTCAGTCAGGTCGAACTGGCTGAAGAACTGGCTATGGTCAATGCACAAATCCGCGCGGGCATTTCCAGTACCGAGGCGCTCAAGCAACTGGCTGTACGCACTGGCCTGGATGACGTACAAGGGCTGGTCAACCTGTTGGCGCAGAGTATCCGCTTTGGTACCAGCGTGGCCGATACCCTGCGCATCTATGCCGATGAGTTCCGTGACCGGCGTACGCAGGCTGCCGAAGAGATGGGGGCGAAAATTGGCACCAAGATGATATTCCCGCTGATTTTCTGTCTGTGGCCGAGCTTCTTCCTGATAGCCATTGGCCCCGCCATGATCGGGGTATTCAAGGCATTCGGTAAGTGAGCAGGAGTGGTTTGCTGTCGAGCAAGGTGGCTGTGCTGCATAAGAACGCGGTGGAGCAGGCGTACGGAGTGTATTCACTCCAATCGCCAGCTCCACTTTTTAATACCTGGGTTGTATTTTCCTGCACACGTGATTAAGCCTGGCTTTTTAGCCAGGCCACTCTGCACTACACCAGAGGCTGATCACCCATCGTCATGCCTCAGTCGCCGATGGTCATTTGTCCCGCTGAATCCTGGTCATAAAATTCCGGAATCGGGTAGTTGAAGCTATTCAGCCAGCGCTGCATGGCCAGGTCACGTTCGGTGGCCGAAGCGGTTTGCAGTTTAGGGGAGGCAACCACTCCGCGAATCTGCAGCTGCAACCACTGTTCGGTGCCTTGTTGATAAGGCGAAGAGGGGCCCGGCTCAATGGCCCAGGCAGTGGTCGACAGGCAAGCCGTGCACACGATCAACAGCCGTTTGGTATTCATCTCGACTCCTCGTACGTTCTACTTGTTCGCACTGGTAGAGGCATCGGCTACCTCAGCCTTGCGATTCCCATCGCTAGCCACCACTTTTTTGGCGGAGGCCTTGAGTTTTTCCGCGCGGGTTTGAGCCTCTACTACTTGCTTGGGGCTCAAGTCGGCTCGGGTCACGAGTTCGGCTGCCGCCTTCCAGTTATCCTGATAGATCAGCAACGTCACCATGTTGAGTGCCGCCAGTGTGTTTGCCTGCTTGAGCTCCATGGCTGTCATGAACTCAAAGCGTGCTTCAGGGATCCGTCGCTGATTGAGGTAGACGACCCCCAGGTCATTGCGCATCCTGTCGTCGGTGGGGGCCATCCTCACCGCACGCTCAAGGTGAGTGGCAGCGCTGGCGTTATCATTTTTGGCGGCGGCCAACTGACCCAGGCCATGTTCCCCTTCAGCCGCCAGACAGGTGCCGAGCAAGCTTTCGTACAACGGCTGCGCATCGCCGCTGCGCCCCATCAAGCGCAGCACCCGCGCTTTGCGCAGGCGAACCTGGATCAGGTTATCGGGCAACCCTTCCAGATTCGCCAGGCTGGCATACAAACGGCCTTCGTCGGCCATGTTGTCGGCCAGGTTAAGGGCCAGTTCTTGCTCCGAACCGGGCTTGGCACAGCTGGCCGGTCGCGAAGACAGGCCATTACTGGCACAACCTGCGAGCATTAATGTCGCCGCTATTGCAATGACTGCTTTCATCGAATGTCCCCTGGCGACAACAGGTTGAACGCCTGGCCAATGGCAATACAGCTGACCCGGCAAGCGTTCAACGTCACCGTTACGAGTGAGGGCGAGGCAAGTCTGCTTCAGGCTCCCGTTCATTTCGAGAGTCCGCTGAGACTGTCGAAGTCGCCATTTTCCAGGAAAAACATGCGGTAGAAGTTCGGGTCGTAATTGCGCAGCTGCTCACCAGGCAATGACGGTAGTTGTGCATTGGCAGCCAGTGGCTGGACCAGATGCGGGGTAACGATCATCAGCAGTTCGCGCTCTTCACGGTTGATGGTGTTGTCGCGGAAAAACGCGCCCAGAACCGGGATATCGCCCAGCCCCGGAAACTTGTTCACCTGGGAATTGTTGCGGGAGCTGATCAGACCGCTGATGACGAAGCTTTCGCCATCAGCCAGGGAGATGCTGGTATCGGTACGGCGCACGGTCAGGGCCGGGACGACCGTGCCGGCGATGCTCACGGCGTTGGTGAAGTCCAGTTCACTGACTTCCGGCGCCACCTTCAGCGCGATACGGTTTTTCCCGACGATGGTCGGCGTCAGGGTCAGGCGGATACCGAATTCTTTGTACTCGATGGACACGTTATCGCTGCCTGAACTGGGCACCGGAATCGGTATTTCACCGCCGGCCAGGAAGCTCGCACTCTGCCCGCTGAGCGCTACCAGGCTTGGCCGTGCCAGGGTGTAGGCGAAGCCGCTGCCCTCCAGCGCATTGAGCGCCACCAGGGTACTGCCGGTAGCAAACGTGAGGTTGAAGTTGTCGTTGTTCACCGGTATCGACGGCGTGACAATGCCGCCGATGGTGGGCAAGGTTCTCGGCGAGCCGAACAGCCAGTTGCCACGGATGCCGAAAATCGAGGCGGAGGCTTCCTTGAGTTTGGTCCGGCTGACTTCAACGAAGCGGATATCGGTCTGCACCTGGCTCGGTAGCAACGGGTCGTCGGAGGGCACCGACGGCACACTGGTCAGCGCCGATGTGGCTCTACCCTTGACGAACACCATGCTTTGGCGTGGCGTTTTCGAACAGGCGGTCCAGACCATCAGGCTGGTGGTCCCCGGCGCAATGCCCGTGAGTATGAACGCGCTGCTGCCGCTGGGCTGCACGTCGGCAATTTTCGGGTCACCCACCGCCAGTTGTGTTACTGGAACGGGGCTGCGCAGTTCATTCTGCAGCCCTTGGCCGACCTCGTACGTAGACGGCCAATTGTCCAGTTGCGAGCAATTGGCCGGCGCGGCCTGAGCCGCATCCACGCTGAGGCCCATCCAGAACAGGCCATGGAAAATTCGCTTGAAAGCGGGCACGGTACGAAGGCTCATTAAGTACATCCTCACTGGATAGGCCATCTTTAGTCAGGCTGAGTTGTCTCGGATCACTTCACGGGGACCGGACTATCTCCCCCCAATGCGCCAGACCACTTATCCACGGCCTCGGCGTTATTCCTTGCGTGCTACACACAAACGGGCGCAATTCGCTGATCTGGCTGGATAGCGAGCGACCTTTGCTGAAACGGTTTTCAGTGATCCGGTGACCTGGACTGCCCGTCGGAGCGATACTCGCGCCTATGGTTCGACCTGGTCCCCCCGGAAAGTCATCGGCAATGCAGGTACAGAGCCGGAAAACGCCTGCCAGGATCATGGTGAGGTAACTCCTTTTGCCAATCCGCTATCTGATCACTGAAGCTAACGTGAAAACTCGAGCCGTTATGACTTCTTGTAGTTTGAAGGTAGTTCAATCAAACCAAAGTGCCATGAGATAGAGAGAAAACTATTGGTGCAAAGACTGGAGATAGGCAGGCGGACGTTGCGGAAAAGGTCGCAGCACAGTGCGGTTGCCTGAAGTTGACGGGGTGCGCTGAAGGAAAAAAAAGGCCCGCATGCTCAAGCATGCGGGCCTTTGGCATCACTGATTGATGATCAGTGCTTGCTGTCCTGGTTCGACAGCGCCAGCAACTGCTTTTCCTGGTTCCAGTCGAAGGGCTCGTCGTTCTGTTCGGCTTCGAAGCGGCGCTCTTCCAGTGCCTGATACAGGTCGATTTCATCATCGGGCATGTAGTGCAGACAGTCGCCGGCGAAATACCACAGCAGGTCGCGCGGGACCAGGTGAGCGATTTGCGGGTAGCGAGTGATGACCTGGCACAGGATGTCCTGGCCCAGGTACTGGCTTTCGATCGGGTCGACAGGCAGTAACGCAAGCAGTTCGTCGAAGCGCTCAAGGAACAAGGCATGACTTTCGTCGGGAACCTGCTCGGCCTCACCTACGGCGACCAGGATGCTGCGCAGGTGGTCGAGTAAAACGAGATGATCGGCAACGATGTTGGACACGAGATAAGTCCTCAAGAGCAAAACGGGCGCGGGAGTATAAAGCGCCCGCGCCCGTTTTTACATGCTTGACGGGATCAGCGGACTTTTCCCTCGGCCAGTGCCAAGGCCTCTTGGTCAAAGTCATCGACATCGATCACCTTGCGCCGGGCCGCTTCGGCTTCTCGCAGGGTTTGGGCTTCCACCGGCTGCAATACACCAGCCTCGAGGGCGGCATCGATCACCGACTCGCCGGCCACCGGTTTGACCTGGCCACTCTTGAGTGCCATATGCAGTTTTTTCTGCAGCGACTGTGCGGCGCTCAACAGATTGCAGGCGTGTTGCAATGCACCGACCGGATCGTCGCTCGCTTGCGGGCGGTAGCACCCCAGGAGCACTTCCTCCAGTGCCGGGTCGCCCTTGGCGCGGCCGATCACCCCTGCGACTTCGGCGCCGAGTTTGTCCGATGGCCCTTTGTGCCGGCGCCCGAACGGGAACACGATCACTCGCAACAGACAGCCCACGACTTTGTTCGGGAAGTTGCTCAGCAGTTCATCCATCGCCCGTTCCGCCTGGCCCAGGCTTTCTTCCATGGCCCAGGTCAGCAGTGGTGTCATGTACTGCGGTGAGTCAAGGTCGTTGTAGCGCTTGAGCGCGGCGGACGCCAGGTAAAGGTTGCTCAATACGTCGCCTAGCCGTGCGGACAGGCGTTCGCGGCGTTTCAGTGCGCCGCCCAGCAACATCATGCTCAGGTCGGCGAGCAGGGCGAAAGCAGCGGCCTGACGGTTGAGTGCGCGGAAATAACCCTGGCTGAGTTTGTCGCCCGGGGTGTGCTCCAGATGCCCGAAACCGAGATTGAGCACCAGCGTACTGGCGGCGTTTCCCACGGCGAAACCGATGTGCTTGAGCAGCAGGTCATCGAATTCTCTGAGCGCCTGATCCTTGTCTTCACGGTCGGCGAGGGCCATTTCCTTGAGCACGAAGGGATGGCAGCGAATCGCGCCCTGGCCGAAGATCATCAGGTTGCGCGAGAGAATGTTCGCGCCTTCGACGGTGATGAAAATCGGCGCACCGTTCCATTTGCGGCCGAGGTAGTTGTTCGGCCCCATGATGATCGCCTTGCCGCCGTGCACATCCATGGCGTCGCTAATGCAGTCGCGGGCGCGTTCGGTCAGGTGGTACTTGAGAATTGCCGACAGCACCGACGGTTTCTCGCCCAGATCGACCGCATTGGCGGTCAGCATGCGGGCGGCGTCCATCATCCAGGCGTTGCCGCCAATGCGGGCCATGGCTTCCTGGATGCCTTCGAACGAGGCAATCGGCACATTGAACTGCTCGCGAACCTGAGCGTATTGGCCCGTTACCAGACTGGTGAACTTGGCCATGCCGGTGCCCACCGCCGGCAGGGAAATCGAACGCCCGACCGACAGGCAGTTCATCAGCATCATCCAGCCTTTGCCGAGCATCTCCTGGCCGCCGATGAGGAACTCCAGCGGGACGAACACGTCCTTGCCCGAGTTCGGGCCATTCATGAATGCCGCGCCCAATGGCAGATGCCGGCGGCCGATCTCGACACCGGCGATGTCGGTCGGAATCAGTGCCAGGCTGATGCCCAGGTCTTCCTTGTCACCCAGCAGGTGATCCGGATCGTAGGCCTTGAAGGCCAGGCCGAGGAGGGTGGCCACCGGACCGAGGGTGATGTAGCGTTTTTCCCAGTTCAGGCGCAGGCCGAGGACTTCCTGGCCCTCCCATTCACCTTTGCAGATCACTCCTGAGTCCGGCATGCCGCCGGCGTCGGAGCCGGCCAGCGGACCGGTCAGGGCAAAGCACGGGATGTCGTCGCCGCGCGCCAGGCGAGGCAGGTAATGATTGCGTTGTTCGTCGGTGCCGTAATGCAGCAACAGTTCGGCCGGGCCGAGGGAATTGGGGACCATCACGGTTGAGGCAAGGTCGCCGCTGTGGCTCGCCAGTTTCATCGCCACTTGCGAGTGGGCATAGGCGGAGAAGCCCTTGCCGCCAAACTCCTTGGGGATGATCAGGGCGAAAAAGCCGTTGTCCTTGATGAATGTCCAGGCTTGCGGCGGCAGGTCCATGGTTTGACCGAGCTGCCATTCACTGACCATGGCGCAGAGTGTTTCGGTCGGCCCGTCGATGAAGGCCTGTTCCTCTTCATTCAATTGCGCCTTGGGATAGGACAGCAGCTTGCTCCAGTCCGGACGGCCACTGAACAGTTCGCCGTCCCACCAGACCGTGCCAGCGTCGATGGCATCGCGTTCGGTTTGCGACATCGGCGGCAGGGTTTTCTGGAACCAGTTGAACATCGGCGCGCTGAACAATTTGCGGCGCAGGTCGGGCAGCAGCAAAGGCGCGGCGACGGCGGCGATCAACGCCCAGAAAACCAGCAGCAGCCAGCCCGGTGCGCGGCTGAAAGCGCCCATGGCCACGACATAGATGGCCACGATGACCAAGGCGGGCAGCGGGGCGATGCGGCGGTGGGCCAAATAAGCAATCCCGACCAGCAAAACCAGTATCCACAACAACAGCATATTCATTCCTCCGTGAAACCAGGGCGAACCAGCCCACAGAGCTTAGACGGCATCCGCGAAACAGGCTGGTTGGAGCGATGTGATTCGAGTCGTGGGAAACCCAGCATGATTTTCGTGCGACAAATGGGCCGCACACGTGGGAAATACGTTCATTGAGCGAGCGGCAAAGCGGCCATGTTTGGCCGAAACGTCGTTATCTCTGTGCTGAAGCTCTCGCTAGACTCGGGGCTTCCCCAGGAGATTATTTTCATGCGCGAGTATCTGAGTCCCGGCCGCTTCATCGATAGTGACCATCCGTCCGTGGTGGAGTTCGCCGAAAAGCACCGTGGCGCCAGTCGCGATCCGCTAGAGCAGGCGATCAGTCTCTATTACGCCGTGCGCGAAGCGGTGCGCTACAACCCGTACACGTTCAGTCGCGACCCGCAGACCCTGCGCGGCAGTTATGCGCTGGCGGCCGGGGAGAGTTACTGCGTGCCCAAGGCCACGTTGCTGGCAGGTGCAGCGCGGCATTGCGGGATTCCCGCGCGGATCGGCCTGGCGGATGTGCGCAATCATTTGTCGACGCCACGGCTGCTCGAATTGCTCAAGAGCGACATGTTCGCCATGCACGGCTACACCGAGTTTTACTTGCAGGATCGCTGGGTCAAGGCGACACCCGCGTTCAACCGCAAACTCTGCGACCTGTTCAATGTGGCGCCGCTGGAATTCGACGGGATCAACGACAGCGTTTTTCATCCCTTCAACCGCGATGGCGCGAAGCTGATGGAGTACCTGGTCGATCACGGCCAGTTCGCCGACGTACCTGAAGCGTTCTTTTTCGAACACCTGGAAAAGTGCTATCCGCACCTGTTCGGTGAGCAACAGCAACCACTATTGGGCGATATGCAGAGCGATTTGAGTCGCGCCTGATCCGGCGTATGCTGCCTGCCCACTTACCGAAAAAGAGGCGGTCATGCTGAAGATCTGGGGTCGGAAAAACTCGTCGAATGTCAGAAAACCATTGTGGGCCGCCGAAGAACTGGGACTGGCCTACGAGGCGATCGATGCCGGTGGCGCCTTTGGTGTCGTCGATACACCCGAATACCGCGCCATGAATCCCAATGGTCGCGTGCCTGTCATTGAAGACGACGGTTTTGTGTTGTGGGAGTCCAACGCCATCGTGCGTTACCTGATGGCCTTGCATGCCGGCGGCACGGCCTGGTACCCGAATAGTCCCAAGGCGCGGGCCACTGCCGACAAGTGGATGGACTGGACCACCTCAAGCTTTGCCGGCCCGTTCCGTACCGTGTTCTGGGGTGTGCTGCGTACCCCGGCAGACCAGCAGGACTGGCCCGCCATCAAGGCGGCGATCAAGGAGTGCGACACGCTGCTGGCAATGGCCGATCAGGCGTTGGCGAACAAGCCCTACCTGTCCGGAGACGAGATCGGCATGGGCGATATTCCCCTGGGCAGTTTCATTTATGCCTGGTTCGAGATGCCGATCGAACGTGCGCCACAACCGCATCTGCAGGCCTGGTATGGCCGGTTGAAACAGCGTCCGGCGTATCAAAAGGCGGTCATGACCGCGTTGACTTAATACTCACTATCGACACGCTTGACTGTACTTGTGTGGCGGCGACAAGCACCATTGTGCCACTCCGCTGCGGTTGTTTTGTTCGCCGCCGCCCATACTTATCCTTTTCTTCCCTTCTTGGTGCGTAAATCAGATATGAGTTCCGCTCTGTCCATCCGGCAGCTAACCAAAACCTACGGCAACGGTTTCCAGGCCCTGAGTGGTATCGATCTGGATGTCGCCGAAGGTGACTTTTTCGCCTTGCTCGGCCCGAACGGCGCCGGCAAGTCCACGACCATCGGCATTCTCTCGACCCTGGTGAACAAGACCAGCGGCACGGTGAACATCTTCGGTCACGACCTGGACAGGAATCCTGCGCAGCTCAAGCGCTCCATCGGCGTGGTGCCTCAGGAATTCAACTTCAACCAGTTCGAAAAGACCTTCGACATCGTCGTGACCCAGGCCGGCTACTACGGCATCCCGGCGAAAATCGCCAAGGAACGCGCCGAACAGTATCTGACCCAGCTCGGCCTGTGGGACAAGAAGGACGTGCCATCGCGCTCGCTGTCCGGTGGCATGAAGCGTCGCCTGATGATCGCCCGCGCGCTGGTTCATGAACCGCGTCTGCTGATCCTCGACGAGCCGACCGCCGGGGTGGATATCGAGCTGCGTCGCTCGATGTGGAGCTTCCTCACCGAGCTGAACCAGAAAGGCATCACCATCATCCTCACGACCCACTATCTGGAAGAGGCTGAGCAGCTGTGCCGCAACATCGGCATCATCGACCACGGCACCATCGTCGAGAACACCAGCATGCGGCAGTTGCTCAGCCAGTTGCATGTCGAAACCTTCCTGCTGGACCTCAAGGGCGACCTGCCAGCGGCGCCGCAGTTGCTCGGCTATCCGTCCCGGCTGATCGACAGCCACACCCTGGAAGTCCAGGTGGAAAAGTCCATGGGCATCACCGCGCTGTTCACCCAGTTGGCGCAGCAGAACATCGAAGTGCTGAGCCTGCGTAACAAAACCAATCGCCTCGAGGAGTTGTTCGTGTCCCTGGTGGAGAAAAATCTGTCGAAGGTGGCGGTATGAGTTCCGAGCTGCGCCCCAACCTCGTTGCCCTCAACACCATCGTTTACCGTGAAGTCCGGCGTTTCACCCGGATCTGGCCCCAGACCCTGCTGCCGCCGGCCATCACCATGGTCCTGTACTTCGTGATCTTCGGTAATCTGATCGGTCGGCAGATCGGCGACATGGGTGGCTTCACTTACATGGAGTACATCGTGCCGGGGCTGATCATGATGTCGGTGATCACCAACTCCTACGGCAACGTGGTGTCGAGTTTCTTCGGCAGCAAGTTCCAGCGGTCCATTGAAGAATTGATGGTCTCGCCGTTGTCGCCGCACACCATTCTGATTGGCTATACCTTGGGCGGCGTACTGCGTGGCCTGATGGTGGGGATCATCGTGACCCTGCTGTCGCTGTTCTTCACCCACTTGCAGGTGCATCACCTGGGCGTGACCATTCTGGTGGTGGTGCTGACCGCGACCATCTTCTCGTTGCTGGGCTTCATCAACGCCGTGTTTGCGCGCAACTTCGATGACATTTCGATCATCCCGACTTTCGTGCTGACGCCACTGACCTACCTGGGCGGGGTCTTCTACTCGATCACCTTGCTGCCACCGTTCTGGCAGACCGTGTCCTTGGCCAACCCGGTGCTGCACATGGTCAACGCGTTCCGCTACGGCATCCTTGGCGTATCGGATATCCGCATCAGCGTGGCCATCGCCTTCATGCTGGTTGCGACCGCGGTGCTGTATTTCGGTAGTGCAAGGTTGCTGGTCAGCGGGCGCGGGATGCGTACCTGAGAAATACCGAGTCGTCTGTTTCGCGAGCAAGCCCGCTCCCACACATGGATCCATGTAGCACTGAAGATCCCTGTGGGAGCGAGCTTGCTCGCGATGGCGTCAGCCCGGACACCGCAAAAAAACGGCCTCCCAAGTGGAGGCCGTTTGCATTCTCACATCCGGCTCTTCTTGCGCCGCTTCCACTGCCTGGCCACCCACCAGCGCCAATACATCATCACCAGGAAGTAGGCCAGTGCGCCGAGTACCAGCCCCGTTACCACTGAGCCCAACAGAAACGGTTGCCACAAGGTCGAGATTTCACCCGTGATCCATTCCCAGTTCAGTGAGTCCGGCAACTGCCGGGCGGGAACGTCCATCAGCCAGGCGCCGGTCTGGTACGTGCAAAAGAACACGGCAGGCATGGTGATCGGATTGGTCAGCCAGACCAGGCTCACGGCAATCGGCATGTTACCGCGCACGATGATGGCGAGGATTGCCGCCAGCAGCATCTGTAGCGGGATCGGCAGGAACGCGGCGAACAGCCCCACCGCCATGGCGCGGGCAACGGAGTGGCGGTTGAGGTGCCACAGGTTCGGGTCATGCAACAGCGTGCCGAGAAAGCGTAAGGACTTGTGTTCCCTGATGCTCATCGGGTCTGGCATGTAGCGTTTGAATAAGCGCCGGGGCATAAGGCTTCTCGGTCGGTCAGGGCGGCAAGTATGTCTGGATTCCATGAACTGCCTATTCAGATTTTGTGACAATTATTGACGGCGCCCATGCGACGAGCGGGCTAAGCCTTGAAGGGGACTTTCAAGGACGGGCTTATGCGCACAGGGATGATGGCGCTGGCGTTGGGTCTTTTGACCTTGCGTTTTTTACCGGCATTACCGCCGGTCTGGTTATGGCTGGCGATGCCGGTGACGGGGTTGATGTTGCTGCCGTTCAGGACTTATCCGGTGGCGTTTTACCTGTTCGGCCTGAGTTGGGCCTGCGCGAATGCGCAGTGGGCGCTGGATGACCGGTTACCGCCGGCGCTGGACGGAGAAACCCGTTGGGTCGAAGGGCGGGTCACTGGCTTGCCCCGGCATGACGACGGTGTCGTGCGTTTCGAGTTGACCGACATCCAGTCCCGACGTACCCGGCTGCCGCAGCAAATGCGTCTGGCCTGGTATGGCGGGCCGCCGGTGAACAGTGGCGAGCGCTGGCGCCTGGCAGTCAAGTTGAAGCGTCCGGTCGGGCTGCTCAATCCGCAGGCCTTCGACTACCAGGCCTGGTTGCTGGCACAACGCATCGGGGCGACCGGGACGATCAAGCAGGGCGAACGCCTTGCGCCAGCCCAGTGGGCCTGGCGCGATGCAATCCGTCAGCGTTTGCTGGCGGTGGATGCCCAAGGGCGAAACGGCGCGTTGACGGCGTTGGTGCTCGGGGACGGCGCCGGGTTGAGTCGCGAAGACTGGCAGGTATTGCAGGACACCGGCACGGTTCATCTGTTGGTGATTTCCGGGCAGCACATCGGATTGCTGGCGGGCGTCGTGTATCTGCTGATCGCCGGCCTGGCCCGCTTTGGGTTATGGCCGAACCGTCTGCCATGGTTGCCCTAGGCGTGTGGCCTGGCATTCGCCGCTGCGCTCGGCTACGGGATGCTGGCCGGTTTCGAGGTGCCGGTGCGACGGGCCTGCTTGATGATTGGTCTGGTGTTGTTGTGGCGTCTGCGGTTCCGTCATCTCGGTGCGTGGTGGCCACTGTTGTTGGCACTCAACGGCATTTTGCTGCTGGCGCCGCTGGCGAGTCTCCAGCCTGGTTTCTGGCTGTCTTTCGCGGCCGTGGCAGTCTTGATATTGACCTTCGGCGGACGTTTGGGGCCGTGGCGTTGGTGGCAGACCTGGACCCGTGCCCAGTGGCTGATTGCAATCGGGCTGTGCCCGTTGTTATTGGCACTGGGGTTGCCCATCAGTCTGAGCGGGCCGCTGGCCAATTTGTTTGCGGTGCCCTGGATCAGTCTGGTGGTATTGCCACCGGCGTTGCTCGGGACGCTGTTGCTGCCGGTGCCTTATGTGGGTGAGAAACTGCTGTGGTTGGCGGGCGGCCTGATCGACGGTTGGTTCAGCGGATTGGGGTTCGTCTCCGGTCAGGTTCCTGCGTGGGTGCCCGCGGCAGTCCCGCTATGGGCCTGGGCAATCGGTGCTATTGGCGCCTTTTTGCTCTTGCTGCCGCGAGGCTTGCCGATGCGCCCGTTAGGGTGGCCCATGCTGTTGATGCTGGTTTTTTCGCCCAGGCCGATGTTGCAGGAGGGCATGGCGGAAGTCTGGCAACTGGATGTCGGTCAAGGCCTGGCGATCCTGGTGCGCACTCGGCATCACACGTTGCTGTATGACGCCGGACCGCGTTTCGGAGAACTCGACCAGGGGGAACGGGTGGTGCTGCCGGCATTGCGCAAACTGGGGGTGAAGGGCATAGACCTGATGCTGATCAGCCACGCCCACGCCGATCATGCCGGCGGTGCCTCGGCGATTGCCAGGGGGTTGCCGGTGAAACAGGTGGTCAGTGGTGAACCGTCAGACTTGCCTGCGCAACTGCAGGCCGGGAGATGTGAGAGCGGTCGGCGATGGACCTGGGATGAAGTCGATTTCCAGCTTTGGCACTGGCCATTGGCCGGCGATAGCAACCAGAACTCTTGTATCTTGCTGATCGAGGCCAATGGCGAACGGCTGCTGTTGAGTGGCGACATCGATGCCGCCGCCGAGAGAGCCCTGCTGGACAGTCCGTTGGCCCGGCCCACCGATTGGCTGCAGGCGCCACACCACGGCAGTCGCAGCTCGTCGTCCAATGCCCTGTTGGATGTCCTGCAACCCAAAGGTGCGCTGATCTCCCGCGGGCAGGGCAATTCGTTTGGCCATCCGCATCCCACGGTCATCGCGCGTTATCAAAAACGTGGAATGGCGATCTACGACAGCGTCGAACAGGGTGCCATTCGTCTGCAACTGGGACGCTTCGAGCCGCCGTGGTCATTGCGCCAGGAACGGCGTTTCTGGCTCGATCCGCCGCCCTTGAACCCATAACCGAGCGTTATCAAAGCCCGACCGGATGCGACATCACGGTCTTCGGTGCGTCCACCCCCTATGTTAGAGTGGCGCACTTTTTCGAGGGGGCTGTCACTGTGTGGGAATTGGTCAAATCCGGCGGCTGGATGATGCTGCCGATCATTTTGAGTTCCATCGCGGCCATGGCGATCGTTGCCGAGCGTCTGTGGACCCTGCGGGCCAGCCGCGTGACCCCGGAGCACTTGCTCGGGCAGGTATGGGTCTGGATCAAGGACAAACAGCTCAATAAGGAAAAGCTCAAGGAACTGCGCGCCAATTCGCCTTTGGGCGAGATCCTGGCGGCCGGCCTGGCCAACTCCAAGCATGGCCGCGAGATCATGAAGGAGTGCATCGAAGAGGCCGCTCAACGGGTCATCCATGAGCTCGAACGCTACGTCAACGCCCTGGGCACCATTGCTGCCATGGCCCCGTTGCTGGGCTTGCTCGGTACCGTGCTGGGCATGATCGATATTTTCAGCGCGTTCACAGGCTCAGGCATGACCACCAACGCCTCGGTACTGGCCGGTGGTATTTCCAAGGCCCTGATCACCACGGCTGCCGGTTTGATGGTTGGTATCCCGGCGGTATTCTTCCATCGATTCCTGCAACGCCGGATCGATGAACTGGTGGTAGGGATGGAGCAGGAAGCGATCAAACTGGTCGAGGTAGTGCAGGGCGACCGCGATGTGGACCTGGCCGGGAGCAAAGCGTGAAATTCCGCCGCAAACCACGGGAAACGGTGGACATCAACCTCGCGTCGCTGATCGACGTGGTGTTCATCCTGCTGCTGTTTTTTGTTGTGACCACCACCTTCACCCGTGAAACCCAGCTGCGCGTCGATCTGCCGGAAGCGGTCAGCGGCGCGCCGGCCGACGATCAGAACAAGCCTCTGGACATCGCCATCAGTGCCGACGGCGTGTTCTCGGTGAACAACCAGATCCTGCCGAAAAGCGACCTGGCTTCGCTGATGGACGCGCTGCAAAAGGAAGCCAATGGCGACACCAACCGGCCACTGTCGATCAGCGCTGATGGCAAGACACAGCATCAGTCCGTCATCACCGCCATGGATGCGGCCGGCAAGCTCGGTTTCAGCCATTTGCGCATGACCACTGTCGAAGCGGCGCCCCCCGCGTCCTGATGGCCATGTCCGATCGATTGCTCGCCGCGTGGTACGCAGGTCATCCGGCCCTGAAACTGTTGCAGCCGCTGGAATGGCTGTACCGGCGCGTGGTCATGAACAAGCGCAAGCGCTTTCTGGCCGGAGAGGGCGAGATCTATCAGCCACCGGTGCCGCTGATCGTGGTCGGCAACATCACCGTGGGTGGCACCGGCAAGACACCGCTGATTCTGTGGATGATCGAGCACTGCCAGCGCAGCGGCCTGCGGGTCGGCGTGGTCAGCCGCGGCTACGGCGCCAAACCGCCGCAACTGCCATGGCGAGTCGAGGCCGAGCAAAGCTCCGACGTCGCCGGTGACGAGCCGTTGCTGATCGTCCAGCGCACGGGCGTCCCGCTGATGATCGACCCCAATCGCAGCAACGCCGTCAAAACCTTGTTGGCCAGTGAGCCGCTGGACCTGATCCTGTCCGACGACGGCATGCAGCACTACCGCATGGCCCGTGACCTGGAACTGGTGCTGATCGACGCCGCCCGTGGCCTGGGCAATCGCCGTTGCCTGCCTGCCGGGCCATTGCGTGAGCCGGTCGAGCGCCTGCAAAGCGTCGACGCGGTCCTCTACAACGGTGCCGTGGCCGACCGCGACGATGGATTTGCCTTCCTGTTGCAACCCACCGCGCTGGTCAACCTGCGCAGCGGCGAACGGCGTCCCCTCGACCACTTTGGCGCAGGCCAGGCCGTGCACGCGGTGGCCGGCATCGGCAATCCACAACGTTTCTTCAAGACCCTCGAAACGCTACACTGGCAGCCGGTTCCACATGCGTTTGCCGACCACGCCGAATACAGCGTGGAGGCGTTGAACTTCACGCCGTCATTGCCGTTGGTGATGACGGAAAAGGACGCGGTGAAATGCCGTGCCTTTGCCGCCGCCGACTGGTGGTACCTGGCGGTCGATGCTGTGCCGTCGCCGGCCTTCGTGGCCTGGTTCGACACGCAGTTGATGCGCCTGCTGCCGGCTCGTTTGTTGCCTTAACTCCGTTTTTTCCAGGGAATGCTCATGGACACCAAATTGCTCGATATCCTCGCTTGCCCGGTCTGCAAAGGCCCGCTCAAGCTCAGCGCCGACAAGACCGAGCTGATCAGCAAGGGCGCAGGCCTGGCCTACCCGATTCGCGACGGCATCCCGGTGATGCTCGAATCCGAAGCGCGCACCCTGACCACCGACGAGCGCCTGGATAAATGACCACAGCCTTTACCGTCGTCATTCCATCGCGTTACGCCTCCACACGCCTGCCCGGCAAGCCGCTGCTGCTGATCGCCGGCAAGCCGATGATCCAGCACGTCTGGGAACAGGCGAGTAAAAGCAGCGCCGAGCGGGTAGTGGTGGCCACCGACGACGCGCGCATCGTCGAGGCCTGCAATGGCTTTGGCGCCGAAGTGGTGTTGACCCGCGAAGATCACAACTCCGGCACCGATCGCCTGGCCGAAGTCGCGATGAAGCTGGGCCTGGCGCCCGACGCTATCGTGGTCAACGTCCAGGGCGACGAACCGCTGATCCCGCCGAACGTGATCGATCAGGTGGCCGCCAACCTGGCAGCCCACGCCGAAGCGCGCATGGCCACCCTGGCCGAGCCGATCGAAGACGTGGACACCCTGTTCAATCCCAACGTGGTCAAGGTCGTCAGCGACCTCAATGGCCTGGCGCTGACGTTCAGTCGTTCTACCTTGCCCTGGGCGCGGGATGCCTTCGCCGTGAACCGTGAGCAGTTGCCCGAAGGTGTGCCGTACCGCCGCCATATCGGCATTTATGCCTATCGCGCCGGATTCCTGCAGGATTTCGTCAGCTGGGGTCCATGCTGGCTGGAAAACACCGAGTGTCTGGAACAGCTGCGTGCGCTGTGGCACGGCGTACGAATTCACGTCGCCGATGCACTGATCGCGCCGCCACCCGGTGTCGACACCGTTGAAGACCTTGAGCGCGTTCGTCGCCTGCTGGAGGCGTGATGCGGGTTTTGTTTGTCTGCCTGGGCAACATCTGTCGCTCGCCCACGGCCGAAGGCGTGCTGCGGCATAAGCTGCGCGAGGCCGGCTTGGCCGATCAGGTCGAAGTCGCTTCCGCCGGCACCGGTGACTGGCATGTCGGCAAGGCGCCGGACAAGCGCAGTCAGGCCGCGGCGAAGCTGCGCGGTTATGACTTGTCCGCCCAGCGCGCCCGGCAAGTCAGTCGTGCCGATTTCGCCACCTACGACCTGATCCTGGCGATGGACAACAGCAACCTGCGCAACCTCAAGGCCTTGCAGCCGGCCAAGGGCAAGGCCGAATTGGACCTGTTCCTGCGTCGCTACCAGTCGCCAGTCGATGAAGTGCCGGACCCGTACTACGACGGCGAACAAGGCTTCGAGCAGGTGCTGGACCTGATCGAGCACGCCAGTGATTTGCTGGTGATCGAATTGAAGGGACGGTTATGAGTTTGCAGGTTCAATCACAGGTTTCGCTCAAGCCGTTCAACAGCTTTGGCGTGGATGTCCAGGCCCGGCTGTTTGCCCAGGCCCATAGCGACGCCGATGTGCGCGAAGCTCTGGCCTACGGGCTGGAGCACAAGGTCCCGGTGCTGGTGATCGGCGGCGGCAGCAACCTGTTGCTGACGGCGGATATCGAATCACTGGTTCTGCGCATGGCCACGCGCGGGATTCGCGTGCTGAGCGATGAGGGCGGCAAAGTGGTGATCGAGGCCGAGGCAGGCGAGCCCTGGCATCCATTTGTGCAACACACACTGTCCCTGGGGCTGTCCGGCCTGGAAAATCTCAGCCTGATTCCCGGCACTGTCGGTGCGGCACCGATGCAGAACATCGGCGCTTATGGCGTCGAGATCAAGGACGTCTTCGCCGGCCTGACCGCCCTCGATCGCCAGACCGGCGAACTGCGCGACTTTACCCTGCAAGAGTGCAACTTCGCCTACCGCGACAGCCTGTTCAAGCAGGAGCCGGGGCGTTGGTTGATCCTGCGTGTGCGTTTCGCCCTCGACCGCGCCGCGCATCTGCACCTGGAGTACGGCCCGGTGCGCCAGCGCCTGACCGAACAAGGCATCGAGCATCCGACCGCCAGCGATGTCAGCCAGGCCATTTGCAGCATCCGCAACGAAAAACTCCCGGACCCGGCCGTACTCGGCAATGCCGGCAGCTTTTTCAAGAACCCTTTGGTGTCGTCGGCGCTGGCTGCACGGCTCAAGGGCGAATACCCGGACCTGGTGGCCTATGCGCAACCCGACGGGCAGATGAAACTGGCCGCCGGTTGGCTGATCGAGCGGGCAGGGTGGAAAGGTTTCCGTGAAGCCGATGCTGGCGTGCATAAATTGCAGGCGCTGGTGCTGGTCAACTATGGAGCCGCGACGGGCCTGCAACTGCTGAACCTGGCGCAGCGCATCCAGAAAGACATTCTCGAGCGTTTCCATGTCGATCTGGAAATGGAGCCGAACCGGTATTGAGCTAAGCTTTCAAGACGGATCAAAAAGCCCTGCACAATGTTTATTGTGCAGGGCTTTTTTGTTAATGCTCGGTTAACTTAGTTAGCTAACGATGCACACTCTTGCTCCACCAAAGGCCCGGTGCAGACCGTTTGCGTCCGCATAAGAGAGCCCATTAGCCTGAGTCGATCTGCGTGCGACCCACCGAGATCCAGCGGCAGATTGCTCGACCCCATAACTCAAGACCTATGCGGGCGTGCCCATGATTACCCTGAAACTCAATGGTCAAGACCATCAACTCGACGTCACCGAGGACATGCCGCTGCTCTGGGCGATCCGCGACGTGGCCGGTTACAACGGCACCAAATTCGGCTGCGGCATGGGCCTGTGCGGCGCCTGTACCATTCATATTGAAGGGGCTCCGGCACGCAGTTGCATTACGCCCATCGGTTCAGTCGTCGGGCAGAATGTCAGCACCATCGACAACCTGCACGCCGACCCGATCGGCAAAGTCGTGCAGCAAGCCTGGCTCGACACGGCAGTGGCTCAATGCGGCTTCTGCCAGGGCGGGCAAATCATGTCGGCGACGGCACTGCTCAAGACCCATCCGAACCCGAGCGACGAGCAGATCGAAGAAGCCATGGTCGGCAACATCTGTCGCTGCGGCACCTATAACCGTATCAAGACCGCGATCCGTCAGGCTTCCACTCACCTGAAGGAGGCCAAGGCATGAGCCGGTTACCGAATGATTTCGCCCTGAGCAACCTCAGTCGCCGTGGTTTTCTCAAGGGCGTGGGGGCGACCGGTGCGCTGGTGGTCGCCGCGAGTTGGGGCTGGCAAGACGCGTTTGCCGAAGAGAAAGAGAAGAAGTTCGGCGCCGACGGTATGCCCCACGGTTGGGTCGACGATCCGAAAGTCTATGTGAGTATCGCCGCCGATGGCACGGTGACCGTTATCTGCAACCGCTCGGAGATGGGCCAGGGCGTGCGCACCAGCTTGACCATGGTGGTGGCCGATGAACTGGAAGCCGACTGGGCGATGGTCAAGGTACAGCAGGCCCCCGGCGATGAAGTGCGCTTCGGCAACCAGGACACCGACGGCTCGCGCAGCATGCGTCACTGGTACGAGCCGATGCGTCGCTGCGGTGCCGCCGCACGCGCGATGCTGGAACAAGCCGCCGCTGACCAATGGAAAGTGTCAGTCGGCGAGTGCCAGGCCCAACTTCATAAAGTCATTCATAAACCGTCGGGCCGCGAACTGGGCTATGGCGTGCTGGCCGCCGCCGCTGGCGCGTTGGCCGTGCCTGCGCGAGAAAACCTGAGACTCAAGCAACCTTCGGAATTTCGATATATCGGTAAGGAAGGCACCAAGGCCATCGACGGTGAGGACATCGTCAATGGTCGTGCGGTGTACGGCGCCGACGTGCATTTCGACGGCATGCTGTACGCGACCATCGCGCGGCCCACGGTGTATGGCGGCAAGGTCAAAAGCTTCGATGGCAGCGCGGCGATGAAAGTCCCAGGCGTGGTCAAAGTGGTACAGATCGAAAGCCGTCCGTTGCCTTCGGAGTTCCAACCCCTGGGCGGCATCGCCGTGGTGGCGAGCAATACATGGGCGGCGATCAAGGGCCGTGAGGCACTGAAAATCGAATGGGACGACGGCCCCAACGCCAGCTACGACTCGATTGCCTATCGCAAGGAACTCGAAGCCGCCTCGCTCAAGCCCGGCAAGGTGGTGCGCAATACCGGCAACCTCGATGAGGCCATGGCCAGCGCCGATAGCACGCTGGAAGCCTCCTACTACTTGCCGCATTTGTCACAGTCGCCGATGGAACCGATGGTCGCCATTGCGCGGTTCAAGGACGGTGCGTGCCAAGCCTGGGGGCCAAGCCAGGCGCCGCAGGTCACCCGGGAACGGATCGGTGAGCGCCTGGGCCTGCCGTTCGACAAGGTCACGTTCAACGTGACCCTGCTCGGGGGCGGGTTCGGACGCAAGTCCAAGCCTGACTTCATCATCGAGGCCGCCATCCTCGCCAAGGAATTCCCCGGCAAAGCGGTGCGGGTGCAATGGACCCGCGAAGACGACATCCACTGTTCCTATTTTCACACCGTGTCGGCCGAATACCTCAAGGCCAGCCTGAACAAGGATGGCCTGCCATCCGGCTGGTTGCACCGTACGGTGGCGCCGAGCATCACCGCGTTGTTTGCGCCGGGCATGAACCATGAGGCGGCGTTCGAACTGGGCATGGGGTTCACCAACATGGCGTATGCGATCCCCAACATTCGCCTGGAAAACCCCGAGGCAATGGTGCATACCCGGGTAGGTTGGTATCGCTCGGTGTCGAACATTCCCCATGGTTTCGCGATCCAGAGTTTTATCGATGAACTGGCGCACAAGGCCGGGCAGGATCCGCTGAAGTACCAGATCAGATTGCTCGGCCCGGACCGTCAGATCGATCCGCGTACCTTGAGTGAAGAGTGGAACTACGGCGAATCCCCCGAGCGTTATCCGATCGACACCGCGCGCCTGCGCACGGTACTGGAGACCGCCGCCAAAGCCGCCGGTTGGGGGCGTGAGTTGCCCAAGGGACGCGGCCTGGGCCTGGCAGTGCATTACAGCTTCGTGACCTATGTGGCGGCGGTGATCGAGGTGGAGGTCAAGGACGACGGTACGCTGGTGGTGCACAAGGCTGACATCGCCGTCGATTGCGGGCCGCAGATCAACCCCGAGCGGATTCGCGCGCAATTCGAAGGCGCCTGCGTCATGGGCCTGGGTAATGCAGTGCTGGGGGAAATCAGCTTCAAGGACGGCAAGGTCCAGCAGGATAACTTCCATATGTACGAAGTGGCGCGCATGTCCCTGGCACCGAAAGAAGTGGCGGTGCATCTGGTGACACCGCCGGGCAATGTCCCGTTGGGTGGTGTGGGTGAACCGGGCGTGCCACCGATTGCGCCAGCACTGTGCAACGCGATCTTCGCCGCCACCGGCAAACGCATCCGCAATCTGCCGGTTCGTTATCAGCTGTCGGGTTGGCAGAAGGCCGGCGCCTGATGGACAGCGCCGATCTGAACGTCCTGCGCAGCGTGTTGCAATGGCATCGCGCCGGTCAGCGGGTGGTGTTGTACAGCGTGGTCGAAACCTGGGGCACTGCGCCCCGGGCACCCGGCGCCATGCTGGCCTTGCGCGAAGACGGCATGGTGATTGGTTCGGTCTCGGGCGGGTGTGTCGAAGATGACTTGATTGCCCGGTTGCACGACGGACGCCTCGCACTTGACGGGCCGCCGGTGCAATTGATCACCTACGGCGTGACCCGCGAGGAAGCCGCACGTTTCGGCTTGCCCTGTGGTGGCACCTTGCGCTTGACCGAGGAACGTATCGACGATGGGGATTGGGTCGAGCAATTGCTCGCCCGTTGCGAGGCCCATGAAATCGTTGCGCGTGAACTGAACCTGACCACCGGCGAAGTACTTTTGCAGTCGGCCAGTAAAACTGACGTGTTGACGTTCGATGGACAGACCTTGCGGGTGATCCATGGCCCGCGCTGGCGCTTGCTGCTGATCGGCGCGGGGCAGCTGTCGCGCTATGTGGCGGAAATGGCCCGGCTGCTGGATTTTGAGGTGCTGATTTGCGACCCGCGTAGCGAGTTCGTCTACGGCTGGGAGGAACAGCACGGACGATTCGTTTCGGGCATGCCGGATGAGGCGGTATTGAATATCCAGACCGATGAACGCACGGCTATCGTGGCCTTGACCCATGATCCGCGTCTGGATGACATGGCGCTGCTCACGGCCCTGGATTCCAGGGCTTTTTACGTCGGAGCGCTGGGATCGCGGGTCAACAGCCAGAAGCGCCGGGAAAACCTGGCTCAACTGGGGTTGTCGCAATCGGCGATTGACCGCTTGCATGGTCCGATCGGTTTGCACATCGGCAGTCATAATCCAGCGGAAATTGCCTTGTCGCTCATGGCGGAAATCGTGGCGGTCAAAAACGGCATCGAACTGAAGCAGAAGAAAGCCCTGCGGGAGAGCGTATGAGCAAATCCATCGGCGTTATCGTGTTGGCAGCGGGGCAGGGCAGCCGGTTTCGTCAGGTGGCGGGTGCCGAAAAGGATAAATTGGTGGCCGATTGCACCGGGCGTGACGGCGTGGTGCGGTCCGTCATCGAGCACACATTGGTCAACCTGCCGGCGAGGCTGGACAAGCGCGTACTGGTGACCACTGCTGACCGCCCGCAAGTGATTCGCATGGCTCAGGCCTATGGCTGCGAGATTGTGCTGATCGAATCGACGGGAATGGGCGACAGCATTGCCGCGGGAGTCGCTACCTGCAAGCAACTCGATGGCTGGCTGATGGTGCTGGGGGATATGCCGTTCATCCTGCCATCGAGTATCGAGCAAGTGGTGGCGGGGATTGGCGATGACAGTATCAGCGTGCCCGTGCAGGACGGCGGGTACGGGCATCCGGTCGGGTTCGGACGGGACTTCGCGGCGGGGTTGATGGCGTTATCGGGGGATCGCGGCGCCAAGCCGCTGTTCGCCCAAGGGCGGGTGGTTGAAGTGAGCGTGGATGATCCTGGTGTGGTGTGGGATGTGGATGTGCCGCAGGCATTGATCTTCAAGTAGTTCCAGAGGGGGGCCCTGTGGGAGCGGGCTTGCTCGCGAAGGCGGCCTGGCAGTCAACTGAGGTGTTGGATGATCCACCGCCTTCG
>NZ_JAHBDG010000021.1:0-73753 GCF_019956305.1 Pseudomonas sp. BF-B-30 | reverse complement strand
GTGTGGCAGTCAATAATGATGTCGTCTGACACACCGCTTTCGCGAGCAAGCCCGCTCCCACAGTTCGTTCTCTGTCGAACTTCAATTTTGTGCTCACTGGCTCCCACAGGGTTGAAGTGATTCAGGCGTCAATTGGCGTAGGACATTTCTGTTTTTCCTAGACTTCGGACATGCCCGTTGTCCCTCATCCACAATCCACCGTCCCCGTTTTGCTGATATTCATTGCACAGGTCCTAGGAGATTTCCGGGCAAGGTCTTCGGAGATTTCCTTCGAATTGTGGCGAATTGCATGAACTGGTTTGAAAGGTACTCAATCGATAGTCTTTGGGGGTCACTGAAATTCAGTGGTGGGGTGTAGGAACCTCCAGAATCTCGATAACTACGTTGGCGCCAGTTAACTGGTTTGCGGCCGTTCAAATGCGTCCGTAAGATCAGCCGCGGCGGCTATGTACGGGCACGCTTCGGCGTGGTCGAGGTTCTCGGGACTCGATTTTCCTACCCCGTACATGGCTGCCACCCTAGCCCGTAGGAAGGCTTTCGGCAGCTCCGTATCCTCTTCTCGAGTTAGAAACCATGAAAACCATTCATCCCGACCCACCCTACGAAAAACCAACCCCTCACCCCGACAACCGCTTCATGGCACTCACCAGCAATTGCAGTGAAATGCCCACCCTCTTCGTCGACACCCACGCACCGCTCGACGTCCTGATGGACGCCGCCAACTACCGAATCCGCGCCGTCACCCAATTGCTGGAAAACCTGTCCATGCGCGGCTCGATCGAGTGCGAATCCTTTATCCTCAGCGACTTTTCATTGCTCTGCGCCATCCCGTTGCGCGATGGCTGTGATGTGCTGGATGTGGTCGGGCGACGGTTGCGGGCGCGCTGACCAACCCTGTAGGAGCGAGCCTGCTCGCGATGGAGGCCAACGATAACGCGGGCGGTCTGACAGAACGCGTCGTCTGGACGTTCTTCGCGAGCAAGCCCGCTCCCACATTTGATTTGTGCCGAGCTGAAACTCTCAGTGCCTGCGCAACCACTCGATAAACAGCGCAAACAACTCCGACTGCGATCCCACCTCCAGTTTCAGGTACAGGTTCTTGCGGTGCATGCGCACGGTTTCCGGTGAGATGTTCATCTGGCTGGCCGTGGATTTCACCGAATGCCCGCGCAACACCATATGCGCCACTTGCCGCTCACGTTCAGTGAGCAAGTCGCTGCCGAAATGCTCGAACGCCGACTGCACCCGGTGCTTGAGATCATCGCGCATGCCCTGGTCTTTATCGCACTGGATCTCGCGACTGCGCAGCATGCCCCGTTGACTGAATTCGCTGATGAATTCACGCACCAGCGGTTCCACGGCGCGCAGCAGATTCAGCTGTTCGACGCTCAGGCATTCACCGCCGAAACCCTGATAGAGGCTGACCGAAATCTTCGTGTCATTGCCGGTATCGACGATGTAGTAGCTGTCTTCCGAACAGCCCGCCTTCAGGTAGTAAGACTTGTAGTAGTCACTGTCGAAGAAGTTGTCCGGCGCAATTTCTTCCAGGTGGTAGAACCCTTGCGCCAACCCCTGCTCCACCGCCAGGCAGAACGGGTCGAGCAAATAACCCCCGGCAAAATAGCGCTCCAGAATCGAGACCTGATACTCCTGCGCAATCCCGCGCTGATGCAGCAACTGGGGCGCGCGGTCCTTACGCTCCAGGCTGATCATCATCGACTCGACGGACACCAGTTGCGCCAACGCCGACGCCAGGTGTTGCAAGGCGTCAGGCTCATCGATATGGGCGAATGCCTCGCGCATTCCCCCATGCCATTTGTGCAATGCCCCGAAGGGCACCGCGATCAGCGTATCGTCGTCTGGTTTGCTCATGCCCCGCAGTCTAGCGGCTGGACACGCCCTTGGTAACAGCCTGACTGACGAAATCATTGGCCCGCGTACTGTCCGCTCGCTTCAAGCTCGGCGGCCACTTCCAGAATGCATGTGCGCAAGGTCTCGACGATTTCATCGACCTGGGCAGACGTCAGGATCAACGGTGGCGACATGACATTGAGGTGCATGATCGGCCTCACCAGCAGGCCCCGGGCCTGGGCCCGCACGTGGATTTTCTCGCCGATGTTGATCTCGTCGGGGAACAGCGCCTTGGTACGTTTGTCGGCGACGAACTCCACGCAGGCCATGAGTTTCTGGCAGCGCACATCCCCCACCAGCGGCAAGTCCCGCAGGGTTGCCAGGCGCTCCTCCAGATAAGCCCCCACCGTGTCGACATGGGCCAGCAGGTTTTCCCGCTCGATGATTTCGATGTTCTTCAGCGCCGCCGTGCAGCACACCGGATGCCCGCTGTAGGTGAAGCCGTGGGTGAAGCAGCGGCCCTTGCCCGGCTCGGCGATGACTTTCCAGATGCGCTCGGAAAAGATGCACGCGCCCAGCGGCAGGTAAGCCGAGGTCAGGCCCTTGGCGGTAGTAATGATGTCGGGCTGCACGTCGAACACCTCATAAGAGGCAAAGAACTTGCCCAGGCGCCCGAACGAAGTGACCACCTCGTCGGCGACGAACAGGATGTCGTAGCGCTGGCAGACGTCCCACATGCGTTTGAGATAGCCCCGGGGCGGAATGATCACCCCGCCGGAGCCCATGATCGGCTCGGCGAAAAAACCGGCAACCTTGTCCGCGCCAATCGAGAGGATCTTGTCTTCGAATTCCTTGACCAGGAACTCGAGGAACTGCGCCTCGTCCATGCCATCGGGCGCGCGGTACGGATTCGGGTTGGAGACGTGGTGGATCAGCGGGTTGGCGTAGTCGAACTCCGGCACCCGGTCGGCGGCCTTGTTGCCGATCGACATGGTCAGGGTGGTGGAGCCGTGATAGGCGTTGAACCGCGCGATGACGTGCTTCTTCTCCGGTTTTCCTCGGCAGTTCTGGTAGTACTGGATCAGCCGGTACGCGGTGTCCACGGCGGTGGAGCCGCCGGTGGTCAGGAACACATGGTCGAGGTCGCCGGGGGCCAGGCTGGCGAGTTTTTCGCACAGCTCGATGGCGACGTTGTTCGACATGTCCGAAAACGGGTTCGAATAGGCCAGTTGGCGCACCTGGTCGGCGATGGCCTCGGCCATTTCCTCACGACCCAGGCCAATATTGGTGCACCACATGCCGCCCACCGCATCGAGAAAGCGGTTGCCCTGAGTGTCGTAGATGTAGGCGCCGTTGCCTGCGACGATGTTGAGCGAACCCTGTTCGGCGTGTTCGTCGAACACGTGATAGCCGTGCATATGGTGAGCCTTGTCGGCCTTGACCAGCCGGGACTCGTCCGCTGGGGAAAAAACGGTGCGTGTTGGCGTCGCCATAAATAAACCTCTAACCGAATTGACTAACGTTCGAACAAATCAGATGCCGCTTTTCACGGTGCTCCAGACCCGGGTAATCGCCCGCATGTCCTTGGCGTTCTGGGTCTTCTGCGGAAACAGCCGCTCGCGAGTTTGCGCGTCGGGGTAAATCGCCGGGTTGTTGCGCACATCGGCGCTCAACAACGGCGTGGCCGCGGCGTTGCTGTTGGCGTAATTGATGAAGTCGCTCACGTCCGCCATCACCTGCGGCTGCATCAGGTACTCGAGAAACTTGTGGGCATTGGCGACGTGGGGCGCGTCGGCCGGGATGTACAGGTTGTCGAACCAGATCAGCGATCCTTCCTTGGGGATGAAGTAGGCCAGGTCGATCTTCTTCTTGGCTTCTGCGGCGCGGGCCATGGCGGTGGCGTAGTCGCCGGACCAGGTCATGGCCATGCACACATCGCCATTGGGCAGGCTGGTCAGGTAATTGACCGAGTCGAACTTGCGGACGTACGGCCGCACGGACAACAGCAAGTCCTGGGCGGCTTTCAGATCTTCCGGTGCGGCGCTTCTCGGATCACGACCCAGGTACTTCAGGGCCATGGGAATGACTTCGGTCGGGGCATCGAGCAGGGTCACGCCGCAGTCGGCGAAGCGCGAGACGATCTTCGGATCGAAGATCATCGCCAGCGAACCGATCGGTGCGTCCGGCATGCGTTCCTTGATCTTGTCGACGTTGTAGGTGACGCCGTTGCTACCCCAGGTATAAGGCGCCGAGTACGTGGTGCCCGGATCGTACCCTTGCAGATCCTCCAGGACTTTCGGGTCCAGGTTGGTCCAGCCCGGCAGCAGTTTCTTGTCCAGCGGCTGGAACACCTTGGCCTTGATCAGCGGTGGCGCCAGGGACGCGTTCAACACGATCAGGTCATAACCGGAGTGGCCGGTGAGCAATTTGGCCTGCACCGTTTCGTAGGCATCGAAGGTGTCGTAGATGACTTTGATGCCGGTGGCCTTTTCGAAGTCGGCCACGGTTTTTTCACCGATGTAATCCGCCCAGTTGTACAACCGCAGCGTATGGCTGTCGTCCACTTGAGCGGCGTAGGCATTCAATGTCAGCGGTACAACAAACAGACTGGAAATCACCTTAAGCAGCGTCTTGCCCATAGCAAATGCACCTTATAGCGAGTTCGGCTCTGGATGAGCGGATGCCCCCACTATTGGTGGATTCGCCGGGCGCGGCCATACCCCGAATGGGTGTGTGTCGCTTTTTGGGCATACCGGCATGGCAAAAAGCGGCAGTACAGTTGACCCGTTTTGCCATAGATCCGGGGTTTGTCCGGCGCTTAAAGTGGCAGCCCTGAACCGACCCTGCAGAGCCTGCGATGACCGACCTGATCAAACACGAGCAACGCGACGGCGTGTTGACGCTGACCATCGACCGCCCGGACAAGCTCAATGCGCTGAACAACGCCATGTACACGCAACTGGCCGAGCTGTTGCTGGCCGCCGACGAAGACCCGCAGACCGGCGTGATCATCATCACCGGTGGCCCGGCGTGCTTTACCAGCGGCAATGACCTGGTGGATTTCCTCCAGCACCCGCCGACTCATCTGGACGCCCCGGCGTTCCACCTGATGAAGGTCGTCACGCGCCTGCAAAAACCGTTGATCGCGGCAGTCTGCGGTGCGGCCATCGGTATTGGCACCACATTGCTGCTGCATTGCGATCAAGTACTGGTCACCCGCAACGCCAAGCTGCGCATGCCGTTCGTCAACATCGGCCTGTGCCCCGAATTTGGCGCCAGCCTGTTGCTGCCACGCCGGCTCGGCCATGCCCGTGCCGCGAGCCTGCTCCTGTTGGGCAACGGCCTGAACGGCAACGAAGCGGTGGCCTGGGGCCTGGCCAACGAAGCCTTCGATGACGGCGAACAATGCCTGGCGGCGGCGAAAAAAATCGCCCAGCGCTTTCTGGCCATGCCCCAGCAAGCCTTGCGCCAGTCCCGGCTGCTGATGAAACAGGCTTGCCTGGCCGAACTGGAAGCCACCCTGCGCGAAGAAAATACGCTGTTCATTCAGCGCCTGAATACCGACGAGGCGAAAACCGCCTTGAACGCCCTGCTCAATCGCAGTACAGATAAGAATCCACCGAAAGGAAACCAGCCATGAACACTCCAGAAATCTACGTCGTCAGCGCCGCCCGTACCGCCATCGGTACCTTCGGTGGTTCGCTCAAGGACGTGCCGCTGGCCGACCTCGCGACCACCGCCGTGAAAGCCGCCCTGGAGCGAGCCGCCGTGGACCCGGCGCTCGTTGGCCATCTGGTGATGGGCAACGTGATCCCGACCGAAACCCGCGATGCCTACATCTCCCGCGTCGCGGCGATGAACGCCGGCATTCCGAAGGAAACCCCGGCCTACAACGTCAACCGCCTCTGCGGTTCGGGCCTGCAAGCGATCATCAACGCCGCCCAGACCCTGATGCTCGGCGATGCCGACATCGTCGTCGGCGCCGGTGCCGAATCCATGAGCCGTGGCCCGTACCTGATGCCGGCCGCCCGTTGGGGTTCGCGCATGGGCAACGCCCAGGTCATCGACTACATGCTCGGCATCCTGCATGACCCGTTCCATGGTATCCACATGGGCATCACCGCCGAGAACGTCGCCGCGCGCAACGGTATCACCCGCGAAATGCAGGACGCCCTGGCCCTGGAAGACCAGAAACGTGCGGCCCACGCGATTGCCAACGGCTACTTCAGCGAACAGATCGCGACCGTGGAAATCCAGGATCGCAAAGGCACCAAGCTGTTCAGCGTCGACGAACATCCACGCGCCACGTCCCTGGAACAGCTGGCAGCAATGAAGCCGGCGTTCAAGAAGGATGGTTCGGTCACCGCCGGCAACGCCTCGGGCCTGAACGACGGCGCCGCCGCACTGGTCATGGCCAGTGGCAACGCGGTCCAGGCCAATAACCTGAAACCCCTCGCCCGCCTGGTCAGCTACGCCCACGCCGGCGTTGAACCGGAATTCATGGGCCTGGGCCCGATTCCGGCCACCCGCCTGGCGCTCAAGCGCGCCGGCCTGACCGTCGCCGACCTGGACGTGATCGAAGCCAACATCGCCTTCGCGGCCCAGGCCTGCGCCGTCAGCCAGGAACTGGACCTCGACCCGGCCAAGGTCAACCCGAACGGTTCGGGTATCGCCCTGGGCCACCCGGTGGGCGCGACCGGCGCAATCATCGCCACCAAGGCCATCCACGAACTGCACCGCACCGGCGGCCGTTACGCGCTGGTGACCATGTGCATCGGTGGTGGTCAGGGGATTGCGGCGATTTTTGAGCGGGTTTGATAGCTGCACATTTGGAGTGGGTGCATATCCATTTCTGCTGTAACGGCGGCTGACGGTTCCGCTTTTACAGCGGGTTACTTGGAAGAGCCCCAAGTAACCAAGGGCTCTTGCCCCTGACGTTCGGTGACTCGCCCAGGCTCGGCATTCCCTCGCTCCGGTCCTGCTCCGTGGGCCCGCCGCGATCGGCCATCCATGGCCGTACGCGGCTAACCCGGCATCCATGCCGGGTTGCCCACTGCGCAGAACCTCCACTCGGCCTCTCGAGGGGGCAAGAAGATCAAAAGCCAAAGCAAAAGCCAGGCGGCCTTCGGGCCGACCTGGCTTTGGCGGGTGCCCCCGATTCCCTGTAGGAGCGAGCCTGCTCGCGATGGACGTCAACGATAACGCGGGGTGTCTGGATGAGCGCGTTGACTGGGCATTTTTCGCGAGCAGGCTCGCTCCTACAATGTTTCTCCAGCGCTCACAAAATCTCTTCCTCTTTGAACAAGCCACCTGACGACCGGCAGCAAAAACCATTTGCCACAAAATATTACATTCGTCATATTATAATCATCATAATTAACCGCCGCACCCACAGGTAATCCTCCATGACCAGCATGCCCACCGTTGAACCCGACCTGGCTGCCCCGGTGACTGTCGCCAAACCTCCCCTGCTCAAACGCCTGCTGTTGCCAACACTGGGCATCGCGGCACTGGTGCTGGCCGGTGTGTATGGCACGCATTGGTGGACTGCCGGACGTTTCATCGAGGAAACCGACGACGCCTACATCGGCGGCGATGTGACGGTGATCGGGCCGAAAGTGGCGGGCTACATCGACGAAGTGCTGGTGACCGATAATCAGAAGGTCAAGGCCGGTGACGTGCTGGTCCGTCTCGATTCCCGCGACTACCGCGCCCACCTGGCCAAGGCCGAAGGCGCAGTGGCCGCCCAGCAGGCCCTGCTCGCCAACCTCGACGCCACCGAGCAACTGCAACAGGCCGTCATCGGCCAGGCCCGTGCCGGCATCGACGCCGCCGGTGCCGAAGCCGTCCGTTCGCGGGATGACGATGCCCGCTACAAAAAACTGGTGATCACCAACGCCGTCTCGGTTGAAAGTGCCCAGCGGGCCAATACCACGTTCAAGACGGCCCAGGCCCAAAGCAACCGCGCCCAGGCTGAATTGCTGGCCGCGCAACGCCAGTTGAATGTGATCGACACCCAGAAACAACAAGCCCGGGCCGCCTTGATCCAGGCCAAGGCTGAGCGCGACCTGGCGCAATTGAATGTCGACTACACCGAACTGAAGGCACCGGTTGACGGCGTGATCGGCAATCGCCGGGCACGGGTCGGCGCCTATGCCCAGGCCGGCTCGCAATTGCTCTCGGTGGTGCCGACCAGCGGTCTGTGGGTCGATGCCAACTTCAAGGAAGACCAACTGGCGCACATGGTGCCGGGGCAACGGGTGGTGATCCGTGCCGACGTGCTGTCGGGGCAGGAATTCCACGGTCACCTGGACAGCCTCGCCCCCGCCAGCGGTTCGCAATTCAGTGTGTTGCCACCGGAAAACGCCACCGGCAACTTCACCAAGATCGTGCAGCGGGTGCCGGTGCGGATTCACCTCGACCCGGCCGACAGTGTGCTCGGCCACTTGCGTCCGGGGTTGTCGGTCACCGCTGAAGTGGACACGCGCAAGGCGCCTCAAGCGCCAGCCGTGGCCAGCGCGCCATGAGCCGTGCCCTCGCCGCCCCGGCGCAACCGTTCAATGCCGCGAACATGGCGACGGCGACCAAGGTTTTCGCCTTCGCCAGCATGTGCATCGGCATGTTCATTGCCCTGCTGGACATCCAGATTGTCTCGGCTTCGTTGCGTGACATCGGCGGCGGGCTTTCCGCCGGCACCGACGAAACCGCGTGGGTACAAACCAGCTACCTGATCGCCGAAATCATCGTGATCCCGCTGTCCGGTTGGCTGTCCCGGGTGTTCTCGACGCGCTGGCTGTTTTGCGCATCGGCGGTGGGTTTCACCCTGGCCAGCCTGCTGTGCGGCATAGCCTGGAACATCCAGAGCATGATCGCCTTCCGCGCCCTGCAAGGGTTTCTGGGCGGTTCGATGATCCCGCTGGTGTTCACCACGGCCTTCGTGTTCTTCACCGGCAAACAACGGGTGATCGCCGCCGCGACCATCGGCGCAGTGGCGTCCCTGGCACCGACCCTGGGGCCGGTGATCGGTGGCTGGATCACCGACATATCGTCCTGGCACTGGCTGTTCTACATCAACCTGGTCCCCGGCATCTTCGTCGCCGTGGCCGTGCCGATGCTGGTAAAAATCGACCAGCCGGAACTGTCGCTGCTCAAAGGCGCGGATTACTTGAGCATGGTGTTTCTGGCGCTGTTCCTTGGCTGCCTGGAATACACCCTCGAAGAAGGCCCGCGCTGGAACTGGTTCAGCGACCGCACGATCCTGACCACCGCGTGGATCAGTGGCCTGGCCGGGCTGGCGTTCATCGGCCGGACCTTGCATGTGGCCAACCCGATTGTCGATCTGCGCGCCTTGAAGGACCGCAATTTCGCCCTCGGTTGTTTCTTCTCGTTCGTCACCGGCATCGGCCTGTTCGCCACCATTTACCTGACGCCGCTGTTCCTTGGTCGGGTGCGTGGCTACGGAGCGCTGGACATTGGTCTGGCGGTTTTCTCCACCGGAGTGTTCCAGATCATGGCGATTCCGCTGTATGCCTTTCTGGCCAATCGCGTCGACCTGCGCTGGATCATGATGTTCGGGCTTGGGCTGTTCGCCTTGTCGATGTGGGATTTCAGCCCTATCACCCATGACTGGGGGGCCAAGGAGTTGATGCTGCCGCAAGCCTTGCGCGGGATTGCCCAGCAATTGGCGGTGCCGCCGGCGGTGACCTTGACCCTCGGCGGCCTGGCGCCGGCACGGCTCAAGCATGCGTCGGGGTTGTTCAACCTGATGCGCAACCTGGGCGGGGCCATCGGCATTGCAGCGTGCGCGACCATCCTCAACGACCGCACCAACCTGCATTTCACCCGGTTGGCGGAGAACCTCAACAGCACCAACGAGGCGCTCAACCAATGGCTGTCCCAGGTCGGCAACAACTTCGCCGCCCTCGGCCAGAGCGGTGACGCCGGGGTCACCGCCAGCCTGCATCAACTATGGTTGCTGACCTACCGCGAAGCCCAGACGCAAACCTATGGCGACGCGTTCTTGATGATCATGGTCTGCTTCATTATCGCCACGGCGATGGTGCCTTTGATGCGCAAGGTACAACCACCGGCCGCGCCGAGTGCCGACGCTCATTGATGCTTGTGCGGGTCAGGCCTGAGGCATTTTGCGAAAACCTACGGCCAGACGGTTCCAGCTGTTGATGGTGCTGATGGCCACGGTCAGGTCAACCATTTCCTTGGGCGAGAACTGGGTGCTGACCATTTCGTAGTCTTCATCCGGAGCGTGGGTCAGGCTGAGCTGGGTCAGGGATTCAGTCCAGAGCAGCGCAGCGCGTTCGCGCTCGGTAAAGAACGGTGCTTCGCGCCAGGCTGTCACGGCGAACAGGCGGCGCGGGGTTTCACCGCCCTTGATCGCATCAGCGGTGTGCATGTCGATGCAGAAGGCGCAGCCGTTGATTTGCGAGGCACGCAGTTTGACCAGTTCGATCAGGTTCTTTTCCAGCGGCAATTTTGAAACCGCTGTTTCCAAAGCGATCATCGCTTTGAGGGCGTCAGGGGACGCGGTGTAGAAATCGATACGAGGTTGCATGGGGTGCTCCAGGGCAGGTGGGTGTGTGACTACGTTAGTCCCCCGATCGTTCTACACAAATAGCCAATCTTTCAGAAGTCGAGGAGGCCATTGGCGGTGCCTTCCTGGTTGTTGGTGGAAACGCGGGGGTGATGGGTTTCACTCTTCACTTTTGGTGAGTTCGCTGCCGTCATCGCGAGCAAGCTCGCTCCCACATTTGATCGCATTCCCCTGTGGGAGCGAGCCTGCTCCGGGCGGCGATCCGACGATCCGCGCAGCGGCCATTCACACCCGACTGCGCAACCATCGCAGGAAGCCCTTTTTCTCCACCGCCACCGGTAGGTCCTGAGTCAGGGATTTCGCTTTTTGCAGCCGGTAATCGAGCAAGGTCTGCATTGCATCGTTGATATCGTGACGGGCATCCAGGCACGGCTTGAGGTATGACTTTTCGATGCGGTACAGGCCACTGAATGTCTTGGCGGTAAACTGCGCAGGCAGCGCACTGTCGGTGAGAATACCTGCTTCGCCGAACACCTCCCCCGGCCCCATGCGTCCGGATTCGTATGGCGCTCCGTGACGCATCAAGGTCACCGAGATCACGCCGGATTCGATAATGAACAAGTGATCGCTGACCTGCCCCGCTTCCAGGATCACCTCCCCGGCGCGAAAGGTTTGCAGGGTCATGTTCTGGCTGAAGGTGTCTTTCTCTTCCTGGCGCAAGGTGGAGAAAATCGGCGAGCTGTCGAGCAACGCGCGTTTGCGAGTCGAGTTGACCGGCGGACTGGGCTCCACGCTCGACAACAAACTGACCCCGGATGCCTGCAAGTGCCGATAGGCCAGATCGTACAGCTGGTTGCGCACTGAACGTTTCTCCTCCATCGACGCGACAAAGCCGCTGATTTCGTAGACCACTCCGGTGTTGCTGGCGGTTTTCAGGCCAACGCTTGGCGACGGTGTATCGAGCAACGCACGACAACCTTGAATGGCCCGCTCCAAAGCATCGATCACCGTGTTCGGCCGCGCGTGGGGGCTCACTTCCAACGAAACGGAGATGCCGAACATATCGCTCGGCCGACTGAAATTGATGATCTTGGCCTTGGCTGCCAGGGAGTTGGGAATCACTGCCATGCAACCCTGGGAGGTCTGCAGGCGCGTGGCACGCCAGTCGATGTCGGTGACCCGGCCCTCCATGCCATCGATGGAGATGTAGTCATCGAGTTGATAGGGCTTGGTGGTGTTCAGGACGATCCCGGAAAACACGTCACTGAGGGTACTTTGCAAGGCCAGCCCGACGATGATCGCCAACGCACCGGACGTCGCCAGCACGCCCTTGACCGGCAGATCGAGCACATAGGCCAGGGCGGCAATCACCGCGATCAGGAAAATCACCGCACCGAGCAGATCCTGAAGCAATCGCCCGGTGTGCCCGACCCGTTGCATCATCACCGCGCCGATCAGCACGGTCAGGGTCCGCGCGCCGAACAACCACCAGCCGATCTGCAAACCGGTAGCCGCCAGATGCAAGGGTACGTTGTCGGCCCAGGGCGGCGGCTCCATCGGGTTCAGGCCTTCGTTGAACAACAGCAGGCTGAACAACGAAAAAATCACCACCCGTACCAATAGCCGCCAGGCGCTGCCAAGTGCACTGAGCAAGTACCACAACCCAAGATCGATCAGGATCAGCGCCATCGCGCAAATCAGCGGGTGTTCGGTGAGCAATGACAGCATCAAGCAACTCCAGCCAGGGCCAATAACGCGAAGATCGCATGGATTGGCCTCAGTGTAGGAGCATTTGATTTGGCGGGATGAACACCCTCCCAAAAACACCACAAAACCAATGTGGGAGCGGGCTTGCTCGCGAAAGCGGTATAACAGTCAACACATAGGTTGAAAGTTAAGCAGCCTTCGCGAGCAAGCCCGCTCCCACAGGGGGGATGAGTGATGCCGAAGTTATTTGCTATTGGCCAGTGTGCTGTAGCTGGTCATCAGGTTGCGGTAATCCGGAATATGGTTGGAGAACAGGGTGCCCAACCCTTCGATGTCGTTGCGCCAGTCGCGGTGCAGTTCACAGGCCAGGCCGAACCAGGTCATCAGTTGCGCGCCCTGAGCGGTCATACGGTGCCACGCCGATTCGCGGGTCAGTTCGTTGAAGGTGCCGGACGCGTCGGTGACCACGAACACGTCAAAACCTTCGGCCAGCGCCGAAAGCGCCGGGAACGCCACGCACACCTCCGTCACCACACCGGCGATGATCAGTTGTTTCTTGCCAGTTGCCTTGATCGCCTTGACGAAATCTTCGTTGTCCCAGGCGTTGATCTGGCCCGGGCGAGCGATGTACGGCGCATCCGGAAAGAGTGCCTTGAGTTCGGGCACCAGCGGTCCGTTGGGACCGGTTTCGAAACTGGTGGTGAGGATGGTCGGCAGCTTGAAGTACTTGGCCAGGTCAGCCAGCGCCAGCACGTTGTTCTTGAATCGATCCGGATCGATGTCGCGCACCAGAGACAGCAGTCCCGCCTGATGATCAACCATCAAAACCGCGGCGTTGTCCTTGTCCAGACGCTTGTAGGAAGTAGTCATTGCAGTAGTCCTCGCATGTTATCGATGCCGATTGGAAATCGGCGTGGGGTAACCGGTTAGCGCTGGGAGTCCAGCGCTTCGTGTTCGTTCGCCACTTGCTGGGCCTTGAGGTAGCTCTCGATCAGCAACTGATAATGCGGCATGGCCTGGGCGTAGACAGCGGCCCACTGCTCGGCGTCCGGGCGGTTCCACGAGCCTTGCAGCTCAGAGAGCGTAGCCATGATGTCGATCAGCACCACCCCGGCCTGGGCCAGACGGGCAACGGTCAGATCAGTGGCCAGTTTCGAGTGGTTGCCGGAGGCGTCGACCACGGCAAACACCTTGTAGCCCTCATGCACGGCGGCGATGGACGGGAACGCCAGGCACACGCTGGTCAAGGTGCCGGCGATCACCAGGGTTTTCTTGCCGGTGGCTTTGACCGCCGCGTGAAACTCCGGGTTGTCCCAGGCGTTGATTTCACCTTTGCGCGCCACGTACTGCGCATGGGGCGCGGCCTCGTGGATTTCCGGGATCAACGGCCCGTTCGGCCCCTGGGGAACGGAAGCGGTGGTGATCACCGGCATCTTGAGCAGGGTCGCGGCCTTGGCCAGGGCAATGGCGTTGGCGCGCAATTGGGGCACGTCCATGTCCTTGACGATCTGGAACAGCCCGCTCTGGTGATCGATCAACAGCATTGCGCTGTCGTTGGGGTCGATGGTCGGTTTCTGGCCGTTGAAGTTGGCCGCGTGGACAGTGTTCATGTGCGTTTCCTCTTTCTTTTGGGCAACAGCCATCCCTGGCCTGAAAACCGGCCTACTCATCCTGTGTAGAGTCGGGTGTAAAAGCGTTGCGAACTAAGCGTGCATCCGGCCGAAGCGACCGGACTGGAAGTCGGCGAAGGCCTGGTGGATTTCTTGCTCGGTGTTCATCACGAACGGCCCGTGGCCGACGATCGGCTCGTCTATCGGTTCGCCGCTGAGCAACAGCACCACCGCATCTTCGCTGGCTTCGAGGCTCACCTGATCGCCCTTGCGGTCGAACAGGGCCAGTTGTCCCTGGCGCACCGATTCCAGGCCGTTGACCTGAACCGTGCCACGCAGAACCACCAGCGCGGTATTGCGCCCTTCATGCAGGTCAAGGGTGAGCAACTTGCCGGCATTCAAACGAATGTCCCACACGTCGACTGGGGTGAAGGTGCGCGCCGGGCCTTTGTGGCCATCGAACTCTCCGGCGATCAGGCGCAGGCTGCCGGCGTTGTCCTTCAAGGGGATGGCCGGGATGTCACGGTCGAGAATCGTCTGGTAGCCGGGGTCGGCCATTTTGTCCCTGGCCGGCAGGTTGACCCACAGTTGCACCATCTCCAGGGTGCCGCCGCTCTTGGCGAAACCTTCGGAGTGAAACTCTTCATGCAGGATCCCCGAGGCAGCGGTCATCCATTGCACATCGCCAGGGCCGATCTTGCCGCCACTACCGGTGGAGTCCCGGTGCTCCAGTTCGCCCTTGTAAACGATAGTCACGGTTTCGAAGCCACGATGAGGATGCTGACCAACGCCACGCCGTTCGGTGGTCGGGGTGAATTCAGCGGGGCCGGCGTGATCCAGCAACAGGAACGGGCTGATGTGCTTGCCCAGGTTGTCGTAGGAAAACAGCGTGCGAACCGGAAAACCGTCGCCAACCCAATGGGTTCGTGGACTGGTGTAGATACCGATGATGTTTTTCATGGTGTCTCCTGATGAGGTGAGTGAAGCCATGGACAAAGCTTAAAACCGTGACCTTTGCTGCGCTAGACTGCAAAAATCAGCTTTAGCGTTCTATTTGGAGAACGATGGTGGAAGACCTCAACACCCTCTACTACTTCACCCAAGTGGTGGAGCATCACGGTTTCGCCGCGGCCGGCCGGGCACTGGACATGCCCAAGTCCAAGCTCAGCCGACGCATTGCCGAGCTTGAAGAACGCCTCGGCGTGCGCCTGCTGCACCGCACCAGCCGGCATTGCTCCTTGACGGAAATCGGCCAGGCCTACTACCAGCGCTGCCTGGCCATGCGGGTGGAGGCGGAAAGCGCCGCCGAACTGATCGAACGCAATCGCTCCGAGCCTCAGGGCCTGGTGCGTGTCAGTTGCCCGACGGCGCTGCTCAATTCCTGGGTCGGGCCGATGCTGACCCGCTACATGCTCAAGTACCCGCTGGTGGAGTTGTTCATCGAGAGCACCAACCGCCGGGTCGACTTGATCCATGAGGGCTTCGACATTGCCCTGCGGGTACGTTTCCCCCCACTGGAAAACACCGACATGGTGATGAAGGTGCTGGGCAACAGCACCCAGAGCGTGGTCGGCAGCCCGGCCTTTTTATCGCGCCTGTCGACACCGGCCTCCCCGGCCGACCTCAGCGGTTTGCCGAGCCTGCACTGGGGCGCGGCGCAGCGCGAATATCAGTGGGAACTGTTCGGGGCCGATGGCAGCACCGCGATGATCCGGCATGCACCGCGCATGGTCACCGATGACCTGTTGGCCTTGCGCCATGCGGCGGTCGCCGGGATCGGCATCGTGCACCTGCCCAGTGTGGTGGTGCGCGATGAAATCGCTGCCGGGCAACTGGTGGAACTGGTGCCGGGCTGGGCACCGAAAAGCGGTGTCATCCATGCGATCTTCCCCTCGCGTCGGGGCCTGCTGCCTTCGGTGCGCACGTTGATCGATTTTCTTGGGGAGGAGTTCAGCCGCAGTGATATTGCTTAAGGGCGGGGTAAGGCTTTGGACCGAGTCGCCGCCTTCGCGAGCAAGCCCGCTCCCACAGGGATTCACTGCGTCCACAGCATTTGTGTACGACCCGGATCATTGTGGGAGCGAGCTTGCTCGCGATGGCGCCAGACCAGACACCTTCAATACATCGGTCTGACCCGATTCTTGACTTGCGGTAAACATTGCTTTGCCAATCCAGCGGTTTTTCTCACGGATACAGGCGCGGATACTGCCGCCCATTCCCACTGCAACCTCTGGAGTCTTCAATGTCTATTCCCGCTTTCGGCCTGGGTACGTTTCGCCTGCAAGGCCAGGTGGTCATCAATTCGGTGAGCACCGCCCTGGCGCTCGGCTACCGAGTGATCGATACCGCACAAATCTACGAGAACGAAGCCGACGTCGGCGAGGCTATCGCCGCCAGCGGCATCGCCCGGGAAGAGTTGTTCATCACCAGCAAGATCTGGGTCGCCAACCTGGCCGGTGATCGTCTGATCGACAGCTTGAAAGAAAGCCTGCGCAAACTGCAGACCGACTACCTGGACCTGACCCTGATCCACTGGCCGTCGCCGGACGATCAGGTGCCGGTCGAAGAATTCATGGGCGCCCTGCTCGAAGCCAAACACCTGGGCCTGACCCGGCAGATCGGCGTGTCCAACTTCACCATCGACCTGATGAAACAGGCGATCGCCGCCACGGGTGCCGAGCACATCGCCACCCACCAGATCGAACTGCACCCTTACTTGCAAAACCGCGAGGTCGTCGAGTTCGCACGCAGCCAGGGCATCGGCATCACCTCGTACATGACTCTGGCTTACGGTGAAGTCCTCAAGGATCCGCTCATCCAGCAGATCGCCGAACGTCTGCACGCAACACCGGCGCAGGTCACCCTGGCCTGGGCCATGCAATCGGGTTACGCCGTGATCCCGTCGTCCACTCGCCGGGCCAACCTTGAAAGCAACTTGAAGGCTCGCGAACTGACCTTGAGCGAAGCCGACATGGCGTTGATCGCAACGCTGGATCGCGGCCATCGCTTGACCAGCCCGAAAGGCATCGCACCGAACTGGGATTGAGCCTCAATCCTGCTCCAGATGCCGGTCCAGGCGGGCCATGGCTTGCTGTAGCTGGTCGACGGCGTCGTCGATCAGTGCCCCGCGGCCGTCATTGCACGCCTGCTCCAGTTGTTCGCAACACTCGACCAGGGCAAGCGCTCGCACCATCAGCGCCCCGCCCTTGATCCGGTGTGCCAGTTCCTGCAAGCCCGGGCGATTGCCGCCGGCATGCAAGGCCAGTAAATGCACGCGATCCTCGCGGTTGCTCAGCGCCAGATCGCGCAACAGTTGATCGATCAGCTCACGGTCCGCATCCGCAAAGCGCTCCAGCCCGCTCAAATCGAATTCGGCGACGCCTGGATCGTCGATTGCCTTTGAGGGTGCGCTGGAAAACCGCTGGGCGAGCCACGCCTGCAAATCCACCAGGCGAATGGGTTTGAACAGGCAATCGTCCATACCCGCGGCCTGGCATCGGACCTTCTCCTCGGCCTGCGCATTGGCGGTAAAGCCCAGAATCAGCGTCGCCGACAGCCCCTGCACCCGCTCTTGTTCACGTATTGCACCCGCCAATTCGTAACCACTGAGCACCGGCATGTTGCAGTCGGTGATGACCAGGTCGAACCCTTGCCCGCGCCACTGTTCAAGCCCCTGCGCCCCGTCTTCAGCCAGCACCACGCGATGGCCCAGATAGCTCAGCTGCCGCGAGAGCAACAGGCGATTGGCCGGATAATCGTCGACCACCAGAATCGACAACGCCCGGGTCGTGAGCTGCGCCGGATCCAGGGTCTTGCCCCCCGCGGGTAACGCTTGCAGGGCGGGCAGCACCAGGCTGATGTCCACCCGCGTCCCATGCCCAGGCTGACTGTCGAGTTGCAACCGGCCGCCCATCATTTCGCACAGGGTACGACTGATCACCAGACCCAGGCCGGATCCTTGCCGGGCGCTCTGCTGGTTGTTGCCCGCCTGCACGAACGGGCTGAACAGGCGTTGCTGGTCGAAAGCACTGATGCCGATGCCGCTGTCCTCGATCTGTACGCTGACGGCGAGGTGCGCCGGGGCTTGAGGTCGCACTCCCAGCGTCAGCTTCACCTGGCCTTCCCGGGTGAACTTGATCGCATTGCTCAGCAGATTCGACAGCACCTGTTTGAAGCGCGTGGGGTCGAGCATCACGTCACAGTCACTGTGTTCGTCGAGTTCGACCCGCCACTGCAGATTCTTCTGCACCGCCAGCCCTTCGAAAACCCGGCAGACCGACGTCACCAGCGCCTGCAGATTGACCCGCTCCGGCGCCAACGACAAATGCCCGGATTCGATCCGCGCGACGTCCAGAATGTCGCCGATCAAATCCAGCAATTGCTGCCCGGCGTTGGACGCCACCTCGATGGCGGCGCGGTCGGTCTCCCCTTCATCGGCCCGTTTCAGCGCCAGTTCGAGCATGCCGATCAAGGCGTTCATCGGCGTGCGGATTTCATGGCTCATGGTGGCCAGGAACGTGGTCTTGGCCCGGTTGGCGTCGTCCGCCGCGTCCTTGGCTTCCTGCAGTTGTCCGAGCAATTGCTGACGCTGGCGAATCTGGCGCCGCTGCCAGACGATCCCGGCCAACGCGAGCAACAGCAAGACACCCGCCACTGCAAACGCCTTCACGATCGCCTGCCGGTGTCGCAACCAGTAACTCTGCTCGACCATCGAGTCATAGCGCCAGGGCTGGGTCAGCTCGTCAATTTCTTCGGGAGGGATGCTCAACAGCGCCTTGTCCAGGATCGAATGCAGCTCGGTGGCCTCGCGACTGGTCGCCAGCGTGCTTCGTGCAGGGTCGGTGCCCACGGTGCTGGTCACTTGCAGGCGATCGCGATACTGCCGGGAAATCAGGTAACGGGCGCTGATCAAGGAGTTGATGCCGCCGTGGGTCTTGCCTTGGGCGACCATTTCCATGGCGTCCGTCGACAATGGTGCATCCACCAGCTGGATCAGCGGGTAATGCTGGCGAAGGTACTCGCCGACAATGTTGCCCTGGGTCAGTGCCAGGGTTCGCCCTGCCATGTCATCCAGCGTCCTGGGGCTGTCCGCGGCCACGCGGGTCACCAGCACCGAAGGGCTGCTCAGGAACGCCCGGGTGAACAGCAATTGATCTTCACGCTGGGAACTGAGGCCGATACCGGCCAGCACATCGATCTGCCCGCTCATGATGCCGGTCATCATCTCGGCTACCGATTTCATGCCCCGGATGTCGAATTGCAAGCCGGTGCGCAAACTGATTTTCGTCAGCACATCGACGCCAATACCGCGGAACTTGCCTTCGCTGTCGATAAATGAAATCGGCGGAATGTTTTCGTTGATCGCGACCCTCACCCGTGGGTGGCGTTCGAGCCAGCGTTGTTCGGCCACGCTCAATTGCAATGACTGGGTGCCGGGGATAGACACCCCGTTTGCCCCCCAACGACGCAGGATGTTCATTTGTTCATTGGTGGTGATGGCCGCCAGCGCCTTGTTGACGATGCGCAACAGCGAATCGTTGTCGCGGGCCATCGCAAAGGCAAAACGCCCGGACTCCATGGGCGAGAAGTCCGTCAGGTGTACGTTGTTCAGGTAATTTCTGCTGATCAGGTAATGGGCATTGATCGCATCGCCCAGGTAGACATCGGCCTGGCCGAAAGCCACGGCGCCCATCGCCGCCAATGTCGAAGGAAACAGCTGGACCTGCGCCCTGGAATAGAACTGTTGCACGCTGTATTCGGGCAGGTAGTGATACAGCATCACCAGCCGCTTGCCAGCCAGTGTCGGGTCGAGCACTGGAGGGAAATCGGTGCGCGTGACCAGCACCGGTTGATCGACCGCGTACGCGCTGGACATCTGTAACTGTGGATCTTCGGCTTCAAATCGATTGGCCGTTCCCAGCAGGTCTGCCCGCCCCTCCTTGATGGCCTGCACTGCATCGGCCCGCGACGGATAACATTCAACCTCGATGACAACGCTCAACAATTGTTCGAGCAACCCGGCGTAATCGGCTGTCAGGCCTTCGAACACCTTGCCCGCCGTGTTGAACTCGAAGGGCGGATAGTCCGGCGCCGAGACAGCCAGCACCAATCGGCCCTTTTGCTGTAGCCAGCGCGACTCGGTTTCCGACAACCTGACGCTCAGGCCTTCGACACTCGAGCGTCCCAACAGGGTCAACGACTGTTGCGCACAGACCGTCGATGCCCAGAGAAGAAGGCCGATCAGCACCCCACCTGCCAGTCGTCGGAGTGCGTTCATTCAGATCAGATGATTGCGCAGGGCGAAATCCCTCAAGTGCACCGACGAGCTCACGTTGAGCTTGAGGGTGAGTCGGGTCTTGTAGGTACTGACGGTCTTGTAGCTCAGATGCATGATCTCGGCGATTTCCAGGTTTTTCGACCCCCGGGCCAGGTACTGCAGAATGGTCAACTCACGATTGGACAGCCTGTCGATCAACTGCTTTTCGCTGCGTTGCAACTCCCCCATCGACACGGAACTGGAGGGAATCTGAGCGAAATAGGTGTAGCCGGCCATCACGCAATTCACCGCCGCCTTCAGGTCATCCAGGTCCTTGCTCTTGCAAACATAGGCAACAGCCCCGGCACGCATGCAGCGATCCTGATAGAACTGGGCCTCCAGTGAGGTGAACACCACCACGCGACATCGCATCTTTTCGGTCTTGATACGGTCCATCACCTCAAGCCCCGCCACACCGGGAAGGCCCAGATCAAGCAGCACGACATCAGGTTTATGCCCCCGGATCAACGACAAGACCTCATCGCCACGGCAGGCCTCGTAAATCCGCTTGAACCCTTCGCCCTTGAGTACGAGTTTGATCATGGAGCGAACCACCGGATGATCTTCCACAATCAGTGCTGACTTCATGACATCTCCCGTGCAAACCAACACGATCGGGCAAAAAATGCCCTCCAGGCACCGCAGCGGTTGGACACAACGCTGCGCATAGACTTTTGCATGGAAGGCTGCAAAGAACTACCTGACAGAAATGACAGTTCCGACGAACGGTAGCCGACGATCGACAGCACTCATCAGCTGCGTAATGCACGCCAGGTCAGGCAGGGCAGTCCGGCTGACCTGGACGTTGCCCGCGACGGGCGGCAACAGCGTCTGCTGTTCATTGAAGATAAACGCGTGATGAACCTGCGGGTTGTCGGCAAAAAAACTCAACGGGTCCAGCCCTTCGCTGGCCATCGCCCCGTTGATAAGCACCAGGTCCAAAGGCTCGCAACCGTACTCCACCAGTGGCAGGAGCTCGTCGAGGCTCTGCACCGGTGCTACGCGAAAGTAGCCGAGCTGATTGAACAGCCGCTCGATCCGCAGGCGGTTGAAGTGCTGCGCATCGGCGATCAGGATGCGCAAGGATTTGTTCGGCATGGTGACCTCCAAAAGGATGTCGATTTCAAGAGGTCGCAAAGCCTACGGAAGACCTTCCTGGGTTTATGTAGGAATTTTCCTAAATAAATGCCGGTTAGTCTGACGCTTGCCAGGGAAACCTTGGCCCTTACTCCGTGGTACTCGGACTCCAGAACGCCTGCACCACCAGGGTCGAGGTCGAAATCCGTGCCACCAGCGCATCCAGCTCATCACCATCGACCGAAGTGGTGGCCAGGGTGGCTTCGATTTCAATTTCATCCGTGCCGAAGGCGTGCACATCGACATCGCTGGCCGGGTAGTTGCTGCGTTCCAGCTCGGCTTCGAGCAAGGCCAGCACGGCTTTCTGCTGTGTGCGTCGGGCGATGACATAGACGATGTTGGTGACCTCCGCCGAAATCACATCCAGCGGCTGACGGTTGATGTTGTTGACGATCGGCCGCAGCAAGGTGTTGGCCGCGAGCACAAACAAGGTGCCAAGCAGCGCCTCGGCCAGCAGGTCGGCACCGGCGCAGGCACCGACTGCCGCCGAGGTCCAGAGCGTGGCGGCCGTGTTGAGACCGCGCACGTTGCCCTCTTCGCGCATGATCACCCCGGCACCGAGGAAGCCGATGCCGGAAACTACATAAGCTACGACCCGCACGGCACCTTCGGCACCGGCGAGACGGTTGGCCATGTCGACGAAAATCGCCGCGCCCACCGCCACCAGCACGTTGGTGCGCAGGCCGGCGGTGCGCTGCCGGTACTGGCGCTCGAAACCGATCAGGCCACCGAGGATGAAGGCCGCGCTGAGGCTGACCAGGGTGTCGAGCAGGGAGGTCAGGTTGAGGTTGTTCAGTGCTTGCATGATGAATCCCTTGAAAAACACACGGCCCCTGTGGGAGCGGGCTTGCTCGCGAAAGCGATGTATCAGTCACCATCATCATTGACTGACCCACCGCTTTCGCGAGCAAGCCCGCTCCCACAAGGACATTGTTGTACTGCGGCTTTATTGCCAGCCAAACCGGCGAATGTAGAACCCCTTCACCGCCTGGGTCAGCGCCATGTACGCCAGCAGGATCACCGGCAGGAACACGAAATACAGCGAAGGCAACGCCTGCAATTTGAAGTAATGGGCCAACGGTCCCATCGGCAGGAAAATCCCCACGGCCATGATCAGCCCGGTCATCACCAGCAAGGGCATGGCCGCGCGGCTTTGCAGGAACGGGATCTTCGGCGTGCGGATCATGTGCACGATCAGCGTCTGGGTCAGCAGCCCGACCACGAACCAGCCGGACTGGAACAGGGTCTGGTGATCCGGGGTGTTGGCATCGAACACGTACCACATCAAGGCAAACGTGGTGATGTCGAAGATCGAACTGATCGGCCCGAAAAACAGCATGAAGCGCCCGACATCCGCTGGCTGCCAGCGCTGCGGTTGCTTGAGCATTTCGTCATCGACGTTATCGAACGGAATGGCGATCTGCGAAATGTCATAGAGCAGGTTCTGCACCAGCAGGTGCATCGGCAGCATCGGCAGGAACGGGATGAACGCACTGGCCACCAGCACCGAGAACACGTTGCCGAAGTTCGAACTGGCGGTCATCTTGATGTACTTGAGCATGTTGGCGAAGGTCCGGCGCCCTTCCAGCACACCCTCCTCCAGCACCATCAGGCTCTTTTCCAGCAGGATGATATCGGCCGCTTCTTTGGCGATGTCCACGGCGCTGTCCACCGAAATACCGATGTCGGCGGTACGCAGGGCCGGGGCGTCGTTGATGCCGTCGCCCATGAAACCGACCACATGGCCGTTGCCCTTGAGCAGACGGACAATGCGCTCCTTGTGCGAGGGCGTCAGTTTGGCGAAGACGTTGGTGGTCTCCACGGCTTTCGCCAGTTCGGCGTCGCTCATGCGTTCAATGTCATTGCCCATCAGCAGGCCCTGCTGCTCCAGGCCGACTTCGCGGCAGATTTTCGCCGTCACCAGTTCGTTGTCGCCGGTCAGCACTTTCACCGCCACGCCATGGGCGGCCAGGGCCTTGATGGCCGGTGCGGTGCTTTCTTTCGGCGGATCGAGAAATGCCACGTAACCGATCAGCGTCAGTGCCTGTTCGTCGGCCAGGCTGTAGGTATCGCGGCCTTCGACCATTGGCCGTGCCGCTACCGCAACCACCCGCAGGCCCTCGGCGTTGAACGTGGCCGTGACCTGACGGATGCGCGCCAGCAGTTCTTCGGTCAAGGCCTCATCGACTTCGCCATGACGCACCCGCGAGCACACCGCCAGCACCTCTTCCACTGCGCCCTTGCAGATCAGCAAGTGCGGTTGATCGCGCTCGGCGACCACCACCGACATGCGCCGGCGGGTGAAGTCGAACGGAATCTCGTCGACCTTGCGAAACGCCGTGCCGACCTTCAGTTCACGATGGATCTCGACGTGTTCGAGCACCGCCACATCCAGCAGGTTTTTCAGTCCGGTCTGGTAGTAGCTGTTGAGGTAGGCCATTTCCAGCACGTCATCGGAGTCATGGCCCCAGACATCGACGTTGCGCGCCAGGAAGATCTTGTCCTGGGTCAGGGTGCCGGTCTTGTCGGTGCACAGCACGTCCATGGCGCCGAAGTTCTGGATAGCGTCGAGGCGTTTGACGATGACTTTCTTGCGCGACAGGAACACCGCGCCCTTGGCCAGGGTCGAGGTGACGATCATCGGCAGCATCTCCGGGGTCAGGCCCACGGCAATCGACAGCGCAAACAGCAGCGCTTCGGTCCAGTCGCCCTTGGTGAAACCGTTGATGAACAACACCAGCGGCGCCATCACGAACATGAAGCGGATCAGCAGCCAGCTGACTTTGTTGACCCCGGTCTGGAACGAAGTCGGTGCCCGGTCAGTGGCGCCGACCCGCTGGGCCAGGGCACCGAAATAGGTGCTGTTGCCGGTGGTAATGATCACCGCCATGGCCGTGCCGGACACCACGTTGGTGCCCATGAACAGGATGTTGTCCAGGTCCAGGGGATTGAGCGTGTCACGGTCCTGCTGGCGGGGAAACTTTTCCACCGGCATCGATTCGCCGGTCATGGCTGCCTGGCTGACGAACAGGTCCTTGGCGCTGAGCACCCGGCAATCGGCGGGAATCATGTCGCCGGCAGACAACACGATCAGATCGCCCGGCACCAGGTGCCTGATCGGCAATTCGATACGCTGCGCGCCGCGGTCCTCAAGGTCCCGGCGCATCACCGTGGCGGTGTTGCTGACCATCGCCTTGAGGGCATCGGCGGCCTGGTTGGATTTGGTTTCCTGCCAGAAACGCAGGAAGGTCGAGAGCACCACCATGGAGAAAATCACGATGGCGGCTTTCATGTCTTCGGTCAGCCAGGAGATGACCGCCAGCAACGTCAGCAGCAGGTTGAACGGATTCTTGTAGCAGTGCCACAGGTGCATCCACCAAGGCAGTGGTTGTTCGTGCTCGACTTCATTGAGGCCGAACTGCTCGCGCAAGGCATCGGCTTCAAGCTCGCTCAAGCCGTCGGTGTGACTGCCCAGGGTGTTGAGCAATTGACCCGTGTCGCTGCCGGCAGCGGCCACCAGGGTTTGCGCCAGGCTGGGCGGGACTTCACGGCTGACCGTGGTGTCGGTGAAGGTTTCCAGCAACGCCAGGCTACGGAAGTGCCGGGCGATGTGGCGGTTACGCAGGAAGCCTGCGAAGAATTCCTTGAGGTTAAGTTTCATGGCTGGTGCCCCTTTGGTCAGCCGGGAAACCGTCGAGCAGGCGGGTCCACGCCTCTTGCGCCGGAACAACCGGCAAAGCAAGGCCTGGCACGCCGGTCACGAATGACAGGCGTGTCGATAGAGCGGCGGCCACGACAACAAGTCGAAACCACGCACTGTTCAGCGTCGATGAGAGGGACGTCGGGACACGGCCAGGACGGGCCATGATCGGGATGCCGCTGCTCGCTTGTCGGCGAGACAACGGCACAGGAGACTGCGCGTTATCTTGCCGAGAAAATGCCGGTTACCGAGACCGGCCGACAACTGTCACTCGAACAAGTACCCACTGTGGGTCTCCGTAATGGATGAAAACGCGCGAAGCTTACGCCCCGAAGTTTGGAGAGTAAACCCGCTATAAAAGCTTGCCGGGGGGAATCGCGGGGTTCTTCAGGAAGGGTTCAGGATTCAACATTTGCGGTGTTCTTTCTGGCCTCTTCGCGAGCAAGCCCGTTCCCACAATTGATCTGTGAACACAGGTCAAAATGTGGGAGCGGGCTTGCTCGCGAAGAGGGCCTTACAGCCACCGAAAATCTCAGCTCGCCGTCGCCAACAACAAATCCACCACCGACCGGCCATGCCCGCGATGCTTGCCATGCTCATACAGTGAAGCGGCAATCTCATCGGCACGAATCGGCAGGATCGACAGCAAGGTGTCGCTCAGCCCATGGCTGGCCTGGCAAAAGCCCTGCATGTAGAGGCCGGCCTTGCAGCGTTCATCGGTGATCAGTTTGTAGTTGCGATCGACCTCGAAATCACCCAGGTACTCTTCGAGCGGTGCCAGCAGCTTGCGGTGCATCTGCCGCTCGTAACCGGTGGCCAGCACCACAGCGTCGTAGTGACGCACCGAGACTTCGCCGGTGGCGTTGTTGCGCAACACCAGTTCGATGCCCCGTTCGTTGGCGGTGGCCTTTTCGATGGTGGTCAGGGTGTGGAACGCATGACGGGCGATGCCCGAGACCTTCTGCCGATAGAAGATGCCGTAGATTCGCTCGATCAGATCGATGTCCACCACCGAGTAGTTGGTGTTGTGGTACTCGTTCACCAGCCGCTCGCGCTCGCTGCCTGGCTGCTGGAACACCAGGTCGGTGAACTCCGGGGAAAACACTTCGTTGACGAAGGGGCTGTCGTCGGCCGGCTTGAGTGCCGAGCCGCGCAGGATCATGTCCACCTGCACTGACGGGAAGCTGTCGTTCAAATCGATGAAGGCCTCTGCCGCGCTCTGCCCGCCTCCGATGATCGCGATGCTCATCGGCCGGTTGTCCACGCACGGCTGCTTGGCCATCTGCGCCAGGTACTGGGAGTGATGGAACACCCGGCCGTCATCCCTGAGTGCCTTGAATACCTCGGGAATACGTGGCGTGCCACCGGCGCTGACCACCACCGACCGGGTGGTGCGCACCTGCTGATGCCCGGTCGCATCGCGGGAAATCACCCGCAACGCCTCGACCTGATGGTTGTGCAGCACCGGCTCGATGGTCAGCACTTCTTCGCCGTAGCGGCTTTGCGCGGTGAACTGCCCGGCGACCCACCGCAGATAGTCGTTGTACTCCATGCGGCACGGATAGAAGGTGCCCAGGTTGATGAAGTCCACCAGGCGCCCGTGGGCCTTGAGGTAATTGACGAACGAGTAAGGGCTGGTCGGATTGCGCAGGGTCACCAGGTCCTTGAGGAAGGAAATCTGCAACTCGCTCTGGGTCACCAGGGTGTTGCCGTGCCAGCGGTAGTCGGCCTGCTTGTCGAGAAACAGCACATCCAGGTTGCCCTGGCTCGCCCCGCGCTCTTGCAGTGCGATGGCCAGTGCCAGGTTCGAGGGGCCGAAACCGACGCCGATCAGGTCGTGAACGAGGGGCGATGCAATTGCCTGTGTCATTTCCAGTGTCCTCTGGATGTTCCCCTCAGAAGCGGGGGCATTGAACCTAAGTGACCTGACCGACCAAGGGCCGCACAACAGGTCGTCTGTTGAGTAGGAACGAGGACCGTGAAAAAAAATTTAACCGCGCAGGCTCACTGGGTGTCCCACTGTCGCATCCGTATACGGCAATGCTTCATGGCATTGACGATGTGCTTCTCGACCATTGCCCGGGAAATGCCCAGTTGCTCGGCAATTTGCGGATGGGACAGGCCTTCGATCTTGCGCAGCAGGAAACTCTCGCGGCACAACCTCGGCAACTCCGCCAGGGCACACTGGAGCATTTCCAGACGCTGGCCATGATCGAGCAAGTTATGCGGTGAAGGGGTGAAATAGCGCTCTTCATTGTCGAGCACGTCAAGAGGTTCGGCCTGACGCAGGGTGTTGCGCCGATGGTCGTCGATAACCAGGTTGAGCGCGGTGCGATAAAGGAACGCCCGGGGCTGCTCGATCGGCGTATCACTGGAACGCTCCAGGACACGCAGATAAGCGTCATGCACCACATCTTCGGCCACCTGACGGTTGCCCAGCCTGGCGTTCAGGAAACACACCAGTTCGCGATAGTAGTTTTCCAACATGACTCCCGTCCGCACGGGGGTGCGGTTTCTGTCCTTGAGCCTTTTGCGCGACCGTTGAAATAAACAGTGGCACGATAATGGCAGTTCGAGTCGCGTAATTTATAGTAATTCTCATATAGATTTAAAATACTGCTTCAACTTGCCTGATAAATAGCTCTAATCTATGTGGGAGCGGGCTTGCTCGCGAAAGCGGTGCATCAGGCAACATCAATGGTGAATGTGCCGGCCTCTTCGCGAGCAAGCCCGCTCCCACATTAGTTTGTGTCAGCACCTAAATTCCCCGGCGCTTTCTACGTTTACAGGACAGCTCCCCGTCCCTGTCCGGCCCTGCCGGCAGCGTTCAGCCATCGACCCGCTGCTGAACGACGGGCCGATTTCCCTAGGCCGGAACCCTGCATGAAACGTCCCCTACAGACCCGACGCGCCCTGCTTGCAGCACTTTGTCTGATCCCCGTGGTTGCCGTCGCCGCCTGGCAGTTCATCCCGCCGGGCCGTGACGGGCTCGTCACCGTTCAGGTCAGCCGCACCGACATTGAAAGCAGCGTCACGGCATTGGGCACCCTGCAACCGCGGCGCTATGTCGACGTCGGCGCCCAGGCCTCCGGGCAGATCCACAAGATTCACGTGGAAGTCGGCGACGTGGTCAAGGAAGGCCAGTTGCTGGTGGAAATCGACCCGTCCACGCAACAGGCCAAACTCGATGCCGGGCGCTTCTCCATCGAAAACCTCAAGGCGCAGCTGCAGGAGCAGCGAGCGCAGCACGACCTGGCCCGGCAGAAATACCAGCGTCAACAGAACCTCGCCGCCGGCGGCGCCACCCGTGAAGAAGACGTGCAGACCGCCCAGGCCGAACTGCGCGCCACCCAGGCACGGGTCGAGATGTTCCAGGCGCAGATCCGCCAGGCCGAAGCCAGCCTGCGCAGCGATCAGGCGGAGCTCGGCTACACGCGGATTTATGCGCCGATGGCCGGCACCGTGGTGGCGCTGGATGCCCGGGTCGGCCAGACCCTCAACGCCCAGCAGCAAACGCCGCTGATCCTGCGCATCGCCAAGCTGTCGCCGATGACCGTGTGGGCCGAGGTCTCGGAGGCCGACATCGGCCACGTCAAACCCGGCATGCACGCCTGGTTCACCACCCTGAGCGGCGGCACCCGGCGCTGGACCAGCACCGTGCGGCAAATCCTCCCCGTTCCGCCCAAGCCGCTGGACCAGACCGGCCAGGGCGGCGGCAGCCCCGCCAGCACCAGCAAAAGCGGGAGTGCCCGCGTGGTGCTGTACACCGTATTGTTGGACGTCGACAACGCCGACAACGCCTTGATGGCGGAAATGACCACCCAGGTATTTTTCGTCGCCAATCAGGCGCAGAACGTTCTCACCGCGCCCATCGCCGCCCTGCAGGCAGGCCCGCAGACAGACCAGCAGACCGCGCAAGTGGTCGCCAGCAATGGCAGCATCGAGCAGCGCAACGTGCGCACCGGCATCAGCGACCGCCTGCGGGTGCAAATCCTCGATGGCCTGCAGGAGGGCGATCACCTGTTGATCGGCCCGATCGACGGGAGTGGCGGTTGAATGCACACGCCCCTGATCGACCTTTCGGACATCCGCAAAGCCTACGGCGGTGGCGACGCGCCTGAAGTCCATGTGCTGCGCGGCATCGACCTGTCGATCCATGCCGGGGAGTTCGTGGCAATCGTCGGCGCTTCCGGCTCCGGCAAGTCGACGCTGATGAACATCCTCGGCTGCCTCGACCGCCCGACCTCGGGCGAATACCGCTTCGCCGGGGAAAACGTCGCGGCGCTGGACAGTGACGAACTGGCCTGGCTGCGTCGTGAAGCCTTCGGTTTTGTGTTCCAGGGCTACCACCTGATTCCCTCCGGTTCGGCCCAGGAAAACGTCGAGATGCCGGCCATCTACGCAGGCACCCCAGCCGCTGAACGCCACGCCCGCGCCGCCGCCCTGCTCGACCGTCTCGGCCTGGCTTCGCGCACCGGCAACCGCCCCCATCAACTCTCCGGCGGGCAGCAGCAACGGGTGTCGATTGCCCGCGCATTGATGAATGGCGGCCACATCATCCTGGCTGACGAACCCACCGGTGCCCTCGACAGCCACAGCGGCGCCGAGGTCATGGCCCTGCTCGACGAACTGGCCAGCCAGGGCCACGTGGTGATCCTCATCACCCACGACCGCGAAGTGGCGGCCCGGGCCAAACGCATCATTGAAATTCGCGACGGCGAGATCATCAGCGACAGCGCCCGGGACAATCCCACCGCGCAAAACTCTGCCAACCCCGGCGCCCTGCAAGCCGTCGATTTGCGCAAGCGCCTGAGCGAAGGCGCCGAAGCCACCGGCGCCTGGAAAGGCGAATTGGTCGATGCCGTGCATGCGGCGTGGCGAGTGATGTGGATCAACAAGTTCCGCACCGCGCTGACCTTGCTCGGCATCATCATAGGCGTCGCCTCGGTGGTGGTGATGCTGGCCGTGGGCGAAGGCAGCAAGCGCCAGGTGATGGCGCAGATGGGCGCGTTCGGTTCCAACATCATTTACCTCAGCGGCTCGGCGCCCAATCCGCGCACGCCCATGGGCATCGTCACCCTCGATGAGGTCGCCGCGATTGCCAGCTTGCCCCAGGTGATGCGGATCATGCCGGTCAACGGCCAGGAGGCCGGGGTGCGCTTTGGCAACCTTGATCACATGAGCTACGTCGGCGGCAACGACACCAACTTCCCGGCGATTTTCAACTGGCCGGTGGTCGAAGGCAGCTACTTCACCCACGCCGATGAACAGAACGCCGCGGCGGTCGCGGTGATCGGGCACAAGGTGCGGACCAAATTGCTCAAGGACGTGGCCAACCCGATCGGCCAGTACATCCTGATCGAAAACGTCCCCTTCCAGGTGGTCGGCGTGCTCGCGGAAAAAGGCGCCAGCTCCGGCGACTCCGACAGCGACGACCGTATCGCCATCCCCTACTCCGCCGCGAGCGTGCGCCTGTTCGGCACCCACAATCCCGAGTACATCGCCATCGCCGCCGCCGACGCGCGCAAGGTCAAGGAAACCGAAAAAGCCATCGAGCAACTGATGCTGCGTCTGCACGACGGCAAGCGCGACTTCGAACTGACCAACAACGCGGCGATGATCCAGGCCGAGGCGCGCACGCAAAACACCCTGTCGCTGATGCTCGGCTCGATTGCGGCCATTTCGCTGCTGGTGGGTGGGATCGGCGTGATGAACATCATGCTCATGACGGTGCGCGAGCGGACTCGCGAGATCGGTATCCGCATGGCCGCCGGTGCCCGCCAGCGCGACATCCTGCGCCAGTTCCTCACCGAAGCGGTGATGCTCTCGGTGGTGGGCGGCCTCACCGGGATTGCCCTGGCGCTGATCGTCGGTGGCGTGCTGATTTTCAGCGAAGTCGCTGTCGCGTTCTCCCTGATAGCGGTGCTGGGTGCCTTCGGCTGCGCCCTGGTCACCGGTGTCGTTTTCGGCTACATGCCGGCCCGCAAGGCTGCCCGACTCGACCCGGTCACGGCCCTTACCAGTGAATGATCGATTGATGAAGCCGCCACTCAGTGTGTTAACCCTGTGCCTGTTGCTCGGCGCCTGCGGCACCCCGCCACAGCGCCCCGACAGCGGCGTCCAGCCGCCGGCTGCCTGGCAATCCCGGCACACCGCAGGCGCTGTCCATGACAACCAGCAATGGTGGAACCGCTTCGGCAGCCCGCAACTGGGTCGCCTGATCGAACAGGCGCGGCTCGGCAGTTACGACCTGGCCGCGGCCATCGCCAGAGTGCGCCAGGCCCAGGCCGACGCGGTGATTGCCGGCGGCTCGCAACTGCCCGAAGTCAAAGCCGGGGTCAACGCCAACCGCCAGAAATTGCTGCGCGGCAGCGGCTACAGCCAGCTCGATGCCGACAGCGATAACGACGCCGTCGACTACTTCACGGCGAACCTGGTTGCCAGCTACGAAATCGATTTCTGGGGTGGCCAGCGGGCCAGCCGCGACAGCGCGCAATTCAGTCTCAAAGCCAGCGAGTTCGATCAGGCCACCGTGGAACTGACGTTGCTCAGCGGTGTGGCCAACGGTTACGCGCAAGCCTTGTCGTTGCAGGAGCAGAGCCGCATTGCCGAGTTGAATCTGGCCAATGCCCAAAGCGTGTTGAAACTGGTGCAGACCCGTTTCGATTCGGGTTCGGCCACAGCCCTGGAACTGGCACAGCAAAAAAGCCTGGTGGCGGCGCAGCAACGCCAGCTGCCGCTGGTGCAGCAACAGGCCGAGGATGCACGGATCAGCCTCGCCGCTCTGCTCGGCCGCCCGGTTCAGGCGCTGTCGCTGGGTCAGGAACGCTTCGATCAACTGACCTGGCCTGCGATTGACGCCGGGATACCCAGCCAGTTGCTCAGCCGCCGTCCGGACATTGCCCGGGCCGAGGCGCAACTGGCCGCGGCCCAGGCCGACGTCACCGTCGCCCGGGCCGCGATGCTGCCGACCGTGACCCTCACCGCCGAAATCGGCTCCGGTGCCGACCGGGCCGACGACATCCTGCGCAGCCCCTTCTACAACCTCACCGCCGGGCTGCTTGCGCCGGTGTTCAACAACGGCCGCCTCGGCGCCCAGCGCGACAAGGCCACGGCGCGTCAGCAAGAACTGCTGGAAACCTATCGCGGCGCGATCATCAACGGCTTCGCCGACGTCGAAAAAGCCCTCAACAGCATTCGCGGACTGGATGAGCAGCGCGGGTGGCAGAGTGAAGAACTGAGCCAGGCGCAGACCGCCTTCAATATCGCGCAAAGCCGTTATCAGGCCGGGGCCGAGGATTTGCTGACGGTGCTGGAGACCCAGCGCACCTTGTACGCGGCGCAGGATTTGAACGTGCAGCTGCGGTTGTCGCGGATGCAGGCGAGTATTGCCCTGTACAAGGCTTTGGGTGGGGGGTGGCAGGTTCTTTAGTTGTGGCGCCTGTCAAGACGCCATCGCGAGCAAGCTCGCTCCCACAGGTTATGCGTCGTGCCCGGATCATGCGGCAAACACAAAACCCTGTGGGAGCGGGCTTGCTCGCGAAGGCGCCGGCACATCCAACATCAACATTGCCTGACAGGACGCCTTCGCGAGCAAGCTCGCTCCCACAGTGGATCGTCAGTGAACACAAAGTCTGTGTACGACCAGGTTCAAATGTGGGAGCGAGCTTGCTCGCGATTGAACGATAACGCGGTATCAAGCCTGGCTCTGCTTAGCCTTCAGATTGCGCGCATACCACGGCCGCTGCGGCACTTTGCGGAACAAATCCTTCAGTTTCGTCTCGTCCTCGCCAAAGGTAATGCGCAACGCCAGCTTCATGGTTTCCGGGTCCATTTCCACTGACTTGCCAGCCTGCAAGCCCGGTGTGGTACTGCAACCGTGGGTGCTCGGGCCGAGCCACGGGTCGTCGATCTCGACCCAGCGTCCCGGCGCGAACCATTGCACGCCGTTGACCTGCAGCCGACTGACCTGCCCCGGATGAAAACGCTCGTGGGCGCGAAACCAGTCTTCCAGGCGATCGTCGATCCAGCCATGGAAATGCCAGAACACCGGGCTGACATGGGAAGAAAACGGGTCGCCGAGAAAATCGTTTTCCGGTGCAAACCAGCGTGCGGAAAAATCAGAAGGATCCCGGGCAAACGGCACCGGCTGACCATTGGACGGATCACGGGGCACCGAAGCCCAGCGCATGTGCAGCCAGTCGTGCAGGCCCAGTTCGACCTCCGAGCCGAACTGGCCGAGGGTCAGCGTCGACAGGTAACGCGGATCGCGGTAGCGGGATTCCCAGACCTGGAAATTGCTGTGATACGTCTCGCCGGTCTTGATGTCGCTGACCCATTGCGTGTACTCGTCATCGTCCTCGGCCAGCCAGGTCGGCGGCAGCGCGGTACCGTCGTGATTGTCGAAGTAACGCGCAAAGCCGAGCCGGTCCCGCGCCAGCTCCGGTTGCGGCAACGGGAAGTGCGTCCAGGACGGCAGGTCCTGCATCGAACGCGCGGTGCCGAGCATGTGCCGGTGCATGAAGAAAAAGTCCACGCCAGAACCGTTGCGATCCTTGCGATCGCCACGGGCATCGCGCTCCTGGTCCCGAGGGCCGGGTTGCCAGCCGAGCCCGCGCAAGGCGCCGCGCTGGTCTTCGGACAGCTTGTGCCACTTGTCCCGGGAGGCATGCCAGAGCTGGTGGAACAACCGGTGCTCCGGCGATACCAGCCAGGCGAGCAGGGTCGGATTGAGGCCGACGCGCTCGCGAGCTTCAGGGAATACCCGTTTGACGGCGATGAAGCGATTGTCCTGGGCGGTCAGCATCAGTGGCCGATTCAGGTCCAGCACACGTCCACTGAGACTGCCACTGCCAGCATTACCGAAACCGGCCCAGACCTCGTCCAGGGTCATGTCGAACTCGTAATCGCAACAGCCGCTGGCGCCCAGCAGACGCCAACCCAGTTGCTTCGGGTTGGTCCCGGACAGATCGCCGAGCACTCGGTAACGGGGCGCTTCGGTGGAGCGCAAACGCTCGGCGGTGTCGAGATAACCACTGACACCGCGCCCCTTGTGGCCGATGTCGAGGAACACTTCCAGGCCTTCGAGGGGCAAGCCTTCGATACCGGCGTCACGACCTTCGAAACGAATCTGCCAGACCCCGCGCAAGGTATCCGCCAAGCGTTGGCCGGCAACATCCGCCACCTCGAACGAAGCTTCGCCGGGGGTGATCGTCGGGTCCGGCCTGGTCAGTTCGCGATGCCCGTAATACACCGCCGGCACGGCGGCACCGGTCAGCGCCAGACCCGCGAGGAACCATCGTCGAGAAATCGTCATTGCCCTACCTGTGTCAGCCATGGAGCAGGCTTTATCCAAGCTAGAACGATTGTTGCCCCGCAGAATTTAAGAGCATCGCGAGCAAGCTCGCTCCCACACTGGATCTATGTCGCACTGAAGATCCCTGTGGGAGCGAGCTTGCTCGCGATGAGGCCATCAGCCGCGCTAAATTTTCCGGTCAGCCACTCGTTCCCCCCAGATAGCAAAGGCCCCTGCGCCTGATCCGGGGCGGCGAACCTGACTGAGACGGCAATGACAAAACCACGTTCGAAAAAGGCTCTTTTCATCGGCCTGCCGCTGGCCCTGGCGATCAGCGCGGGTGCAGGCTTCGCGGTCTGGGATCACTGGTTCAGGGACAACCCCGGCTACCCGGTCAAGGTGATGAAACAGGCCGAGCAACTGCAGGAACGCATCCTCTCGTTCGACAGCCACATCACGGTGCCCATGGATTTCGGCACCGCCGGCAACGAAGTCGACAAGGACGGTGAAGGCCAGTTCGACCTGGTCAAGACCGGTCGCGGGCGTCTGTCCGGGGCGGCGCTGACGATTTTCGGCTGGCCGGAAATCTGGAACGGTCCCAACGCGCCCCATCGCCCTACCGCCGGCTTCGTCGACGAAGCCCGCTTTGAGCAGGAAACCCGCTACAAGATCATCAGCGCGATGGTGCGTGACTTCCCCAATCAAGTGGCCATCGCCTACACCCCCGACGACTTGCGCCGCCTGCACGGCGAAGGCAAGTTCGCGGTGTTCATCAGCATGCTCAACGCCTACCCGCTGGGCAATGACCTCAACGCCCTGGACAAGTGGGCTGCGCGCGGCATGCGCATGTTCGGCTTCAGCTACGTGGGCAACAACGCCTGGGCCGATTCGTCGCGGCCGCTGCCGTTCTTCAACGATTCCCGGGATGCCTTGGGCGGGCTGTCGGACATCGGCAAGCAAGCGGTGCATCGCCTCAACGACCTGGGCGTGATCATCGATGTGTCGCAGATGTCGACCAAGGCCCTGGAGCAAGTGGCGCAACTGAGCCGCACGCCGATGGTCGCCTCCCACTCGGCACCGCGCGCCCTGGTGGACATCCCGCGCAACCTCAGCGACACGGAAATGCAATTGATCAAGCACAGCGGCGGCGTGGTGCAGATCGTCGGCTTCCCCACCTATATCCGCCCGCTGAGCCAGGCCACCCAGGACAAACTCAACGCCCTTCGCGCCCGTTTCGACCTGCAACCGCTGCAAGGTCTGGAGATGGCATTGATGCCCGGCGACCCGGTGATCACCGTCTGGCCTGAGCAGCGTTTCGGCGAGTACGCCAGCCAGCTCTATTCGATCCTCGATGAAGAACCCAAGGCCACCCTCAAGGATTACGGCGATGCAATCGACTACACAGTGAAAAAAATCGGCATCGACCACGTCGGCATCAGTTCCGACTTCAACGACGGCGGCGGCCTGGACGGTTGGAAAGACGTCAGCGAGGCCCGCAACGTGACCGCCGAACTGATCAGCCGCGGCTACAGCGACGCCGACATCGCCAAACTCTGGGGCGGCAACTTCCTGCGGGTCTGGGACCAGGTGCAGAAGTCCTCCCGACCTGTGGTCCAGCACTGATTCTTATCTAGCCAAAGCGAACCGAATCCATGACCAACCGTCGTTCATTCCTCAAGCAGGCCGGCATCCTGGCGGCCGGCATTCCCCTGGCCTCCGCCGTGAGCCTGCCCGCACACGCCGCCAGCCCCGCGCCGTTGCCCAAGGACAAATGGGACCAGTTGCGCCAACTGTTCACGCAGGACCCGAACTACCTGCACTTCGCCAACTTCCTGGTGACCTCGCACCCGCTGCCCGTGCGTGAAGCCATCGAGATGCATCGCGCCAATCTCGATCGCAACCCGGGCCTGGCCATGGACTGGCATCGCGGCGAAACCGAACGCCGCGAAGAAGAGGTGCGCGTGTGGGCCGGTCGCTACTTGAAGGCCAAGCCGTCGCAGATCGCCCTGACCGGCAGCACCACCGAAGGCCTGGCGATGATCTACGCCGGTATCCACGTGCGCCCGGACCAGGAGATCCTCACCAGCGAACACGAACACTACGCCGCCAACAGCGTGTTCGAATACCGCACCCAAAAGGACGGCACCCAGGTTCGCAAGATCAAATTGTTCGAAGACCCGTACAAAGTCTCGACCGCCGAAGTGCTGGCCGCGATTGAACGCAACATTCGCCCCGAAACCCGTGTACTGGGCATGACCTGGGTGCATTCCGGCAGCGGCGTGAAGCTGCCCATCGGCGAGATCGGCAAACTGGTGGAGCAGAAAAACCGTGGCCGCGCCGACAAAGACCGCATCCTCTACGTGATCGATGGCGTACACGGCTTCGGCGTGGAGAACGTCGACTTCCCGGACATGCACTGCGATTTCTTCATTGCCGGCACCCACAAATGGATGTTCGGCCCACGGGGCACCGGGATCATCTGCGCCCGCTCCGACGAGCTCAAGGACGTGACCCCGACCATCCCGACCTTCTCCGAAGCCACCCAGTTTTCCACCGTGATGACCTACGGCGGCTACCACTCGTTCGAACACCGCTGGGCACTGACCGAAGCTTTCAAATTGCACCTGGAGCTGGGCAAGGCCGAGGTCGCGACGCGCATTCACGACATCAACAGCTACCTGAAAAAACGCTTGCAGGCACACCCGTCGGTGGAGCTGGTCACGCCGCTGTCGCCGGAGTATTCCGCCGGTTTCACCTTCTTCCGCATCAAGAACCAGGACTGCGACGAAGTCGCCAACTTCCTGATGGATCAGCGCGTGGTGTGTGACGCCGTGGACCGTGATGTCGGGCCGATCATTCGTGTGTCGCCGGGGCTGCTCAATACCCAAGCGCACATCGACAAGTTGATGGAACTGATGGCCAGCAAGCTCTGAACCGCCGATTCCCTTTAGCGAGAACCCTTATGAAAAACATCCTGAACAGGGGGCGCTCCAAAGGCCTGGGCGCCCTGATGCTGCTGGCATTGCTCGGCAGTGCCATGCCCGGCCTCGCCCAGGCGTATACGGCGCCGCTGTCGGGCAAGGTCTTCAAGGATTGCCGTAACTGCCCGGAAATGGTCGTGCTGCCCGCCGGCACGTTCACCATGGGCACCCCGGAAGACGAAGTCGGCCGTGAGCCTGATGAAGGCCCGATGCATGAGGTGACGTTCGACAAGCCGTTCGCCATGAGCCGCTACCAGATCACCGCTGGCGAATGGGACCAGTACCTCAAGGAAACCGGAATCACCCTGCCCGATGGCGACACCCGCCCCGGCCGCGAGTGCATCAACAGCAAGCCGCGTTATCCACAGAGCCCGCGCCAGCCGGCAGTGTGCATGAACTTCGCCGAGGTCAGTGCCTACGTCGCCTGGCTGTCGATGAAGACCGGCCAGCACTACCACATCGTCAGCGAGGCCCAGCGCGAATACGCCGCCCGCGCAGGGTCAACGGGTCCCTTCCCCTTCCCGTTCGACCCCGGCACCGAGTACAGCATCGCCACCCACGCCAACACCTACGGCCCCACCGATGGCTACAGCTACAGTTCGCCGGTCGGCAGCTACCCGCCCAACGCCTTCGGCATGTACGACATGCACGGTAACGTCTACGAGTGGATCGCCGACTGCTACCACCCGGACTATGTCGGCGCTCCCACCGATGGCAGCGCCTGGACCGAACCGAACTGCGACACGCTGCGCATCCGTGGCAACGACTGGGGCGAAGCACCGGTGTTTTCCCGCTCGGGCAACCGCAATGACATCGACCCGCAAACCCGTGGCGACTGGATCGGTTTTCGCGTCGTACGCACTCTCTGACCCCCCTTGCCCTTGTGGGAGCGGGCTTGCTCGCGAAGGCGTCGTGTCAGCCAACATCAACTTTTCTGATCCACCGCTTTCGCGAGCAAGCCCGCTCCCACAGGTTTGGCACCACCTGTCTCCCACCGTTTAAATTAAGCCCTTCACCAGACGTTCTACTGGGTATCTGCCTACGACCCAAGGAACTGTCTGCCATGACCCAGCCTACCCGAGGCGCCATCGGCGAATTACTGGCCCTGTTGAAACCGTTTCGACTGATCGTCGCCGCGTCCATTTTCCTGGGCATGGTGGGCGGCCTGAGCGTGACGGTGTTGCTGGCCACCATCAACAACGCGCTGCATTCGCCGCACGGCCTGACCCAAGGCGTGGTCGCGCTGTTCGGCGGCCTGTGCCTGCTGGCTCTGGGCAGTTCGATCTGCTCCGACATCGGCACCAACTATGTTGGCCAGCACATCATTGCCAGGCTGCGCAAAACGCTGGGGGAGAAAGTCCTTTCGGCGCCCATCGAGCAGATCGAGCGCTACCGCAGCCACCGGCTGATCCCGGTGCTGACCCACGATGTCGACACCATCAGTGACTTCGCCTTCGCCTTCGCGCCGCTGGCGATTTCCCTGACCGTGACCCTCGGCTGCATGGGTTACCTGGCGATGTTGTCGTGGCCGATGTTCCTGATGATGGTGCTGGCGATTGCCATCGGCACCGGCATCCAGTTCTATGCGCAGGGCAAGGGTATCCAGGGTTTCATGGCCGCCCGCGATGCCGAGGACGATCTGCAAAAGCACTACAACGCCATTGCCGGCGGTGCCAAGGAGTTGCGCATCCACCGCCCGCGCCGCCAGCGCATGTTCGTCAAGGGCATCCAGGGCACCGCCGATTTCATCTGTAACACCCAGGTGCGTTCGATCAACACCTTCGTGATCGCCAAGACGCTGGGCTCGATGCTGTTCTTCGTGGTCATCGGCCTGGCGCTGGCGCTGCAATCGTTCTGGCCGAGCGCCGACCAAGCGGTGATGAGCGGTTTCGTGCTGGTGTTGCTGTACATGAAAGGCCCGATCGAGCATCTGGTCAGCACCTTGCCGATCGTGAGCCGGGCGCGGATTGCCTTCCGCCGCATCGCCGAGCTGTCGAGCCAGTTTTCCTCGCCCGAGCCGCACCTGTTGCTCAACGACAACGGCATCCGGCCAACCGTGGTCGACCGCCTGCAACTGAACAACGTCAGCTACGCCTTCCCCGCCGCACCGGGCAGTGACGCGTTTCGCCTGGGCCCGGTGAACCTGACCATCGAGCAAGGCGACATCATTTTCATCGTCGGCGAAAACGGCTGCGGCAAGACCACCCTGATCAAGTTGCTGCTGGGCCTCTACGCGCCGCAACAGGGTTCGATACTGCTCAACGGCCAGGGCATCGATGCGCACAATCGCGACGACTATCGCCAATTGTTCACTACGATTTTTGCCGATTACTACCTGTTCGATGACGTGGTCCAGGGCGACCAGCACATCCCCGAAGATGCCAACGCCTACCTGCAACGGCTGGAGATCGCGCACAAGGTCAGCGTCAGGGACGGCAGCTTCACCACCACCGACCTGTCCACCGGCCAGCGCAAGCGCCTGGCGCTGGTCAATGCCTGGCTGGAAGAACGCCCGGTGCTGGTGTTCGACGAATGGGCCGCCGACCAGGACCCGACCTTCCGCCGCATCTTCTACACCGAGCTGCTGCCGGACCTCAAACGCCTGGGCAAAACCATCATCGTCATCTCCCACGACGACCGTTATTTCGATATGGCCGATCAACTGGTGCGCATGGAATCGGGCCGGGTCGTCACCGAGCGCGCAACCGCCTGAGCGCCGTGGCCGCACGCAAATCCTTGTTTTTTGAAGTTTGTTTTCCGGTTTAGCCAAAGTGGCCCGTCTAATAATAATTATCATTAACTAAAAAACTGCACACACCATTCTGGAGCGATTCGAGCAATGCAAAGCCTTACTCTGTCCCGCGCACCCTTGGCGTTAGCCATCGAACGGCAAAAGAAATTCCGAACGGTCGTGCCGGGCGCGCTGCTGACCCTGTTGCTGCTGGGTACGTCCCAGGTCGAGGCAGCCCCGGTGAACGTCAATGTACCGGCTCAGTCACTGGCCAGTGCATTGCGCCAACTGGGCCAGCAGACCAACCTGCAGATTCTCTACAGCCAGGACATGGTCAACGGCATCAAGTCCACGGCGGTGTCCGGCAACATGGAACCGGAACAGGCACTGAAAACCTTGCTGCTGGGGAGCGGCATCAATTTTCAGTTGAATGGCAACACCGTGTCGCTGGTGCCATCGGCCGGTGACTCCAGTGCATTGCAACTGGGTGCGACGTCCATCACCGGCTTGGCGCTGGGGCCAACCACCGAAGGCTCGCACTCCTACACCACCAATGAAGTCACCATCGGCAAAGGCAACATCAAGCTCAAGGACATCCCGCAGTCGGTGTCCGTCGTCACGCGCCAGCGCATGGACGACCAGAACCTGAACAGCCTGCAGGACGCCATGCGTCAGGTCACCGGCGTGACCATCAAGACCTACAACTCCGGCTCCAGCCTCAATGACGTCTACATGCGTGGCTTCCTCGTCGACCAGGTGCAGGTCGACGGCGTCTCGCAGCCCACCGGCCAGGGCGACATGGCCACCAGTTTCGACCTGGCGATGTACGACCGCATCGAAGTGCTGCGCGGCCCGTCGGGCCTGTACCAGGGCGCGGGCGAACCCGGCGGTACGATCAACGTGGTGCGCAAGCGCGCCCTCAGCAAGTTCGCCCTCGGTGGCGAACTGGCCGCCGGCTCTTACGATCGCTACCGTTCTTCGGTGGATGTCACCGGCCCGTTGAACGAACAGGGCACCGTGCGCGGTCGTTTCATCACCGCCTACGAGAACAACCAGTCTTTCGTCGACTACGCGCAGAACGAACGCCCGATGGTCTACGGTCGCCTGGAATTCGACCTCGACCCGGCCACCACCCTGTCGGTCGGCGGCGCTTACCAGAAGAACAACTCCACCCCGGCCTTCGGCCTGCCGGCCTACGCCGACGGCTCATTGCTCGACGTGCCGCGCTCGACCTTCGTCGATGCCAAGTGGAACACCCTCAACGAAAAAGTCTGGGAATCCTTCGCCGAACTCGACCACGAACTGGACAACGGCGGTCAGTTCAAGACCACCCTGACCTACCGCGATGCCGAAACCCCGGAGCGTAACTTCACCTGGGCCGACGGCGCGGTCGACCCGGCCACCGGTGACAGCTGGGCCGTGGCCTACGACTACTACACCCACATCAAGACCGTCGGCGTCGACAGCTTTGTCACCACGCCGTTCGAGTTCGCCGATCGCCGACACGAGTTCACCGTGGGTGCCGAGTACCAGCACCTGGACAAGGATTTCACCTACGGCGGCGGCGAGTACTTCCCGATCAACGTGTGGAATCCGGGCAGCATCGACATTCCCCGCAACGACTATGCGCACGTCAACGGCAACTGGTCCAAGTCCGATCAGTACGGCGTCTACACCCGCGCCAAGTTCAACGTCACCGACTGGCTCGATGTCATCGGCGGCAGCCGCGTGACCTGGTACGAAAGCGATGCGAAGAACGCCAACGCCTTCTTCAACAACTTCGGCGAAGCCCACACCAGCATCAACCGCAAGGTCGTGCCGTACGGCGCCATCATCGGCAAGATCACCCCAGAACTGTCGACCTACTTCAGCTACACCGGCGTGTTCAAACCGCAAAGCGAAATCGGCACAAACGGCGAGCCCGTCGGCCCGCGCGAAGGCAAGCAATACGAAATCGGCCTCAAGCGCGAATTCTACGACGGTCGCCTGAACGCCAGCATCGCCGCCTTTCGCATCTACGATGAAAACCGCGCCGAATACGACAACACCTCCGGTGCCTACATGACCGAAGGCAAGGCACGCAGCGAGGGTTGGGAAACCGAGCTGAGCGGCAACCTGACCGACAACTGGAGCATCGTCACCGGTTACGCCTACACCTCCACCAAGTTCCTGGACGGCGACCAGGCCAACAAAGGCAAGACCTTCAGCACCATCACGCCCAAGCACAACTTCAACCTGTGGACCAAGTACGAGTTCACCGACGGCCCGCTCAAGGACTTCAGCGTCGGCGGTGGCGTGCGTGTGGTCAGCGACACCTACTACCAGCGTGACGTGAAGTTCCATCAAGGCGGCTATGCTGTTACCTCGGCGCAAGTCGGCTACAAGTTCAACGAACACCTGTCGTCGACACTGACTGCCAACAACCTGTTCGACCGCAAGTACTACGACCGCGTCGATGCCTCCTGGGGCACCAACTTCTACGGCGACCCGCGCACCCTGACCCTGAGCCTGCGTGCGCAGTACTGATGGCTGAGTGCTCTCGCTCCTACAGTGGCCCAGTTCCGTTTTCTGCTTGCGCAGCGGCTCTGAGTTGCTCGGTATCGACACGAACAAACGTGGAGTCCCCGACAGCGGTCAGGACATCCCCGGCGAAGACCTCGCAAATAACCCGACTTTTACGCCCGACCTCGCCTTCGACTTTTGCACGCAGTGTCAGGGGGACACCCATCGGGGTGGGCTTGATGTACTTGATGCCCAGGTTACCGGTGACGCAGGTGATGTGGGGCAAGCTGCCCACCTCGCGCTGTTCTGCCCGGTAGTGATAAGCCATCGCTGCCCAGTTGGAGTGGCAATCGACCAGCATCGCGATCAAACCGCCGTAAACCAGACCCGGCCAGCCGCAGTACTTGTCATCCGGCATGTGCTGCGCCATGACATGCACCCCGTCTTCATGCCAGAAGCTCTTGATGTGCAGCCCGTGCGGGTTTTGGCTGCCGCAGCCATAACAAACGCCTTCAGGCGCGGCGATGTCTTGAAGCGAAATGTCCTGCGTGGTCATACCGTGTCCATCCTTAATACCGGGTGGTTCAAAACGGACCGGGTCGCCCTGGTCCGCACCGTCTGATCAATACTGGCAGAAGCGAATCCGGTTGCCGAACGGGTCGTAGACTTGCAGCTCCTTGCCCCAGCCCTGCTGAACAATATCCGGGCGTCCGTATCCGTAGCGCTTGCCCTGCAATTCGTCCCTGAGCAGTTCGATGTTGTGCATGGGCACGAACACCGTCGAGCCCGGGCTGGCATCGCCGTGGTGCTCGGAAAGGTGCAGTTGCAACCCGTCGCGACTGATGCCCAGGTACAGCGGCAAATCCGCCTCGAAACGATGCTCGAACTCGACGCTAAAGCCCAGGAAATCCAGATAGAACTCACGCGCCTTGGCTTCGTCGAACATCCGCAAGATTGGAATGGGTTTGTCGAACGTTGCAGCAGGCGTGGACGGGGTGTTTGTCTGCGCAAGCATCGCTGACGCGGTGTTCCAGTCCTTGTAGCCCAGTTGCTGGGCGACCAGTTCCAGTGCAGTGGAATGGGTCACCACTTGATTGCGTTCCTCCAGCGAGGCGCGCAACTGTCTGGCCATTTGCTTGGCTTGCTCGATTGAAAACATGACTGCTCCTGTAGCCGAGATGCTTTGGTGCTCGCGTTGCCAAACCTCGACCGTCAAGAGAGGCGACAGGGTTTGTAGAAGGAGGAGACGCTTTCACCTTTCCCAACGGGAGCGAGCGGCGGGCAGCATCGGGCCGAGGTCGATAATACATAGCCGATACGGGATACGGAAGATGGCTCGGCAGAACCCTGTCCGAGGCCTGAGGATTATTCCTTTAGACGTGAAAGTTGCTGAACCACAAATGCCCCGGCGGTCACCGCGCTGGCTGCCCATGCGCAAGCCACCTGCCAATACCTGAAAGGACCGAGCACATCTCCCATCAGGAAACCGGTCGAAAGCAGAAACAGAAACAACGCAATGGCTGCCAGGACGACGCGCGGAATCGCCATCAACCACCGCCACCAGGCCCCGGGTTCAAAACGCCGCGCCACCCATCGAGTCAACACTGTCAGGCCCGCAAACAAAAATGCCGCAATGACCAGCAGGATCGGAATGATAAAGAGAGCCAGCGCGGGCTCGACTTCTCCGCCGTCCTCGCCGGGTGTGTAGAAGCTTTCTGCCCAGATTTCCCTGCACAGGGCGAAGGTCAGAAAAATGACGCCGACCGGGGCGATGGGAAATATCAGGCAACTGATGAGGTTTTTTTATGATTCATCATTGAATCATCCTTGGTTTTTTCAGAACGCCAATGACTTCATATGCGTCGCAAAATCATCCTGGATCGGTCGGAACCCGCAGCGCAGGTAAAAGGCGGCGCCCTCGGGTGTGTCCGTGGACAGTCGCACAACGCGAAAATGCTCACTCGCCAATTCCAGCAGGTGCTGCACCAACGCTTTGCCCACGTTCTGGCCCCTTGATGCACGTGCGACGTAGACCCGCCGTAATCGCCCTACATCCGGTTCGGCAAATGGGTCTGATGAAAGACCTCCTATGGCAATCAGCCGCCCGTTCCGGAACGCCCCGAAAAGACACTCACCCTGCTGATCGAATCGATTGGCACCGTTTTCCCATTCCTCGATCAACCGGGAGATGAACCTGAAGCCTTCTGCAACGGCCTGCGTTTCCAACTCCCGGAGTTGCGGCGTAATCCCTGAGATTTCAAGTATCGCCAAAGGGTCCGTTGACGTGACCACTTGCAGGTTACTGCCAGACTTGTCTGCGTGGTTCGCTTCGCGCCCGGCTTTCAAGACTCACTCTCGGTAGCGTTTACGGGTGTGCACAGCTCAACCAGCGTTCCGTCAGGGCATCGAACGTAAGACACGGTTTGCCCCCAGGGTTTGGTAGTCGGGGCAGCGATTTCGCTGGCGCCTGCTTGAATCGCTTTGGCATGGGCCACGGGGACATCCTCGGTTACCAGCCCGACTTCGATGCCTAGCGGTTTGAGGGATGAGTGCGCCGGGACATGACCGGTGCTGAAGTTCGATGCGGCCAGTTCATCGGCGGCGAATGCCAACGCGGTTTCGCCGGTTTCCAGTTCGCCATAGGTGCCGGACTCGTGGATGAACCGAACGCCGAGCCCGAAGGCCGATGAGAAGAACTTGAGAGAGTCCTCTACATCCTTGACGTAGATGATCAGGTAGCCAAATTTCATGAACGAACATTCCTTGTCGTGCCAATCGAGCGGTGAATCTAGCAGTTTTTAGTTAAGTGTCGAGGGACATCAAACCGAAAAGCCCATCAGATGTTTCCCGTTTATTTGTTCGAAACACAATCGGTACAGAAATCAGATCGTCGCTGACAAACACCAGTCAGCAGCACTTGTTTAAGCGCCCTACAGGTTACTTCGTGAAAGCCACAACGCCTTGCGCCGTTGCCTACAGGTACGCCAGAATCCGCCGGCTTGTGCGCCTTGGGGGTCGTCGGTAACTTGATTCGGGTCACTGATTGTCGGTGATCGGGTTTAGTAGCCCGGCCAAGGTTAGAACGGTCGCATGAGTATCATCAGTCAGGCATCTGCCTGTGTTTGATGGTGGCTGTGCGCATGGCGCCCCCGGGCGCGCCGGTTCCTCACCTTGCCGGTCTACTAACTTGCGCACAGCTGCCACCCTTTCGTTTAGTAGCGAACTGGTGCTGCCCTACTTAAAGGTAAGTATCTATGTTCAAGGTAACGCCAAATCCGCCGGATTCCGACCCGGCCTCGACGTACGAAAGCCCCGACTCAAAACAATTCCACGAAGCCGCCGAGCGCGCGCTCAATCACCACCTCAACCCCGGCCCCAACATCATGGCCACTCCGCGCACACCCAGCACGATGTTCATCGTCAACCCCGAACTCAGTACCGAAACCCTGCTGGTGCATGCCTGTGCGTCGCTGGCGTCGGCCAATGTCATGGCCAACGATCTGGTGGATCATCTGGAAGGGACAAGCCGCAATGCGCTGTTGGGGATTGCGCAGGTGATCATGTTGGGGGAACTGGCGGTGAATCGGGCGTTGGATCGGCTTGATCCGCCCTGACCACTATCTCCGGATCACCGATAGACCTGTGGGAGCGGGCTTGCTCGCGAAGGCGGTGTGTCAGGCAACTTATGTGTCGGCTGAAATATCGCTTTCGCGAGCAAGCCCGCTCCCACAGGGGGACGGCGTCGCTGATCACTACGCCATGCGTCAGGCCAAACTCTCGCTGATCTGCGCCGCCAGTTGTCCCAGCATCCCCGGCACTTCCTGGACCATCTCGCCCATGCGCGCAAAGTCGTGGGTCATGCCGGCCTTGACCTCCAGCACCAGGGGTTGCCCCGCAGTACGCAGTTTCTCGGCCCAGGCCAGGCCTTCATCGAGCAACGGGTCGTATTCGGCCAACCACAACACCGTCGGCGTCAGCCGTTGCACGCACTCGGCGTACAACGGTGAAAAACGCCAGTCGGCACGATCCGCTTCACTGCGTTGGTATTGCTGGTAGAACCATTCCAGCGTGGTGGCTTCCAGCAGATAGCCTTCGGCGAATCGCTCGAGGGATGGGCGTTTTTTTACCGCGTCGATCACCGGGTACAGCAGCACTTGCAGACGAGGCACAAGCGGCCATCCCAACGGGTCCTGGGCGATGGCGATGCACAGCGATGCCACCAGGCTGCCGCCGACGCTGTCCCCGGCCAGAGCGATCCGTCTCGCGTCCAGACCCAATGCTTTGGCACCGGTAATGGCCAGCCAACGGGTGATGTCTTCGGCATCGTTGTATGCAGTGGGAAAACGGTGCTCAGGCGCCAGGCGATAGTCCGCCGACAACACGGCAAACTCCCCCGCCAGCGCCAGGCGCCGGCACAAGGTGTCGTGGGAATCGAGGCTGCCCACCACGTACCCGCCGCCATGGAAGTACAGCAACACCGGGCGCGGCTCGTTGTCCGGTTGTGGTTTGGCGTACAGCCGCGCATTGAGCACATGCCCGTCCCGCGCCGTAATGCTGAGCGCAGATACCGTCAACGCGCCCGTTGGCGCCGCATCGAGCAACTGCGAAGTCTGTTCGAACTGCTGCCGCGCTTCGCTCGGGTTCAGCTCATGCATGGGTTGGCTTTTGCCGCTAAGGCGGCCGAACTCGGCCAGCTCTAGAAACCCTTCGATGTCCGGGTGCAGTGCCATGGGCGGTAGTCTCCAAAAATAAAAAGCTTGCCCAGTAAACGAACCGTGAGGACCGTTCATTAGGGCGTCATCCTGTTCAATGAAGAATCTCCCAGGCCGAACAAGAAACCTGTGGCGAGGGGGCTTGCCCCCGTTGGGTCGCGAAGCGGCCCCAGAACCAGCGTTTGAGATTAGTCAGACATACCGCGTTGTTCGGGATTGCGACTGCTTCGCAGCCGAACGGGGGCAAGCCCCCTCGCCACAGGTTTTCCCCTCATCACAAGTAAACGGCTTAAGACTGCGGCACCACCTCCCGGCCAAGCACAGCCACCACGGCGTCCAGGCACTCCTCCTGCTGCAGGATATCGAAGTGGCCGGCCGTTACCGTTTGCACCTTGCGCAGTCGTGGTCGCTGACGCTCCAGGGTCGCGCGTTCGGCCGTCGGGTTGCCATCGGCCCACCAGCAATGCAGCTCGGCCTGCGGAATCGGCAAGGTCTCGACCTGTCGCGACAGCGCCTTCATCCGCGTGCTGACCATGAACGTCTGGGCCAACTCATCGGCACCGAGCAGCGCGTAGCCGCTGGCCTGATCGCTTTCGCTGTCGATCACCGCACGAATGATCCGCGCCACTGCCTCGTGGTCCCCCGTCGACTCGGTACTCAACACCCGGGCAATCACCTCGCCATCCATGCCCAAGGTTGCACCGAGGAACTCGGCCAGATCCGTGCGCCACTCATCCGGGCTGGCGACGGCATTGACCTGGGTCGGCACAAAGCTGTCCACCAGGCCGACAAACGCCACTCGCTGGCCCTGCTGTTCGAACAAGTCACTCACCATCAACGCCAACGCCCCGCCCAGCGACCAGCCCAGCACGTGGTACGGCCCCTGGGGTTGCCGGGCGCGGATCGCCTCGACGTAATCTTGGGCCATCTGCGAAAGCGAGCTGTCGTGCCACTGCCGGTCGAGCAGCATCCGGCATTGCACGCCGTACACCGTGCGCTCGCCATCCAGGCGTCGGGCCAATGGCTCGTAGTCGAACACCGTGCCAAAACCGGCGTGCAGGCAGAACAGCGGCGGCTGATCATTCACCACCTGGTTTAGCAGCAACAGCGGTTGCGGACTCTGTCGCAGCGGCTGTTCATCGACACCGGACAACCCGGCAATCGTCGGCTTGGCCATCATGTCCCGCAGTTTGAGCTGGAAGTCAGGCTCATTCAGGGCACGGACTTTCGAGATCACCTTGAGGGTGCGCAGCGAATCGCCGCCCAACTCGAAGAAGTTGTCGGTAATGCCAACCTTCTCGATGCCCAGCACCTGTTGCCAGATATCCGCCAGCGCCCATTCCAGCGGCGTGCGCGGCGCCACGTAGTCACGGCCGGTGAAGGCCGGGTCCGGCAAGGCCTTGCGATCGAGTTTGCCGTTGGGGGTCAACGGGAAGCGCGGCAGCACCACGACCTGCGTCGGCACCATGTAGTCGGGCAGGCTCTCGCGCAATGCTGCCTGGCAACGCGGGCCGAGGCCATCGTCTTGCGCCGCCACCACATAGCCTACCAATTGCGGCCCCTGACCGTTGTCACGCACCACCACCAGCGCATCGTTGACCCCGGCCTGCTCGCGCAAGCGGGCTTCGATTTCACCCAGTTCGATGCGGAAGCCGCGCACCTTGACCTGATGGTCGATACGCCCGACGTAATCGAACACGCCATCCTCGCGACGGCGCACCAGGTCGCCGGTGCGGTACAGGCGCCCGCCTTCAGTGCTGAAAGGATCGGCGACGAAACGCTCGGCGCTCTGCCACGGGTGGCGATGGTAGCCGCGCGCGACACCCCGTCCGCCGATGTACAACTCACCGACCACGCCCACCGGCAGCGGGTTGAGGTCCATGTCCAGTACGTGCAGGCTGCGGCTGCCGACGCGTTGACCAATCGGTGCATACATCGCCTGGCAATGGCCGTCGGCGGCGATTTTCCACAGCAGCGGCGTGACCACGGTTTCCGTCGGCCCATAGCCGTTGACCAGGAATTGCGGCTTGAGTGTGTGCTTGACCCGCTCGAAGGTGGCGTCCGGCACCGCGTCGCCACCGAAGCAATAGATGCGCACCGGCGGTGGATCGCCGCCCTGCAATTCGGCGTGCTCGGCCAGTTGCAGCAGGTACGCCGGCGGGAAGCAGGCGACGCTGATGCGCTGGCGGTGCAGCACCGCCAGGGTCTGCTCGGCGGTCCACAGATTGTTGTCGCGGATCACCAGGGTCGAGCCGCTGGTCAGCGCAGTGATCCAGCGTTCATGGGCGCCGTCGAAGGCGAACGACATGAAATGCAGCTCGCGATTATCCGGGTCCATCTCGTATAGCTCGGCGATGGCTTGCACGTGCATGCTCAAAGGCCCGTGGGCCACGGCGACGCTTTTCGGCTTGCCGGTGGAGCCCGAGGTGTAGATCAGGTAGGCCAGTTGCTCGGCGTGCACGGAACTCGATGGCACCGCCACATCGACGTCGAAGTTCAAGCGATCCACTGCGACCATCGCCGTGCCCGGATTGAGTTGCGCGCTATCGCACAGACGCTCCTGGGTCAGCAGCAAGCGCATGTCGCTGTCGGCCATCATGTAGCGCAGGCGTTCCTGCGGGTATTGCGGGTCCAGCGGCACGTAGGCCGCACCGCACTTCATCACCGCCAGCAGCGACACCACCAACTCCAGCGATCGCTCCATGAACACGCCGATCACGTCTTCGGTCTGCACGCCTTGCTCCAGCAGATGCACTGCCAGGGCATCGGAGCGACGGTCCAGCTCGGCATAACTCAACTGCTCGGCGTCGCGATCGGCATAACTGAGCACCAGTGCCGTGTGATCCGGTTGCAGTCGCGCACGCTGACGGATCAGTTCGTGCACTGGCGTCTCGTCACCCTCAGCCACCACCTGTGGTTCGCCGTCCAGCGCCCGGCCTTCGTCCAGGGTCAGCAGACCCAGCTCACCGACGGCGCGCCCGGCGTCGTCGCACAAGCGCTGCATCAGGCTTTCCATGTGGCTGCGCAGGATTTCCACGGTGGCCAGATCGAACTGATCGCGCTGGTGCATGTACTCGATGCGCAGCCCCTCGTCGAGGCTGACCATCAGGTCCATGGCGAAGCTGGTCAGGCCGAAATCGGAGACGTCCTCGAAGCGCAGGGAATCGCCGTTCCACTCGCGAAGGGTACGGTCCACCGGCTGGTTTTCGAACACGATGATGCTGTCGAACAACGACTGCCCGCCCTGCCCGGCCCAGCGCTGAATATCACTGAGCGGGGTTTGCTGGAAGTCGCGGATGTCGAGGTTATAGGCCTGGATCTCCCGCAGCCAGTCACCGACGTTCATGTCGGTCGGCACCGTATTGACCACCGGCAAGGTGTTGATGAACAGCCCGAGCATGTTCTCCGAGCCGTTGAGTGTTTCCGGACGCCCGGATACCGTGGCGCCGAAGGTCACCGTGCGCTGGCCGGTGTAGCGCTGCAACAGCAGCAACCACGCGGCTTGCACCAGGGTGTTGAGGGTCACTTGCTGTTGCTGGGCAAAGGCCTGCAACCCCGCGGTCTGCCCGACGCTCAGGTGCGTATAGATCGCGTGATAACCGGTTTGCGGCGCCTTGACCGGCAGTGCGCGGGCCAGGTGCGTGGCGCCTTCAAGGTTACTGAGTTTGCCTTTCCAGAACACCTCGCTGGCCTCGGCGACTTGCTGACCGAGCCAGTCGATGTAGTCGCGATAGGCGGCCACCGGCTCGTGCTCCTCGCCGCTGTAATGGCGCAGCACTTCACCGATCAGGCGCGACACGCTCCAGCCATCCATGAGGATGTGGTGGTAGGTCCAGATCAGGCGATAGCGGTCGTCTTCCAGGCGCACCAGCAACAGGCGCAACAGCGGTGCGCGGTTCAACGAGAAGCCGCGTTCGCGCTCCTCGAGGGCCAGTTGGCGGACGCGCTCAGGCTGATCATCGAGCCCGCGCCAGTCCAATTCAGTGAGCAGTGACGGCGCGTCACGCAGTACCACTTGCAGCGGTTCCTTGTCGCCTTCCCAGAGGAATGCGGTGCGCAGAATCCCGTGACGTTTGGCAGCATCCGCCCAGGCTGCACGGAAGCGCGCACCGTCGACGCCACGCACACCCACTTCGATCTGATTGACGTACAGCCCCGAGTCGCCGTCCTGCACCGAGTGGAACAGCATGCCCTGCTGCATCGGCGACAGCGGATAAACATCCTCGACTTCGTCCGCTGTCAGTTCCAGCGCCAGATACTGCGCGTCACTCAGTTCGATGTTCGCGGCCGGTGCAAACACCGTCTGTACCGTTTGATCTGCCGTGAGCGGTTGAGCGACCGTGGCCAGTTCGGCGATGGTCGGATGGCTGAACACATCTTTGGGCGAAATGCTCAACCCGGCCTTGCGTGCGCGACTGACAGCCTGGATCGAGACGATTGAATCGCCGCCCAGTTCGAAGAAGTTGTCGTGCATGCCAATCTGCGGCACTTCGAACAACGCCTGCCACACGGCTTGCAGCGTCTCTTCCACGGCACTGCGCGGCGCAACGTATTCGCGCACTTGCAGGTCCGGTTGCGGCAATGCGCGGCGGTCGAGCTTGCCGTTGGGCGTCACCGGCAACTGATCGAGCAGCAGCACGTGGCTCGGCTGCATGTGCTCGGGCAGCGCGTTGCGCAAGTGTTGCTTGAGTGGATCAACGGCAGCAGGACCTGTGACGTAAGCCACCAGTTGCTTGGACTTGCCAACGTCGAGGGCGATCACCACCGCCTCGCGCACCGATGGATGCTCCAGCAGGCAGGCCTCGATTTCCCCCAGCTCGATGCGCAAGCCGCGGATCTTCACTTGATGGTCGATGCGCCCGACGTATTCGATCACGCCGTCCTCGCGGTATCGAGCCAGGTCGCCGGTGCGGTACAGGCGCTCGCCCTGCTCACCGAACGGGCTGGCGACGAAGCGTTCGGCAGTCAGCTCCGGGCGGTTGTGATAACCACGAGCCAGGCCGATGCCGCCCAGGTACAGCTCACCAACGCAGCCCGCCACTTGCGGTTGCAGGCTGTCGTCGAGGATGTAGGTCACCAGGTTGGCAATCGGATAACCGATCGGCACGCTGAAGCCGCCGTCGTCGACACAAGTCCAGTGGGTCACGTCGATGGCCGCTTCGGTCGGGCCGTACAGGTTGTACAGGCCAACGTTGGGCAGCACGCGGAACAGGCTGTGCTGCAAGTCCGCCGACAGGGCTTCGCCGCTGCACATGACCTGCCGCAGGCTGGCGCAACGCTCGAAGCCTTCGCCCTGCACGAACGCCTGCAGCATCGACGGCACGAAATGCAGGGTGCTGACCTGGTACGGCTCGATCAGGCTGACCAGTTGCGCCGGATCGCGATGGGCACCCGGCTCGGCCACGGCCAGGCGTGCGCCGGTCATCAATGGCCAGAAAAACTCCCAGACCGACACGTCGAAACTGAACGGGGTTTTCTGCAAGACGGTGTCGCGCCCGTCCAGCGGATAGGCGCCCTGCATCCACGCCAAGCGGTTGTACAAGGCCTCATGGTGGTTGGCCGCGCCCTTGGGTTTGCCGGTGGAGCCGGAGGTGTAGATCATGTAGGCCAGCGATTGCAGCTCGACCACACAGGGCAGGTTTTCGTTGCTCAGGTCGTCCAGCAAACCGGCCATGTCATCGAGACAAATCGCCGTGGTGGCGGGCGGAATCGGCAACTGCTCAAGCAAATGACGCTGGGTCAGCAGCAGGTGTACGCCGCTGTCGTCGAACATGTGCTCCAGGCGTTCGCGCGGGTAGTCCGGGTCCAGCGGCACGTAGGCGCCACCGGCCTTCATGATCGCCAGCAGGCCAATCACCAGTTCCAGCGAACGCTCGGCGGCAATGCCCACCAGCACTTCGGCGCCGACGCCCTGGCTGCGCAGGTAGTGCGCCAGCCGGTTGGCCTGTCGATTGAGTTCGCGATAGCTGAGGGTCTGGCCGGCAAATACCAGGGCTGGGGCCTCCGGGGTTTGCAGCACCTGGGCTTCGAAGCACTGGTAAACCGGACGCACATCCGGCCAGGCCTGCGCGGTGCGGTTGAAGCCCTCGATCTGCTGCGCCGCTTGTGCGGCATCGAGCAGGTTCAAGCACCCCAATGGCAGTTGCGGCGCACTGACCATGGCATCGAGCAATGCAAGCAGACGTGTGCTCAAGCCTTCAATGGCTTCGGCGCTGAACAGCGCCGTGTCGTAGTTGAAACGCAAATCCAGGCATTCACCCAGCTCGGCGGCGATGGCCAGGGGGAAGCTGGTCTGGTCGTGGTTGCTGATGCCGGAGAACTTCAGCGCGCTGGCATTGCCCTCCTCCAGCGCCTGGGCCACCGGATAGTTTTCGAACACCAGCAGCGTGTCGAACAGCGCCTCGCCAGAGTGACCGGCCCAACGCTGTACATCCGCCAGCGGTGTGTATTCGACTTCACGCAACTTGAGGTTGAGCGCCTGGACTTCATCGATCCATTGGCTGACCGTGCGCTCGGGGTGCGGTGTGGCGATCACCGGCAAGGTGTTGATGAACAGACCGATCTGCTGCTCGATGCCTTGCAATTCGCTTGGACGCCCCGACACCGTGGCGCCGAACGCCACTGTTTGCTGCCCGGTGTAGCGCTGCAACAGCAACAGCCACGCCGCTTGCAGCACCGTGTTGGGCGTGACGCGGGCCTGACGGGCGAACCCGCTCAGGCGCTCGGTGGCTGTGCGGTCCAGGCTCAGGTGCAGGGTGCGATGAGCATCGCCCTGCCCGGCAACCGGCCCCGGCAAGGCGCCGGCCAGTCGGGTCGGTTCGGTGAACGACTGCAATTGCTCCAGCCAGAACGCTTCGCATGCGGCGCGATCGCGGGTGCCCAGCCAAGTCATGTAATCGCGATAACCGCCAACACTCGGCGCCGGCATGATTCCGCTATACCGCTGCAGCACTTCGCCGAACAACTGCGAAGTGCTCCAGCCGTCGAGCAGGATGTGGTGGTTGGTGAAGATCAGGTGATGGCGGTCATCGGCGGTCTGCACCAGGGTCAGGCGCAGCAACGGCGCCAGTGTCAGGTCGAAACCGCGCAGACGGTCGTCCTCGGCCAGGCGATCCAGCGCTCCGGTAACCTTGGGTTGATCGCGCCAGTCGAGCACGGTCAGCGGCAGCGTGGCGTCGGCCAGGATCACTTGCAACGGCCGCGAGCCGTTGCTTTCGCTGAAGAACGCCGCGCGCAGCACTTCATGGCGCTGCAGCGTCTGCTGCCAGGCATCGCGGAACGCCTCGACGTCGAGCCCCTGCACATCCACGCGCATCTGCGGGACGTAGGCCCCGGCATCCGGGGCGAACAGGCTGTGAAACAACATGCCTTGCTGCATCGGCGACAGCGGCAGGATGTCTTCGATCTGGCTGGCCGCCAGCGGCAAGGCATCCAGCTGCGCCTGATCGACGCGCACCAGTGGCACGTCGCTCGGGGTCAACCCGCCGGCACCGCTCAGGCAATGTTCGATCAGCCGTTGCAGCTCCAGGGCGTAGGCATCGGCCAGACGCTGCACGGTCTGCAGGTTGAACACGTCACCGCTGAAGGTCCAGCTCAGGCGCAGTTGCCCGGCATACACCTGACCGTTGATGCTCAGGCCCCGGTCCAGTTCGGCCGATGCGCCCTGCTCGGCGCCACCGCTTTCCCGGGCCGGACGCCACGGCGCCTGTTCGTCGAAACTGGCATCGAACTGGCCCATGTAGTTGAAGGTGACGTGCGGTGACGGCAGATCCTCAAGGCCGGCGTCCGCCAGATAGCGCAGGATGCCGAAGCCGATACCTTTGTCGGGCACGGCGCGCAGCTGTTCCTTGACTGCTTTGATGCTTGCAGCCAGATCGCCCGCCGGGGTGAGTTTCACCGGGAAGATCGAGGTGAACCAGCCCAGGGTGCGGGTCAGGTCGATGTCGTCGAACAGGTCTTCGCGGCCATGGCCTTCCAGTTTCACCAGCGTCGAAGTTTGACCTGTCCAGTTGCCCAACACCCGCGCCAGTGCCGTCAGCAACAGGTCGTTGACCTGGGTGCGGTAAGCCGCCGGGGCGTCCTGCAGCAGTTGGCGGGTCAATGTGCTGTCGAGCAACGTTTCCACGCTCACGGCATGCTGGCTGGTCAGGCTGCCTTGGGGGTTGTCGGCGGGCAGTTGCACCTGTACGTCGCGGTACTGGTCTTGCCAGTAACTGGCTTGGCTGGCCAATACAGCACTTTGCGCATGAGTTTGCAGGCGAGCGGCCCAGGCCTGGTAGGCGCTGGTTTTCGCTGGCAGACGCAGGGGTTGAGCTTGCCGCACTTGTTGATACGCGGTTTGCAAATCTTCCAGCAGCAATCGCCAGGACACGCCGTCCACCGCCAGGTGATGCACCACCAGCAGCAGGCGCTGGCCCGCCGCGCCCATGTCCACCAGCAAGGCGCGCAACAGCGGGCCGTCCTGCAGATTCAGGCTGGCTTGCGCGGCGTTGCACAGTTCAAGCAGTTCATCGGCATTGGCGGCCTGGCGCTGCCACAGCACCTCGGCGCTGTTCCACTGCTCGGCCTGGGCCTGTTGCCAGACGCCGTCGACATTACGCAACCGCAGACGCAACGCGTCGTGATGTTCTACCAGCGCGGCCAAGGCCTGTTGCAGGCTGTCGCTGTCCAGCGGCTCGCGCAGTTCCAGCAGCAGCGACTGGTTCCAGTGGTGACGGGCCTCGATGTCTTGCTCGAAGAACCAGTGCTGGATCGGCGTCAGCAGCACCTCGCCACGCACCGATCCCTGGTCGATGAGCAACCCGGCGCTGCGTACCGCGACCTTCGCCAGGCTCTGCACGGTCTGGTGCTGGAACAGGTCCCGCGGGGTGATGCGAATCCCGGCCTGACGCGCTCGGCTGACCACCTGGATCGAGATGATCGAGTCGCCGCCCAGTTCGAAGAAGTTGTCGTCGATGCCTACGCGCTCGAGCTTGAGCACGTCTTGCCAGATCGCCGCCAATTCGGTTTGCAGCTCATCCATCGGCGCCGTGTAGGCCTGCTGCGCCAGCGTTGCGTCGGGCTTGGGCAATGCAGCGCGATCGAGTTTGCCGTTGCCGGTCAGCGGCCATTGGTCGAGTTTGATCAGATGCGCCGGCACCATGTAGTCCGGCAAACCGGCCTGCAAATGTTCACGCAGGGAGTGGCGCAAATCGCTGTCGTCGCCGGTCGAGGTGAACCACGCGACCAATTGCGGGCTGCCATTGACCTGCGGTGCCAGGACCAGCGCCTGCTCGATGGCCGGATGGCTTTGCAGACGATCCTGGATTTCCCCCAGTTCGATGCGGAAACCACGGATCTTCACCTGATGGTCGATACGCCCGGCGTACTCGATGCTGCCATCGGCGCAATAACGCGCCAGATCGCCCGTGCGATACAGGCGCGCACCCGACTCGGCGGCAAACAGGTCCGGCACGAACCGCGTGGCGGTCAGATCGGGCCGCTGGTGATAACCGCGAGCAAGGCCGGCACCGCCGACATACAGCTCACCGACGCAGCCCTTGGCCACCGGGTTCAGGCGCGGGTCGAGCACGTACCAGCGCAGATCGCCGATCGGCTCCCCCAGCGGCGAGCTATTGGCGCCATCGAGGTCGGCGCGGGACAGCGGCCGGTAGGTCACATGCACGGTGGTTTCGGTGATGCCGTACATATTGATCAGCAACGGCTGCCGGTCGTCGAAGGCGTCATACCACGGACGCAGGCTGGCCACGTCCAGCGCCTCGCCACCGAACACCACATACCGCAGGGACATGTCTGGCGCATTGGCGCAGGCGAACGGCATCAACTGGCGAAAGGCCGAAGGGGTCTGGTTGAGTACCGTGACTCCCTCATCACTGAGCAAGCGGGCGAAGTCTTCCGGGGAGCGGCTGACCGCGTGGGGCACCACCACCAGCTTGCCGCCGTAGAACAACGCGCCAAAAATTTCCCACACGGAAAAGTCGAAGGCATAGGAGTGGAACAGGCTCCACACATCTTGCGCATTGAAACCGAACCAGTGCTCGGTGGCGCTGAACAGCCGCGTCAGGTTGCTGTGGGGCAGCAGCGTGCCTTTGGGTTTGCCGGTGGAACCGGAGGTGTAGATGACGTAGGCCAGGTTCGCTGGAGCGGTCAGGTTCGGCAGGTTGTCGGCACTGGCTTCAAGCAGCCAGTCGCTGGCGTGATCGAGGCAGATCACTTCAATGCCTTCGTTCAACGGCAGCTGTGGCAACAGCGCGGAATCGGTCAGCAACAGGCGCGTGCCGCTGTCGGCGAGCATCCAGGCCAGGCGGTCCTGCGGGTATTGCGGGTCCAGCGGCACGTAGGCGCCACCGGCCTTGAGGATCGCCAACAGGCTGACGATCATCTCCAGCGAACGCTCCAGGGCGATGCCCACCAACACATCGGGGCCGACGCCGCGCTCGCGCAGGCGATGGGCGATGCGGTTGGCGCTTCGGTTCAGTTCGGCGTAAGTGAGGGTGACGCCGTCGCAGGTCACGGCGATGTTGTTCGGGTGCGCGGCGGCCTGGGCTTCGATCAGTTGATGGGCACACAGCAGGTTCGCCTGATCGCTGTTCAACCCGGCAGTGCGATTCCAGTCGCGCAAGGTGGCCTGCTGCTCGGAGGCGTCGAGCATGCACAGGTCCGCCAAGGCAATCGTGCTGTCAGTGCAAATCGCCTGCAACAGGTTCAGCCAGTGCCGGCCGAGACGCTCAATGGTCGAGGCGTCGAACAGCTCAGTGGCGTAGACGAACGACGCGTGGATGCCCTCGTCGCCCTCGACGGTGTCGAGCATCAGATCGAACTTGGTGGTTTTCTCATCCCAGATCAGCGGTTCGACGCTCAGCCCCGGCAGGTCCCAGCGTTGCGGACCGCCACTGTCGCGCTGGTGGTTGAACATCACCTGGAACAGAGGCGTGTGGCTCAGGCTGCGCTCCACGCCCAGGCCATCGACCAGTTGCTCGAACGGCAGGTCCTGATGGGCCTGTGCGCCGAGCGCCGCGGCCTTGATCTCGGCCAGCAATTGCCCAAACGGCTGGTCGGCCCGTGGCTGGCTGCGCAACACCTGGGTATTGACGAAAAAGCCCAGCAGGTTTTCCACGTCCTGGCGGGTGCGGTTGGCAATCGGCACGCCGACACGAATGTCCTGCTCGCCGCTGTAGCGATGCAACAGTGTCTGCAACGCTGCCATCAGCACCATGAACAGGGTGCAGCCTTCGCGGCGGGCAAGATCACGCAGTTGGGCGGTCAACGCAGTGGAGATTTCCAGCTCGACGCTGGCACCCTGCTGGCTCGGGATCGCCGGGCGACGACGGTCGGTCGGCAGGTTCAGTGGCGGGTGTTCGCGGCCCAACTGCACGCGCCAGTAATCGAGCTGGCGTTCGGCCTCGCCGGCCTCCAGCCACAGGCGCTGCCAGCGGGCGAAGTCGGCGTACTGAATGCCCGGCTCCGGTAGTTGCGGGGCCTGCCCGGCGCTCAGTTGTGCATAGAGCCGGGTGAACTCCTGCAACAGGATCGGCAGCGAACCGCCGTCGGTGACAATGTGGTGGAAGGTCAGCACCAGCACATGTTGCTGCGCATCGAGGCGGATCAAGCGGCAGCGCATCAACGGACCGCTGTGCAGGTCGAACGGCTGCTCGGCGTTCAGGGCGATCTGCCGCTGCAGTTCGGCCTCGTCGCCAGCGCTGACTTCGAGCAGCGGCGCATCCATCCGTGGGTGAATCTTTTGCAGCACTTGCCGGTCGTCAAAAACGAAGGTAGTGCGCAGCACTTCGTGACGCTGCACCAGCGCGCTCAGGGTCTGCGCCAGCGCCTCAGGGTTGAGTTCGCCGCTCAGGCGGAAGGCACCGGTCAGGTTGTAGGCAGTGGCCTGGGGCTGCATCTGCCAGAGGAACCACAAGCGCTGCTGCGCGTAGGACGCCGGCAGCGTGTCGACGGCGCGGTCCCGTGGCGGGATCGGCAGCAGTTCCAGGGTCAGCCCCTGGGCATGCATCTTCTGTTGCAACGCGCGCCGGGCGTCCGCGCTCAAGCCGCAGAAACGCTGGGCCAGGGTCATCATTCTGTCCGGTGCAGCACTCATCGCGCGTGTTCCTCATCCACTTCGTCGAACAACGCTTCAAGGGCGTCTACATCGTTTTCTTTATGTTCACTGTGCTGACGGAACTGCTCGATCTGCGCCGCCAGGCGTTCCAGGGTGTCACCGTCGAAAAACAGCTTGAGCGGGATCGCCAGGTTCAGTTCTTCCTGAATCCGCGCACGAATGCGCGTGGCCAGCAGCGAGTGCCCGCCGAGTTCGAAAAAGTTGTCGTGCACGCCGACGCGTTCGACGTGCAGCGCTTCGGCCCAGATCGCCGCCAGTTTTTTTTCCAGGTCGTTGCGCGGCGCCACGAAGACGCTGCGGCGCACATCGAGATCGAGCAAGGCCTGGCGATTGAGTTTGCCGTTGGGCATCAACGGGAAGCGCTCCAGCACCTGCAAGCGCGCCGGTTGCAGGTGCTCGGGCAGTGCCTCGGCCAAGTGGCTGCGCAATTCGTTGAGGCGGATGTCGGCGGTGTCGGCCGGGGACACCACGAAGCCCAGCAATTGCGGGCCGGTCGGGGTTTCCCGGGCAATCACGGCGGCGTCCTCGATGCCCGGCGCGTTGCGCATGGCCGACTCGATTTCGCCCAGCTCAATGCGGAAACCGCGGATTTTCACCTGGTGATCGACCCGCCCCAGATACTCCAACACGCCATCGGCGCGATAGCGCGCCAGGTCGCCGGTGCGGTACAGGCGCTGGCCCGCCGGCTTTGCGAACAGGTCGGGGACAAAACGCTCGGCCGTCAGCGCGGCCCGTTGCAGATAACCTCGGGCAATGCCGGCCCCGCCGACATACAGCTCACCCTCGACGCCCACGGCCACCGGTTGCAAATCCGGGCCGAGCACGTGGATGCGCATGCCGGCAATCGGCTGGCCGATGGGAATGCTGTCGTCATCATCGCTGAGGGGCAACTCCCAGGCCGAACACCACACGGTGCCCTCGGTCGGGCCGTATTCGTTGACCAGCGCCACCTCCGGCAATGCCTCGCGATGTCGCTGTACCAGTGCGTTGCTGCAGGCTTCGCCAGCGACGATCACACAGGCCAGCGCCTGGCGGTCGAGGTGTTCGAGAATCTGTGCGTGGTACGACGGCAAGGTCAGGTAGTGGGAAATCTCCTCGCGCTGGATCAGCGCCGCCAGTTGCGCCGGATCCTTGTAGCTGTCTTCGTCCGGCAGGCACAGGGGCGCGCCCTGCCCCAACGCCCAGAAAACCCCGGCCACCGAGCTGTCGAAGGAGAATGACGAGAGCATCAGGAACCCGCGCAGCGGCTGTCGATAAAAGGCATTGCGCGCCAGGGTCGAGGCCACGGCGTTGGCATGGCTGATCATCACGCCCTTGGGTTTTCCGGTGGAACCGGAGGTGTAGATGACGTAGGCCAGATTGGCGCTGTCGCCTTGTGGCTCAGGCCGGGTTTGCGCGGCGGACCAGACTTCGGCCCCCGGCATCAGGGAAATTGTCCGCTCACCGGGCAATGCATCCGGCAGCGTTTGGCAGGCCAGCACATGGCGCGCGCCGGTATCGGCGAGCATGAACGCCAGACGCTCGATCGGGTAGTTCGGGTCCAACGGCAAGTACGCAGCGCCAGCCTTGAGCGTGCCCAACAGGGCGATGACCATTTCCAGGGAGCGCTGGCCGTAGACCGCAACAATTTCATCCGGGGTCACGCCTTGGCCGCGCAAGGCATTGGCCACCTGATTGGAGCGTGCATCCAGTTCGGCATAGCTCAGGCGCTGACCGTTGACGCTCAGGGCGATCCGTTGCGGATGCAGGCGCGCCTGTTCGCTGAACAGTTCTTGCAGGAAGCGGAACGGCAATGCCTGCTCGGTGGCGTTCGGGTTGAAGCCTTCGACCAATCGGGTCAGTTGTGCGTCATTGACCTGAGTCGCCTGAGCCAGGGTCATTTCGGGCGAACCCAGCAATTGGTGACTGAACTCGACAAACTGCTCCAGCCATTCAACCAGCATCGATTCGGGCAGCGCACCGTCAAAACACGACAACTGCAACTGATCGCCCTGCACTCGCAGGCGAAGGACTTCGGGGTTGCCGTCGTCCACCTCGATAGCGCTTTCAAGGGCGGCCTGATAGACGAAGCCGTAACGCAGCGGCGCGGTACCTTCGGCGCTCAGTTCGAATTCGTTGAGGCAATCGAGCCACGACAGCGACTGTTCGACGCTGGCGGCAAACGCCACCAACGCTTGTGCCAGTGTCTGCTGGCTGCGGTGCTCGAAGGCCACCGGCAAACGCCGGGCGAAGCGTCCGAGGGTGGCGACGGTTTGCTCGTTGCGCCCCTCCACCTGCCAGCCCATCAGCAGCTTTTCCTGGTGGCCGATGCGTGCAACGAATGCAGTCCACAGCAAAAGCGCCAATTGCTCTGCCTCAATGCCCGTTTCGGCAGCGACCCGTTGCACGCCAGCAGGCCATGGGGCGTCAATCAATGTTGCCTGACGACGAACCAGAGTGACTTCGACAGCTTTTTCGAACGGCACGCGATGAGCCACGACGAACTGCGATTGCAGGTTGCGCCAGAACGCCGCGCCCTGGTGGCCGATGTCCTCTTCGCACAGTTCTTCCTGCCATGCGCTGTAGTCCAGGTATTGCAGCGCGTCCTCGTCGTCGACCAGGGTTTCACCACGCAACAGGCTGCCAAGTTCACTCGCCAGCACCCGCAGCGATGCCTCGTCGATGCTGCATGCCGGGGTCAGCAGGGTGATGAAAGACTGCCCTGCCTCGTCTTCAACCTGCGCCACCACCAGCGCCTGATTCGAATCTTCAACCATGACTTCACGGCTGCGGCTCAAGGCACCGGCCACTGAAGGCTGGTTACCCGGAAGGGTGAGCGGCAACCCATCGCACAGGCTCTGCACCGGCCACTTCATGCCCGGCAGACGACGGTACAGCGTGCGCAGGATTTCATGGCGCTGACTGAGTGTTTCCAGTGCCCTGCGCAATGCCTGGGCGTCCACTGGCCGGGCGACCGGCAACGTCAGCGCGGCGAACAGCGGTCGTGCGCCCAGCTCCTGGGCCCGCAAATAAAAGGCCTGCTGGGCCGAAGTCTGGAATACGTCTACCGAAGGTTCGAGGGCGGTGGTGTTCATGTCGGGGGTCCTTATTCCTGATCCAGGTCGGCGCTTTTCTGCGCGATGGCCATGGCCGTGAGGATTTTTCTGTAGCCGGTGAATTCGTTGCGCGCATGCACGCTGAGGATGTTGTCGAGCAGGACCACGTCGCCCTTCTCCCAGGCGAACTCGACCATCACCTCGCGGTAGATGCCTTGCAGGTGACGAATCACGTCCTCGGGAATCGGCGAGCCGTCGCCGAAGAAGGTGTTTTGCGGCAAATCTTGCGGGCCGAATTCACGCAGCAGGTTGTCGCGGATGCTGTCCGGCAGGGTCAGTGCGTTGAAGAAGGTGCCGTGGTTGAACCAGATGCGCTCGCCGGTCAGTGGATGGCGCACGATGGCCGGGCCGTTCTGCCGCGTGCGCAGGCGGTTGCCCGGCTTCCATTCGGCCTGGATGCCGATTTTGGCGCAGTAGGCCTCGACTTCGCTGCGATCCTCGCTCTGGAACACGGTCTGCCATGGCAGGCCCATGCCGTCGCCGTAGTTGCGCACGTACATGATGCGTTTGCGGGCAAACTCTTCGCGCACCGCCGGGTCGATCCTCGCGAGGATCCGGCGGGTATCGCCGAAGGGTGTTTCACCACCGGTGGTCGACGGCGTGTCGCAGTAGAAATACAGGTGACGCGGGAACACCGGTGAATACGAGTGCTCGTTGTGCGGGAAGATTTTCTCCGGCGCCGGGTAATCGGTGGAGCTGTAGATCTTGAACTGGCCGCTGATCTGGGTCCGTGGCGAGGCGCGGAACAGGTACTCCAGGGCGCCGCCGGAAATCCCGTCGACGCAGCGGTTGAACTCGCCGATATCAGCCACCTGGAAGCCACGGAACAGGATCACCGCGTGTTCCAGCAGCTTGCTTTCGATCAGCACGCGATTCTGGGTCGCCCATTCCACCAGGCTCACGCCGGACACGGCCGGACGGCACACCAGCGGCATGCTGAGGCCTTCGAACATCGGCGCAAAACTCACCAGCCGCGTCGGATCGGTGGACAGGCTCTTGCGGGCACCACGACCCATCTTGGGAATGGACTTGGTCGTTGAAACGGTCATAAACCCCTCCAGAAAATGTTGACGGCGGCGCTCAAAGGCGCCGCCGACTGAATCAGTCCGCCGCGGATTGCGTTACCGGTGCGCCACGGTTCGCCGAGCGGCGCTTGATCGCCATGGCGCCGCCGAGCAACGCCTTGCGTTGCTCGCTCAAGCGCGCATCGGCACGGCGTTGCACATCGGCGGCCAGGTCCAGCAACTCACCGACCTGCACTCCGTCAGCGCGTATCAGCGCCTGGAGTACCGCCCGGATCTGTTCGAACAAACACTCCAGCGTGCTCGGCAGGTACTGGCCCACCGGCGTTTCGAAACTCAGGTGAATGTGCTCGGCATCGTTGTAGAACGCGGCGACCATGCCGATCTCGGCGGCCTGGCGCCCGGACGGGAAGTCCTCGACCTCCAGGCCCTCCATCGACGACAAGCGACCGACGCCTTCCTGGTAGATCAGCTTGATGTCGAACAGCGGCGAACGGCCGGCCCGGCGCGGCAAGCGCAAGGCTTCCACCAGACGCTCGAACGGCAGGTCCTGATGGTCCGAAGCCTCCAGCACCGCCCGGCGACAGGCCTCCAGCAACTGCGCCGCCGACTGCTCGGCATCGACCTCCACTTGCAGTACTAATTGGTTAACGAAGAAGCCGACCATTTCTTCAAGCTCGGCTTGATTTCGGTTGGCGATATCGGTGCCGATACGCACCCGACTGACCTCGGTACGCTGGCGCAGGACGAGGGTGAAACCGGCCAGCAGCAGCATGAACAGCGACAGATCGCGCTGTTGGGCAAAGTCGCGCACCTGCTGGCTGAGTTCGGCGCTGAAGGTGAAATGAGCACTGGCGCCTTCTTGCGCCGTGCGCCGGTCGCCATCGGCGGGCAACTCGAGCACCGCTTGTGGCTCGGCAAGGCGCTGCTGCCAGTAGTCGAGTTGGCGCTGCAACTCGCCGCCCTGCTCCAGCCACTGGCGCTGCCATTTGGCGAAGTCGGCGTACTGCACGCTGTGCGCCGACAGTTGCGGGGTCTGGCCACGGTTGAGGGTTGGATAAAGCCTGACGAACTCATTGATCAGGACGCGGAACGACCAGTCATCGGCGACGATGTGGTGCACCGTCAGCAACAGCACATGTTCGTCATCCGCGACCCGCAGCACCCGCACCCGCAGCAACGGACCGTGGCGCAGGTCGAATGGCCGGGCGACCTCCTCGCGGGCCAGTTGCTGCGCTTCGACGTCCGGCGCCGGTCGATGCCGCAGGTCGCTGGCCTCGAAGCTCAACGGCAATTGTCCGTGCACCCGCTGCCAGGCCTGGCCGTCTTCTTCGTAAAAGGTGGTGCGCAACACGGCATGACGTTGCACCAGGGTTTCGAAGGTTCGGCGCAGGGCATCGAGGTTCAGTTCGCCGCGCAGGCGCAAGGCACCCGGCATGTTGTACATCGAACTGTCCGGCTCCAGGTTCCACAGGAACCACAAGCGCTGCTGGGCAAAGGACAACGGCTGGCGTTCGCCAGAGGTATCCGCCACCAGCGCCGGGCGCTCACAGCTGTGTTGCAGCGCCTGCACCTGAGCGGCGAAATCCTCGAGGCGCGGGTGTTCGAACAGGCTGCGCAAACTCACCGAAAGGCCCAGGCGCTGGCGGATCTGCGAGACGATTTGTGTCGCCAGCAACGAGTGCCCGCCCAGTTCGAAGAAGCTGTTTTCGCGGTCGACGCGACTGACCTGCAACACCTGCCGCCAGATCTGCGCCAGTTCGATTTCCAGTGCGCCTTGCGGGGCGCTGCCGACGTCGGCCTCCCAGACCTGCGGGGCCGGCAACGCGGCGCGGTCGAGTTTGCCGTTGCGGTTGAGCGGCAACGCGGCCAGCAACACCAGTTGCGCCGGCAGCATGTACTCCGGCAGGCGCTCGCCCAGGGCGCGGCGCACGGTGTCGGTGAGTTGACGCGCATCAGCGTCCAGCAGTTCATCTGAAGCCGGCACCACATAGCCGATCAATTGCTTGCCGCCAACGCCTTCGTGCACCAGCACCGCGGCTTCGCTGATCATCGGCAAGCCTTGCAGATGCGCTTCCAGTTCACCCAACTCAACCCGGAAACCACGGATTTTCACTTGATGATCGATGCGTCCCAGGTACTCCAGCGCACCGTCCTCGCGATAGCGCGCCAGGTCGCCGCTGCGGTAAAGCCGCGCCCCCTGCGTGCTGGAAAACGGATCGGCGATGAAGCGCTCGGCGCTCAAGCCCGGTCGCTGGTGATAACACTGGGCAAGGCCGGCGTCGCCGCCGATGCACAATTCGCCGACGCAACCGGTCGGCAGCAGGTGGCCTTCGCTGTCCAGCACATACAGCGCACGCCCCGGCAGGGCTTTGCCGATGGGCACGCCAATGTGATTGCGGGTATCGGCCAGTGTGCATTCGTGGGTACTGGACACCACCGTGGCTTCGGTTGGCCCGTAGGTGTTGAGCAGGCGCACATCGCCCAGGCCGGCGGCGTGCCACAGCTTCAAACCTTCCAGCGACATGGCTTCGCCACCGACGTGGACCTGACGCAAACGCCCCTTGTCCTGCTGCGGGTGCGCGGCCCACTCCTGAGACAGCAGGAACCAGTAGGCCGCCGGCAAATCCGCCAGGGTCACGCCATGCTCGATGATCTGGCGATAGAGGGTGTCGGTGTCCCACAGTTCATCGCCGCGCATCACCAGCGCCGCGCCCACGCACAATGGCGGGTAGCACTGCTCGACAAAGCCGTCGAAGCTGAACGTTGCGAATTGCAGCACGCGGTCTTGCGGGGTGAGTTGTGAATAGTGCGCCGCGATCACGCAAAACTCGCGCAGTGCGGCATGGGCCAGGCACACGCCTTTCGGGCGTCCGGTGGAGCCGGAGGTGTAGATCAGATAGGCCAGGTCTTCGGCGCTGACGAGGTTGATCAGGTTGTCGGTGGAATACCCGGTGTCTGCACCCGGCTCCAGCGCCAGGCGCGGCAAACCTTGTGGCAGCGCTACATCGGCCAGCAGGCCCGGTTGCGCCAGCAGCAGGTCCATGCCGCTGTCTTCGATCATGTAGGCCAGGCGCTCGGCCGGGTAATCCGGGTCCAGCGGCACATAACCGGCGCCGGACTTGAGGATCGCCATCAGGCTGACGATCATCTGCCCATTGCGCCGCACCGACAGGCCCACCCGCTGCCCCGGCGCCACGCCCTGGGCACGCAGGCGATGGGCGAGCTGGTTGGCTTGCGCATTGAGCTGGGCGTAGGTCAGGCGCTCGTCACCGACCATCACCGCCAGCGCATCGGGGGTGCGTGCCGCTTGTTGCTCAAACCGCTGATGAGCCAACAACGGGCTATCGATTGGCGGCGCCGGCGGACGGGAACACGCCAGCACCATTGCTTGCGCCTGTGCATCCAGCAAGCTGACCGCGCCCAATGCCTGTTGTGGCTGTGCGACGAACTGCTCCAGCACCTGCAACAGGCTGGCGCCCAACTGGCTGATCTGCGCGGCACTGAACCGGGTTCGGTCGAAACTGAAATCCAGGCGCAGGCTGGCGCCGACTTCGATGCCCAGGGTCAGCGGGTAACTGGTGATTTCGTGATTGTGCAGCGCACCGAAGGTCAGGCCCGCCGGCGCCCCTTGCTTGAGGGCTTCGGCCACCGGGAAGTTCTCGAACACCAGCAGGCTGTCGAACAGCGCCCCCTGTTGCCCGGCCCAGCCCTGAATGTCGTACAGCGGCACGTGTTCGAACTCGCGCAGGCTCAGGTTCAGGGCTTGCAGGTCGTTGAGCCACTGGGCCACCGACTGCCCCGCTTGCGGCGCGGCGATGATCGGCAAAGTGTTGATGAACAGCCCCAACTGCTGCTCTATGCCCGGCAGCGGCGCGGAGCGTCCGGCAATCGTTGCGCCAAACGCCACACAGGACTGGCCCGTGTAGCGTTGCAACAGCAGGCCCCAGGCGCCTTGCAGCAAGGTGTTGAGGGTGATTTTCTGCTGGCGGGCAAAATCGCTCAGGCGCTGTAGCGCGGCGCTTTCAAGGGTCAATTGATGTTCACCCATGCCGTACCCATGGGCAGGCGTCGGCAAGGCTTGCGCCAGCAGCGTCGGCGTTTCCAGCGGCGCCAGCGCCTGTCTCCAGAACTGTTCGGCGGCCAGCAGCGGCTGCTGTTGAATCCAGCCCAGATAGTCGCGGTATTGCCCCAACGGCCTGGCCAACGTCTGGCCGGCATAGTGCTGGATCACTTCGCCGAGCAACTGGGCGTTGCTCCAGCCGTCCATGAGGATGTGATGGCTGGTATGGATCAGGTGCCAGCCTTCACTGCCCCGACGCACCAGCAGCAGGCGGAACAATGGCGCGGCGCTGAGTTCGAAGCCACGGCTGCGCTCCTCGGCGGCCAGTGCATCGAGATCGATGTCGGCTGCTTCGATCACTTGCAGTTGCAGGTCGATCTGGCGATGAATCACCTGATGCGCGCACTCAAGCCCCAGCCAGTGGAAGCTGCTGCGCAGGATGTCGTGTCGGTTGATCGCCGTTTGCCAGGCCCGGCCGAACGCGGCCAGTTCCAGGCCCTGGATGTCCAGGCGCAATTGATTGATGTAGGCCTCGGCCTGGGGTTCGTACAGGGTGTGGAACAGCATGCCCTGTTGCATCGGCGTCAGCGGGTAAACGTCCTCGATGGCCGGCGCCGCAACAGGCAAGGCATCGAGTTGTGCCTGGATGATGCGCGCCAGCGGGAAGTCCGACGGCGTAACCTGGCCTGGCGCTGTCGCGCAGCAATGTTCGATCAGTGTCTTGAGTTCTTCGGTGTAGGCATCGGCCAGTCGCTGCACCGTGGACTCGGCAAACATGTCACGGCTGAAGCCCCATTGCAGCGAGAGCTGCCCGCCATAGACCTGGCCCTCCACGGTCAGCCAGTTGGCCAGCGGTGCATCGTCGCCCTGAGCCTGGCCGCCGCTTTCCGGGGCCGGGACGAACAGCGCGGCGTCGTCGAACTGACGATCGAACTGCCCCAGGTAGTTGAAGGTGATCCGTGGCGCCGGCAAGTCTTGCAGGGCCTGGCGCTGCGCCGGTTCGCCCAGATAGCGCAGCAGTCCATAGCCCAGGCCTTTGCCGGGAATGGCGCGCAGTTGCTCCTTGATCGACTTGATCGAATTTACCATCCCGGCCTCGGGTTGCAGGCGCAGCGGAAACAGGCTGGTGAACCAGCCGACGGTGCGGCTCAGGTCGAGGTCGTCGGACAGGTCTTCGCGGCCGTGGCCTTCCAGCTGGATCAGCGTCGAGCCCTGCCCGCTCCAGCGGCAGATGACCCGCGCCAGCGCCGTGAGCAACAGATCATTGACCTGGGTGCGATAGGCCGCCGGGGCCTGTTGCAGCAACTGGCGGGTCAGTTCGGCATCCAGTTTCGATTCGATCTTGTGCCCGTGGCGCTGCTGCAAGCTGCCCCGGGGGGTGTCGCACGGCAGGTCCCGGGCATCCGCCAGTTGCGCCTGCCAGTACGGCATTTGCCCAGGCAAGGTGCCGGCATGCTGTTGCACATGCGCGGCCCAGGCTTGATAGGCGCTGGTTTTCTCGGGCAGCGCCACTTGCCGGTAAGCCTGTTGCAAGTCTTCGAGCAACACCCGCCATGACACCCCGTCCACCGCCAAATGATGAACCACCAGCAACAGGCGCTGACTGCCATCGTCGAGGCTGATCAGCAAGGCACGCAGCAGCGGCCCGCTTGCCAGATCGAGGCTGCGTTGCGCTTCATCGCACAGGGCGGTCAAGGCTTCGGTCGAAGACGCCCGACGTTGCCACAATCCAGCTGATTCGACTGGCGCTGCGTGGCGCTGCTGCCAGCCTTCGGCACCGTCGATGAAGCGCAGGCGCAAGGCGTCGTGGTGGTTGATGACGGTGACCAACGCCCGTTCCAGCGCTTGCGGATTCAGCACTTCCCGGGGCGTCAGCAGCAGCGACTGGTTCCAGTGCTGACGCTGGGCGATGGCCTGTTCGAAGAAGTAATGCTGTGCCGGGGTCAGGATCACCTCGCCACTGACCGGGCCTTGATCGACAGTGCTGCGGCTGTCGAACGCCGCGACCAGCGCCAGGCTACGCACGGTCTGGTACTGGAACAGATCCCGCGGGCTGAGGCGAATGCCCGCCTGGCGGGCACGGCTGACCACCTGGATGGAAATGATCGAGTCGCCGCCGAGCTCGAAGAAATTGTCTTCGAGGCCCACAGGTTCTGCGCCCAATACGTTCTGCCAGATCTGCGCCAGCGCGATCTGCATCGCATCTTGTGGCGCAACGAACACCTGCTGCGGCGTGGCGTCGGGCGGCGGCAAAGCCTTGCGGTCGAGCTTGCCGTTGGCGGTCACCGGCAAGGCGTCCAGCGGCATCAGGTAGGTGGGCACCATGTATTCCGGCAGGCTGTCGAGCAGCCAGGCCTTGAGGGTTTGTGGCCACTGCGGGTCGGCACTGGCGTTTTCCAGCACCAGATACGCCACCAGATGCTTGCCGCCCTGTACCAGCACCACGGCCTCACGCACCAACGCATGCTGCATCAGCCGGGTTTCGATTTCCCCCAGTTCGATGCGCAGGCCGCGCAATTTTACTTGATGGTCGAGGCGCCCGAGGTATTCGATCACCCCATCGGCGCGCTGCCGCACGCGGTCGCCGGTGCGGTACAAGCGCGCACCGTCATGGAAGGGGCACGGCACAAAACGCTCGGCGCTGAGCGCCGGACGCCGGTGATAACTGCGCGCCAGCCCGGCGCCACCGAGGTACAACTCCCCCGCCACGCCGGCCGGAACCGGCAGTAATTGTGCATCCAGCACATGGGTGCGCAGGTTGGCGATGGGCCGGCCGATGGGCACGCTGTCGGCGCCTTCGTCGATGCAGGTCCAGTGGGTGACGTCGATGGCCGCCTCGGTCGGGCCGTAAAGGTTGTACAACCCGGCACCCGGCAGCTTTTTGAACACCTGCAATTGGGCATCCAGCGGCAAGGCTTCACCGCTGCAGACGATGCGCTTGAGACCGGTGCACACCTCGACACCCGGCTCGTGGATGAACGCCTGGAGCATCGACGGCACAAAGTGCAGCGTACTGATGCAGTGGTCACCGATCAGGCGGATCAACCGCGCCGGTTCACGATGCGCCCCCGGTGGCGCCACCACCAGGCGCGCGCCGGTCATCAGCGGCCAGAAGAATTCCCACACCGACACATCGAAACTGAACGGGGTCTTCTGCAACACCGAGTCGCTGCCATCCAGCCGGTAAGCCTGCTGCATCCAGCACAAGCGGTTGACCAGCGCCGCGTGACTGTTGCCAGCGCCTTTGGGCTTGCCGGTGGAGCCGGAGGTGTAGATCACATAGGCCAGGTTCAGTGGATGCACTTCAACTGGCGGGCAGGACTCGCTGTAGCCGTCGAGCCAGTCTTGCTCCTGATCCAGGGCGATGACCTTGACGCCTTCGGTGGGCAGTGCGCCGAGTAAAGTGCTTTGGGTGAGCAGCAAGCCAATCGCACTGTCTTCGATCATGTAGGCCAGGCGTTCAGCCGGGTATTCCGGATCCAGCGGTACGTAGGCACCACCGGCCTTGTGAATCGCCAGCAGGCCGATGACCAACTCCAGTGAACGCTCGACACAGATCCCCACCAGCACATCCGGGCCGACACCCTGCTCGCGCAAGTAGTGCGCCAGTTGATTGCTGCGGGCGTCGAGTTGCGCGTAGCTGAGCTGACGATCGCCAAACACCAGTGCCGGCGCGCCGGGGGTGCGTTCGGCCTGGGCCTGGATCAACTGATGCATGCACTGCTCGACCGGATAGATCTCGGCGGTGCGGTTCCAGTCCTGCACCAGCACTTGCTGCTCATCCGCCGTCAGCATCGGCAACTCGCCGATTTTTTGCGTCGAGTCGTCGACTATCGCCTGCAACAGGCGCGTCCAGTGCCGGGCCATGCGCGCGATGGTATCGGCCTCGAACAGGTCGCTGGCGTAGGTCAGCGCGGCGTGCAGCTTGCCGCCCTTCTCCCAGGTGTCGAGGGTCAGGTCGAACTGGGTGGTGCGGCTTTGCCAGTCGATGCTGCCCAGCTCCAGGCCGGACGCAGTGCTGACCGAGGCCATGTCGGCCACATGCGGCTGGTGGTTGTACATCACCTGGAACAGCGGCGTGTGGCTGAGGCTGCGCTCCAGTTTCAGCGCTTCGACCAGGCGTTCGAACGGCAGGTCCTGATGGGCCTGGGCGCCAAGGGCGGTTTCCTTGATGGCGCGCAGCAGGTCGTCGACCCGGGTCTGGCCGTCCAGTTGGGTACGCAGCACCTGGGTGTTGACGAAGAAGCCGATCAAGCCTTCGATTTCCGCGCGGTTGCGGTTGGCGATGGGCACGCCGACGCGGATGTCGGTTTGCCCGGTGTAGCGATGCAGTAAAGTGTTGAAAGCGCCGAGCAACAACATGAACAGGGTGATGTTGTGCTTCTGTGCGGTGCTGCGCAGTTGCTCGGCCAGTTGCGCCTGGACCGCGAATTCGTAGCGGGTACCACGATAGCTCGGCATCGCCGGGCGCGAATGATCCAGCGGCAGTTCCAGCACAGGATGTTCATCGCCCAATTGCGACTGCCAGTACGCCAGTTGCCGCGCCTGCTCGCCCGCCTCCAGCCAGCGGCGCTGCCACAGGGCGTAGTCGCTGTACTGGATAGGCAGCGGCGTCAGCTGCGGTTGCGTGCCGGCATCGAAGGCGTCGTAGCAGCGGATGAATTCGTCGATCAGCACGTTCATCGACCAGCCGTCGGAGACGATGTGGTGCAGGGTCAGTAACAGCACGTGCTCTTGTCCTGCGAGCTTGAGCAAGGTGACCCGCAGCAGCGGACCGGTCGACAGATCGAACGGCAGTACCGATTGCTGTTCGGCGGTTTCAGCCACGGCACGTTCGCGCTCCTCGGCGGGCAGTGCGCTGAAATCCACCTGCTCGATGACCAGCGGCGCGGTGGCCGGGACTTGCAACAGGCTGTCATCGGCCTGACGGGCGAACACCGTGCGCAGGGTTTCATGCCGCGCCACCAGGCTGGCGAACGCCTGTTCCAGCGCCGACAGGTTCAGGCACCCGATCAGCCGCACCGCGCCCGGCAGATTGTAGGCACCGCTGCGGGGATCCAGTTGCCAGAGAAACCACATGCGTTGCTGGGCGTACGACAGCGCCTGGCGATCCTCAGCCTCGATGCTGGCCGGAATCGGAAAACGGGCGAAATCCACGCCCTCCTTGTGCAAGGCCGCAAGGAACATTTGACGCTTTTCCAGGGGCAACCCGATAAACCGGCGAGCGAGTTTCAAGGAGTCTTCAGCATTCATCTATCGGCATCCGCATCAGTAGGCAGCAGGCGCAAGGGCGCGTCGTCCCTATAAAACGAATGCAGGCGGGAAAAATTAGCGGATGGGAACAAGTATCAGGGGGCGGTAGAGCGCGGGTTACAAGAACATCACCCCCCCTTGTGGGAGCGGGCTTGCTCGCGAAGGCGGTGTGTCAGGCGCCATGTATTTGACTGACGCACCGCTTTCGCGAGCAAGCCCGCTCCCACAAGGGATCGGGTGAAATTTGGGAGTGGTGTTAACCCACGGCAGCCATGGAATGCCGCCGATGATGCACCTCAAGCTGATCCTTGATCACCCGCAGCACCTTCGCTTCCTGCTCATGGATGAAGAAGTGCCCGCCAGCCAGCATGTCCACCGAAAAACTGCCACGGGTTTCCTGGCTCCAGCCGATCAACTGTTCGGCGGTGGCGCGGTCGGTCTTGCCGCCGAGCACGTGCACCGGGCACCTGAGCAACGGGCGCTGCACCGGCTCGAAACGCCCGCAAAGCAGGAAGTCCGCGCGCAGCACCGGCAGGGTCAGGCTCATCAACTCTTCATTGGCCAGGATCTCTTCGCTGGTGCCGTTGAGGGTGCGCAATTGCTCGATCAGTTCGGCGTCGGTTTTCGGCTCGGCATACTGACGGTCGTAATCGGCGCGAAGCGTCGGTGCGGCGGTGCCCGAGGCGAACAGCGCCACCGGTTCCGGGCAACCCAGCGAGCGAAACGCATGGGCCATCTCGCAGGCCAGCAGCGCCCCCATGCTGTGGCCGAACAACGCATACGGCGCCTTGAGCGTGGCTTTCTGTTCCTGGGCCAGTTGCAGCGCCAGACGGCGCATGTCGGTGTGCAAGTGCTCACCGTAGCGCGCGCCCCGCCCCGGAAGCTCCACCGGTTGCAGCTTGAGCCACTCCGGCAGTTTTCGCCGCCAACGGCTATAGACCATGGCACTCGCGCCCGAATAGGGCAGGCACAGCAATGTCAGCGGGGTCACCGGGCTTTCCTCGAAAGTTATCTGTAAAGAGAACGGATGAGGTGTAGCCGGAATTAGTCGCAGACCCAATTGTGGGAGCGGGCTTGCTCGCGAAGGCGTCGTGTCATGCAACATTGATGTCGAC
>NZ_JAHBDG010000020.1:0-78466 GCF_019956305.1 Pseudomonas sp. BF-B-30 | reverse complement strand
GCCTGGGGTAACCAGGTGGAGGGTGGGAGAAGCATTGGCGCCTGATTGAGCTAAAAAAAGAAATTACATTCTAGTCGCTCAAAGGCAGCCATCGCGAGCAAGCTCGCTCCCACCTTCGATCTGCTGAACGACACAGATTCAGTGTGGGAGCGAGATTGCTCGCGATGGCCGTTGGCACGCTTGACCGGTATGTTACAACTGCGCCGCCAACCGCGACCCCTGATTAATCGCCCGCTTGGCATCCAGCTCTGCCGCGACATCCGCGCCGCCGATCAGGTGCACGCTCTGCCCCGCCGCCGCCAGGCCTTCATGCAACTCGCGCAGCGGATCCTGCCCGGCGCAAATCACGATGTTGTCCACTGGCAGCACCTGAGCTTCGCCGGTTTCGCCGATGCGGATGTGCAGGCCTTCGTCGTCGATCTTCAGGTATTCAACGCTGTTGAGCATCTGCACCTGTTTGTTCTTAAGGCCCGTGCGATGAATCCAGCCGGTGGTCTTGCCCAGACCGTCGCCGACCTTGGACGTCTTGCGTTGCAGCAGGAACACCTCGCGGGCCGGCGCATGGGGCGCGGCCTTGATACCGGCGACACCGCCGCGCGCTTCAAGGTGTGTATCGATGCCCCATTCCTTCCAGAACGCGGCGCGATCCTGACTGGTGGCGACGCCTTCATGCACAAGGAACTCGGAAACGTCGAAACCGATACCACCGGCACCAATCACCGCGACGCGCTTGCCGACCGGTTTGCGCTCCAGGATCACGTCCAGGTAGCTCAGCACCTTGGCGTTTTCCACCCCTGGAATGGCCGGCACACGCGGCGCAATGCCGGTGGCCAGAATGATCTCGTCGTAGCCACCCTCGACCAGTCCGGCCACGTCGACGCGGGTGTTCAGGCACACCTCGACGTTGGTGGTCTGCAACTTGCGGTTGAAGTAGCGAATCGTTTCGTAGAACTCTTCCTTGCCTGGAACGCGCTTGGCAATATTGAACTGACCGCCGATTTCGCTGGCCGAATCGAACAGCGTCACCTGATGACCACGCTCGGCGGCCACGGTCGCGGCGGACAGACCGGCAGGGCCGGCACCGACCACGGCGATTTTCTTCAGTTGCTGCACGGGCAGATAGTTGAGCTCGGTTTCGTGGCAGGCACGCGGGTTCACCAGGCAACTGGTCAGCTTGCCGCCGAAAGTGTGGTCGAGGCAGGCCTGGTTGCAACCGATGCAGGTGTTGATCTCATCGGCGCGACCTTCAGCGGCTTTGTTGACGAAATCCGGGTCGGCGAGGAACGGCCGCGCCATGGACACCATGTCGGCATCGCCCTCGGCCAGGATCTGCTCGGCGACTTCCGGGGTGTTGATACGGTTGGTGGTGATCAGCGGAATATTGACCGAACCCCGCAACTTGGCCGTAACCTTGCTGAACGCCGCGCGCGGCACTTTGGTGGCAATGGTCGGAATTCGCGCTTCGTGCCAGCCGATACCGGTGTTGATGATGGTCGCGCCGGCCTGCTCGATGGCCTTGGCCAGTTGAACGATCTCTTCCCAGGTGCTGCCGCCTTCAACCAGGTCGAGCATCGACAGACGGAAAATGATGATGAAGTTCGGGCCTACCGCTTCACGCACGCGACGAACGATCTCCACCGGCAGGCGCATGCGGTTTTCATAGCTGCCACCCCAGCGGTCGGTACGGTGGTTGGTGTGGGCGGCGAGGAACTGGTTAATGAAATAACCTTCGGAACCCATGATTTCCACGCCGTCGTACTCGGCGGTTTGCGCCAGTACCGAGCAGGTGACGAAATCGCTGATCTGCTTCTCGATGCCTTCCTCGTCCAGCTCCCTGGGCTTGAACGGGTTGATCGGTGCCTGGATCGCACTTGGCGCAACCTGTTTCGGGCTGTAGGCATAACGACCGGCATGGAGGATCTGCATGCAGATCTTGCCGCCCGCGTCATGCACGGCACGGGTGACGATACGGTGCTTGAGCGCTTCTTCTTCGGTCGTCAGCTTGGCCGCGCCGGAATACACGCCACCCTCGTCATTCGGGCCGATACCGCCGGTGACCATCAGGCCGACACCGCCACGGGCACGCTCGGCAAAGTACGCCGCCATGCGCTCGAAGCCACCCGGTTTCTCTTCAAGGCCAGTGTGCATCGACCCCATCAGGGTGCGATTGCGCAGCGTGGTGAACCCCAGGTCCAGCGGAGCCAACAGGTGCGGGTATTGAGCGGCGGTCATCGGTAACTCCACATCGAGCGATCACGGAAAGTGCGGGAGCTCTGCGGCCCCCATCAGTCATGTTCGACAGACTAAGAGTCGTGCCGCCATCCCTCAATGACCGTAAATGACAACTTATTGATCGAAATGAGCAGCGACATTGAGCTAACGAGAATGACTCAAAACAAAAACGACCTGCGGTCATGAGTTTTCACTTCGATTGGAATTATTTGCATTAAGAATGGAATCAGCCAGCCATAGCCAGCCGTGTCGCGGGAACGTTAAAAACCAGCATGGACGCCGTGTGTGAAATGTTTTATGTCGTGATGTCGGGCCATTGCCAGAGGAGTTTTCGCGGTGCGGCGCTGAATGGCGGCACTCTGAAGCACACCTCCAGCTGGGCTACACGCTTGGCCGTGGCCAGACCTGAACCGCAATTCATGTACGACGCACTTGTAGAAGCATTTGTTTTTTGGGTGACGCGAGCACGTAATCCGACAACACAAAACCAAAAAGTAAAAACAACGCAACCTTTGACACGATATATTCCAGAAAAAAAATTTAAACTAACTGGAAGACAATATAACCACCCACTTATGGCGAAAAAACAGGAATTGTCTTACTCATACCCAGCAGAGGTATTAAATCGAAGAGCGGAACTCATCCGTTTTTCCCAGCTCAGCGTTGTGGATTTTAACTTTCTATTCGCCTGCAACACCCTGCCGAGGTCCTGGGCAATCGACGAAAGGACCACAAGCCCATTTCCTTGTAGATATCGTATTGATGGTCTAGATATAACTACAAAATAAAACCCCCAAACAATATCAGAATGACATCAAATAAGAGGGATCTTATGCACCTTGCGCTGCGTGCAGGAAAAAATGGACTTCTTCAAGTGGGGGCGTTGTCGCTTTTAAGTCTGGCAGTACAACAGGCGCAAGCGGCTTGCGTACTCACTCCCGGCCCCGGCGTCGATGCGTATGTCTGCGACAGTGGCAGCAGCCCTGTCGGCCTGACCGACCTGCTGGGCAACAACATCCTGACCCTCCCGATTGACGGCACCGGTACCATCAACGGCTACATTGTTACCGGGGCTGGCACCGACCTCGTCGACATGAACTCCGGACGAATCGTCGGCAGCGTCACTCAGGGTGATGGCGCCGATCGCTTCCGTATCAGTGCCGGTGCGGTCACGGGTGCGGTTTCCCAAGGCAATGGCATCGATGACTTTGTGATGAGTGGCGGGCAGATCCAGTCTCTGGCCCAAGGCGACGGCCGCGACACCTTCCTGATGACCGGCGGCACCATCGTCGGCGCCTTTGAAGATGGCGACGTGGCGCAGCAAACCAGCGGCACCATCGGCCGCGTCGACATGAAACTGGACAACAACATCTATGACATGTCCGGCGGCTCGATCCTTGGCAACCTCGTCACCGGATTTGGTACCGACTGGATTATCGTCACCGGGGGTACGATTGGCGGCAATATCAGTGTCAGCGGCGGCGACGACCGCATCACTGTCAGCGGCGGCGTGATAAACGGCGAGATCCGCGCCAGCCTCGGCAACGACACCTTCAACTGGCTCAATGGCGGCCAGATCAAGTCCGCCGTGCTGATGGGTGATGGTAACGATACCGCGCTGCTCAGCGGCCTGACCGAAAGCCTGTTGAGCGCCACCCCATCGATCGACGGCGGCCTGGGCAATGATCAATTGACCTTCGACAACACCACTTCCAATACGGCCTCCCGCTACATCGGTTGGGAAGCCGTCAACCTCAACAACAATTCGCACTTCGACCTGGCTGGCGACTTTTTCCTCGGCGACAGCGCCAGTAATACCGGCACGGCTTCCATCGACAACACCAGCGTGCTGGCGGTGACCCAAGGCAGTATCCGACCCTACACCGCCGGCCAGCGGGCGACCCTCATCAACGCCGGCACCATCGACATGACCACCGGCAGCAACAGCGCCGCGGACTCGCTGACGGTGTACGGCAACTACGTCGGCAACAACGGCCAGCTGTGGCTGCAAACCGTGCTCGGCGACGACACTTCCGCCACTGACAAACTGGTGGTCTCCGACGGCACCATCAGCGGCAATACCCAATTGGCGGTGACCAATCTCAGTGGCCTGGGCGGCCTGACGCAAAACAACGGGATCGAAGTGGTGCAGGCGCTCAACGGCGCAGTCAGCACTACCGATGCCTTTGCCCTGAAAGGCTCGGTTTCTGCCGGGGCCTATGAGTACTATCTGTTCAAGGGGGGTGTAACGGCAGGCTCGGAAAACAACTGGTACCTGCGCTCGTCAGTGGCAGCGGTACAACCGCCGGTGGTACCACCGCCGACACCGGTGCCGCAGGTAGTGGTGCCGGTACCACCGATTCCACCGACACCGCCAGTGGTTGCGCCCGATGAACCGCCCGTGGAGCCGCCAACTTCAAGGCCCGTTGCTCCGGTCGAACCCACTGCACCTCCGCTCAACCAAATCCCGGCCGAAACCTCTCCGGAACCTGCTGTCAGTACCCCGCCATTACCGACAGCGGTGGCAGGTGCCGATCCTATTCCACTGTACCGCCTGGAGGTGCCCGTGTATTCGGTGGTGGTGCCAGCCGCGCAGTTGATGACTTTGCAAGCGTTGGGCACCTTCCACGACCGCCAGGGCGAACAAAGCCTGTTGAGCGAAACCGGTGCCGTCCCGGCCGGTTGGGGTCGTGCCTATGGCCGCGATTTCAACAAGAGCTGGACCGGCACCGTGTCCCCCAGCTTCGACGGTTCTACCAAGGGCTATCAAGTGGGCCATGACCTGTATGCCTCCGAAACCAGCGGCGGGCAGATCCAACGCTTCGGCCTGTTCGTCGGCCAGAGCCGCTTGCAGGGCGATGTCAAAGGTTTCGCCGAGGGCTTCCAGGACCGTCGTTCGGGGCGGGTCGAACTCGACGGCGACAACTTCGGCGCCTATTGGACCCTCACCGATCCAACCGTGGGCTGGTACGTTGACCTCGTGGCCATGGGCACGCGCCTGGATGGCGATAACAAATCCGACCGTGGGGTGAAGATGGACAGCAAGGGCCATGCATTGGCGTTGTCCGCCGAAGCCGGCTATCCGATTGCAATTTCCGAGCACTGGGTGGTGGAGCCACAAGTCCAGGTGATCAACCAGCAGATCGATATGGACAGCCAGAACGACGGTATTTCCAAGGTCTCGTTCGACTCCCAGGACTACTGGACCGGTCGCCTCGGTGCACGCCTGAAAGGGCGCTACCTGGTACAGAATACGCCCATCGAGCCCTACGTCCGGGCGAGCGCCTGGCGCACCTTTGGCGGCAGTGACACCGTGACCTATGATGACGTGGACCGGATCAAGAGTGATCACAAATCGTCCTCTGCCGATCTCGGAGTGGGTGTGGTGGCGCGGTTATCGTCAACGGTCAGCGTGTACCTGGCGGCGGATTACAACACCAATCTGGACACCAATGCCCTGGAAGGCGTGAGTGGCAATGCGGGAGTGAGGGTGAGTTGGTAAGCGAGGCCGCTCGTATGGTTATCACACCCATTACGGCCGTTCTGTAAATAAAGAATGGTGCCCTGCAGACTGTCTGAAAACCGATCAACAAGGGTGATGCTCAACGAAGATGCTCTGTATCGAAAGATAGGGAGCATCTGCATCCAGGAAGGAGTAGCGCCAACATCATCAGGAACCCGAACGCAATCAGCAACGGATAAGCCATCAACAGAATCAATGGCTGTTATACATCCCACAACTCGCGCAATAGCGAGCAGCTCTCATCCAGAGCAAACTCCAACTGCGGATTTCACGGTGATCCAGCCACCCTTTCAGATAGACGACAACGCAGGATTAACTGAAGCAATCAAAACATTAACCAAGTCAATTAATCGTCAGCGAATAAAACTGCACCCGGTCAAAGCACATCGTATGGCGAACACCTTGAAACGGCACATCCGCTAATTGTGGTCATGCTCAAAACCCGAAGTAAACAAATGCCATAGCTGCCGCCATACCCCATGCGACCAACGCCATTACCGTTGAATTGTGGGTTGACCAGGATTCGTCCAATCGCTGTAAGCCGAACTTCGAAAAGCCAGCCTCGTCATAACAGCAATGCATGATCGCCCGGTAGGTATATCGCAGGCCGGCCAACAGAAACAGGGTAATCAGACCAAGGACAAGTCCATGCCTGATAGTTGGTTTAACCCATTCCACAAGGTGATCCTGTTCGCAAGCAACGCTGTCGACTTCCACAAGGGTTATTTGCTGAAAGTCCGTCGAAGACCGCTTTTGGCCAATCTGGATCAGCGCCTGTTGCTCCAGATCCAGCGCCTGATACTTCCAGAGCGTTGATGACCCTTCTCGGCAGAACGTAAACGCAGCAGGACTTGAGATGGCGATAATACAAGCGTCGTTGATGTGCAGTTTTTTCAGCGTTTCCGTGGCTGACCTGGTGAAATCCAGGTCGAACACCGGATTAACGCCGGTTGCAGAAGCCGCAACCGAAACCAATAGGCTGCTCAAGAGGCAGATGGCTGAAGTGTTCAAGGCCGGGTTTCCTTTTTGCATTGTTTCTTTGATTTCGCAGTTCGGTTCCAACCTGCTTTGATGAGTCCCAGTACGCTGCTGGCACCCCGATAGCTGATGGGCAATTGAATGGAAGGAGAAAGGGAGGGCATCCATTGCCCTCCCCTCCGCTGTCCACACTCCCTGCGACAGTACTGACCAGGACCTCAAGTGGCCAGAATGAAGTCCGTCTGATCAACGGTCGCACTGCTGACACCCACTAGGCGGATGGAGTCCACCCCGATTCCAACCACTGTGTCCGCCCCGTCTGCCGTTATGGTCAGGCTGGGAGCGAACGTCGCGCTGGTGATCCCCAGCCCCGTGAGATTGAGCAAGTCCTGCTCTGCGGCCAAATTGGCTCCGAAGTTCAGGATCGTATCGTTGCCGAAACCCGCGGCAGCAAACACGAAAGTATCGTTACCGAAGCCGCCACTCATCACGTCGTTACCGCCACCGCCGATGAGCACGTCGTTACCCGCACCACCCACGATATTATTGCCGAGCGCGTTGCCAGTGCCCGCGAAGTTGCCGCTGCCGCCGAAAAACAGATTTTCGACGTTGGCACCCAGGGTGTAGCTCGCGAGCGAGGTCCAGACGGTGTCGTTGCCGCCACCGACGTTCTCGCCTACCACGTCCCCGAGGTCGGTGACTTCGTAGACATCGTTACCAGCACCGCCGGCCATCGTGTCGGCACCTGCGCCACCGATGAGGACGTCGTTACCCGCACCGCCCGCGAGCGTGTTGGCCAGCTCGTTGCCGGAGCCCGCAAAGTTGCCGCTGCCGCCGAAAAACATATTCTCGACGTTGGCACCCAGGCTGTAGCTCGCGAGCGAGGTCCAGACCGTGTCGCTGCCGGCACCGGCGAGCTCGATCACCACGTCCCCAAGGTCGGTGGCTTCGTAGATATCGCTGCCAGCACCGCCGGCCATCGTGTCGGCACCTGCGCCACCGATGAGGACGTCGTTACCAGCACCGCCCGCGATCGTATTGCCGAGCACGTTACCGGTGCCCGCGAAGTTGCCGCTGCCGCCGAAAAACAGATTCTCGACGTTGGCGCCCAGGGTGTAGCTCGCGAGCGAGGTCCAGACCGTGTCGTTGCCGGCACCGGCGAACTCGATCACCTGGTCCCCAAGGTCGGTGACTTCGTAGATATCGTTGCCGCCACCGCCGACCATCGTGTCGGCACCTCCGGCACCGATGAGGACGTCGTTACCCGCGCCACCCAGGATATTATTGCCGAGCACGTTACCGGTACCCGCGAAGTTGCCGCTGCCGCCGAAAAACAGACTCTCGACGTTGGCAGTCAGGGTGTAGCTCGCGAGCGAGGTCCAGACCTCGTCGCTGCCGCCACCGGCGAGCTCGGTCACCACGTCCCCAAAGTCGGTGACTTCGTAGACATCGTTGCCATCACCGCCGGCCATCGTGTCGGCACCGACGCCGCCGATGAGAACGTCATTGCCCGCGTCACCATTGAGGAGGTCGTTGCCGCCCAAGCCGTTCAGGATGTCGTTGCCAGCACCTCCGCTGGCAATGTCGTCGCCTGACGTGCCGGTCCATATGTCGACACCGGCAGTACCGACAAACACTTCACCGGCGGCCACCGGGGCCGTAGCGTCGGACGCAATGCTTTCGGCCACACCGAAGTCATCCACGTAACTGACCACCACGCGCACCTGATCGCCGACCTGAGCCAGGCCAAGCGTGAACGTGCTGGCGGTGGCTCCGACGATGTCGACGAAGGTGACCCCGTTGGTCTCCTGCCACTGGAAGGTGAACTGCGCATTGCTGAGGCCATCGACGTCGATGATGGACGACGTGTCGGCGGTCAACACCTGGTCCGGAAACGCAAACCCGAGGATGGTCGGCCCTGCGGTCGGTGCGTTGTTCGCCGACGAGTCGACGATCTCCAGCGTACTGCTGCCATCCTGATACACCGCCCGAACGCGCAGGTTCAGACCGGCGACATCATCCGCCACCAGGTAGGTGGCGCCGGTTACCCGCGATGCCTCGCCGGCGGCGAGAACGGTGATGTCTTCAAAGATGCCCGAACCGGCAATGGTTTCGGCCTGCCAGTAGTAAGACACGGGACCGGTAACCGCGCCGGTCGGATTGGCCGCACTGACGCTGTTCGCGTCGCGTATCGACTGGCTGCTGACGCGCAGCAGCTGGCCAGCGACAGGCGAATCGATACGCGCACCGGTGGTAGCATCGAGGATCGCCAGACGCCCCACAGGAGCGCTGTTCGAGACGGTGCCAACACCGGAGGCCTGCGCCTGGTCAGCGAACTGCAGGCGCTCGATGCCCGTCAGGCGATCGACGCCATCACGCCCTGCAACCAGGTCGGTCACAATGACAGTGTTGCCTTCGACAGCGACGGTGTACTCCGACGCATTGCCTGAGTACAGCGCGGTGTCGAAATTGTCAGTGCCGGTCAGGATCTCCCGCACGATGACCAGTTGGCCCGGGTTGTAAGTACCGTTCAACATCGCCTGGACCATCGGCTCCATGCTGTCGAAGGTGGCGATTTCCGCGCCAGTGCCATCAGCGTTTGCCCGTACGCTGATGCGTACGTTCAGCCACTTGTCACCGTCGATGATGTCGTCACCACCGCGACCTTCAATGAGATCGCTGCCGCTGCCACCGAGGATGATGTTGCCACCGTCGAAGAACGTAGCTCCAGCTGGCAGCAGACCCGCCAGGCCGTTGATCAGGCTGATGTTGGTCAGCACACTGCCGGTTGCACCCGCGGTGGGTAGCGATGTCGCATCTTCGTTATCACCGCGCAGGAAGTCACCATGGGACGAACCCGACAGACCTTCCATGATGTCGAAGCGCACCAGCGCCGAAGCTCCTGAACCCGGCATCGGTGGCACATCGAAGAAGCGGTCGGTGTAATCAACGCTCACACCTTGGGCCAGCCCCTTGAAGGTCGCCCAGTCATAGCCCGAGCCGCCGATATAGCGGTCACCGAAGCCGAGACTGCCGACCATGATGTCGTCACCGCCTTCGCCGTTGAACTTATCGTTCTCGTTACCGCCGACGAATACATCGTGGCCAATGACCGGGTCGTTGCCGAGCGGATCGAAGTTGTCGCCAGGCGCACCGTCCGAAGTGCCCTTCTCGATCCAGTCGTCGCCTTCGTTACCCATGTCCTGTTCGTTGGCCTTGCTGCCCAGGATGAAGTCGTTGCCCTGGCCACCAATGGCCTCGGAGGCGTCCTCACCGGTAATGATGAAGTCACTGCCGAACCCGCCAATGATCAAGTTGACGCCGTTGCCTCCGTGCAGCACGTCGTTGCCGTCGCCACCCTGGAGGTTATCGTCGCCGCCGGTGTCGGTGATGATGTCGTCGCCGTCGCCACCGCGCAGCTGGTCGTTGCCGTCACCGCCGTCGATACGATCGTTGCCATCATCACCCCAGACCGTGTCATCGCCTTCACTGGAGATGAGGATGTCTGCGTTGTCGGTGCCGCCCAGCACGATGTGCTCGTCACCCGTGTACCTGATGTAGTCGCTGTCCAGTCCTACGGTCAGCGGGTTGTCGCGGAACACCACCTGCTCGCCGTTCGGACCGAGCGGATCGGCGGACAGCAGGCCTTCGTTGAATTGCCTGCCCTGGTCCACTTCCAGATAGAACCCCGGATCCGTGAACACCACGCCCGGCAAGTGCGTGATCGACGTGTTGGCCATGATCAGCTTGGCGAACGAGTTGCTTTCAAGTTCCGCATTCATCGACAGGCCAGCGGTACGCTCCAGGTAGTAGAAGCGGTCGCCGTCCTGCAGTTTTTCCAGCTGGTTTTCGAACACGAAGTTGAAGGTCGAGCCGAGCATGCCGCCGAACGGAGTTTTCTGTTCGGCCAGGCCGCCGATCCAGAGGTCGATGGCATCGACGCCCGTGACTGTCACACCCGTTACGTTGGCCCAGGTACCGGTGCTATTGAGGAAGTCCAGGCGGTCAGCCGGCGAACTCGCACCCTCATCGAACACCAGGGCCATGGCTGCAGCCCGTTTGCCTGCCAGCGTGCTCGCCTCCGTGATCGTGTCATGCGTGCCATAGGCTGCGATGAAGTTGATCAACGACTCCGGATGCTTGAGGTGCTGCACCAGATCGACCCAGCTGGTGTACGGCTTGAGTTGGGTATCACCGGTTTGGCTGTAGATGTCGCGGCGGATCGCATTGAGTGAGGGAATCCCCACATCGCGGCCACGGGCGATGTTGATCGCCGGCAGGTCGAGCGGCAGGCCGAGCAGGTTATTGCGCAGCGCCTCGGTGACGAACTCGTCGATTTCGTTACCGGCTTGCCGAGTCACCCCACGTATGATCGCACTGGTCGCATCCTCTGGCGACACGCCACTGGCGACGTACGCCAACGGGTTGAGGAACGCTGCGATCAAGCCCAGTTGCTGATCGGGATTAGCGTTGGCCGGATCGCCCACCACGTTGTAATTGATGTCGAAGCGATCGACGGTCTCGGTCAGCATCGAGTGGCCAAACCGGTACACGGTGTGAGCGAACTCGGCGACGATCGAGGCATCGAGGTCGACGTCATAGACCTGGGTCGGTGCGAAGAACAGGTCGATGTTGGGCTGGATGGTCCGGGCAAACTCCTCGAACACCAGATGCTGATACTGCATCTCGGTGCCGAACTTGGCCGCCTGGAACAAGCGCTCGCCATTCCACTGCAGCGCATCGAACTCGGCCTGGTTGGTTGGCAATGCGGTCACCGGCGTGAGCAGCCACTCGTTTAGGAAAGCCACGTCACCCGAATCGAGCACGGTGTCCTTGGTTTGCTGGACCAGGCGATTGTGCTCGGAGTGGAAGATCGCATGCACCGCGGTCAGGCCGATGTTTTCGTTGACCCGGCCGTCGCCGGCGATGTAGTGAGCGTCCAACAGTTCGTTGTCGTAGAAGCCCGCCGCAGGTGTATCACCAACGATATCGCCATCATCGGGCTGGAGTGCTGCGCCGGTCTGGCCGTCCACCGGAACGGCGTTGTGCGCGATGTCGTTGAGGAAGGCATGGCCGGTGCGCACCGCATTCGCGAGGCTTATCGGACTGGCCGGATTGCCTTCGACAAGGGTAGTGACGTCGTCGGCGTTGCCGGCAATGCCGTCCGGCCCGTTGTTGACTCGAATGACAACCTGCGGGAAGCCGCTCGGCCCCTTGATGAAATTGCCGTAGGCGTCGGTCGCCAGCAATGGCACGTTGTCGAAATCGGCGTCAGTGAGATCGATACCGAGAATGTCGCGTGCCTGCGCCTTGACCACCTTCCAGGTGGCCATGCCGCCGATCTCGAGGTCGTCGGTCGTGCCGAACACGCCATCGACGCCCAGATCACGATTGGTGATCAACTTGCCGGTGGCCACCGGATCGCCAGCTGCATTGAGCTCATAGGCACGCAGGAACACCTGGTGCGACGGGTGCGAGCTATAGGTCTGGTTCTGGTCCACGAACGGCGAGGTGGTGTTGGTGTGCTCATGGATGTCGTCGCCCGTGCCGAGAATGCCATCCGCCCCTGGCAGGTTGGTCGCGCGGCTCAGCACCATGAAATTGGCACTGCCGCCTGGCACAAACAACGGATCGTCCTCTTTCAGCGGGATGAAGATGGTGCCCGAACCGCCTTTGGTGACCAGGTCCAGGCCATGATCGAAGAACTGCCCGAAGAAGGTCATCCAGGCGTTGAACGGCGCGGACAACCCCGCGTCCGCCGTGGTGTTCTCGAAAAAGTACACATCGTGATCATCACCAGTACCGAACTGACCATCCAGCCCGGGGCTGGCGACTATCCGTACGCCATCCTTCAGCACGTCGTCATTATCCGGCAAGCCGAAGTTGAGTACACCGTCCACGCCCGGGTCGAAAGCCGTGGCATAGGCCGCCGGGTTGTTCGACGTCTGGTCGACGATCAGGTTACTGATGGTGCGCGGCTGCGAGTCAAACACATTGCCGCTGTTCTGCGCATACGACGATCCAGGGATAGCCGGCGAGCCGGGGCCGAAGAAGTCGGCAGGAACACCTTCGGCCGGATTGAAGACCGGATCGGTCAAGCGCGGAAAGACGTTGTCGGCGGCACCAAACTCGGTGTTGTTAATGCCGTTGAGGTTCATCAGGTTGTTATTTGACCCGTCGACCGTACGCAGGCCCAGCGGCGCGCGGATATTCGGGATCAGCGAGAGGATGTCCTGACCGGCTGCATCAGCTTCGGCAATCTTGATCTGGTCAAGAATGAAGTTGAGGTCGGAGCGGACCATGTGAAGGCCGGCACCACCCGCGGTGGCATCGACTACAGGTACCTGCGGTGTTGGCGTGACCGGTGCACCGGCAACGATGGCAGCCGTCGGCGTGGAGAACAAGATCTCCGTGGTGCCGTGACCGTCCTGATAGATCGCCTTGACCCGCAACGACAACCCGGCGAGGTCAGGTGATACCTTGAACGCGGTACCATCGGCGCTTTGGAACGCCAGGTCGCCAGCCGGCAACAGAATGATGTCCTCAAATACGCCAGTGCCTGGATCGGCCTCGAACTGCCAGATGTAGGACACCGAGGAGTTGGTGATCAACCCCTGCGGATTACCCGCCGCGATGTTGTCGTCATCTCTCACCCCGGCCACGCTGACAGTCAGTAAATCGCCCACGGTGATCGCGCCGCCGTTGCCATCCGCGATAGTCGGACTGCCATCCGGTTGGGCATTCTCCCCCTCCACCAGCACTAGCTGGTTATCGGCGAATTGCAGGCGTTCGATATGCAGCAGGGTATCGGTGCCGTCGCGACCCGCGACGCTATCTATCACTGTATAAACATCGTCCGCCAAATCCTCCGTGCCGCGGTCGTCAACAATAACCGTATACTCGTCCTGAATCCCGGAGTAGATGGCGGTGTCGAAGGCCGCCCCGCCCGTCGAGGTGCCGGGCATGACTTCCCGCACAGCTTTGAGCTGACCCGGGTTATAGGTGCGATCCAGCATGAACGGGATCATATCGACCATGCTGTCGAAGGAGGCGATTTCGGGGCCGGTATGGTTGACATCACCAGGGGCATACACGGCAATCCGGACGTTGATCCATTTGTCGCCATCGATCAGGTCATCGCCACCGCGCCCCTCGATCAGGTCGCTGCCATCACCGCCGAGGATGATGTTGCCAGTGGCAAAGCCGGTGGTTGGCAAACCGGCGTCGGCCAGGAACTGGTCCAGTCCGCGGATCAACGCGACATTGGTCAGCGCACTGCCCGTGGTACCACCGTGGTTGATGATAGTGTCGGCATCGACATTATCACCCCTGAGCACATCGCCGAAACTCGAACCGGACAAGCCCTCGACTTCGGCAAAACGGTCGAGAATCGAGGCTGGCGAGGCTCCGACCGGATTGAATATGCCGGCGTTCTGGTTCGGCGTGTTGCCGTGGGGCTGTGCCAGCGCGGCCATGCTCAGGTCAGCGGTCACACCGACCCTGTCATTTTTGTAGGTCACCCAGTCGAAACCGGACATGCCCTCCATCTTGTCCTGGGCATCGCTGCCGACAAAGATGTCATCGCCACCCTCGCCGATCATTTCGTCGAAACCGCCACCACCAATAAAGATGTCGTTGCCAATCACGTCGTCATTGAGCAGTGGTGAGAAGTTATCGCCAGGCGCACCGTCCTGGGTGCCCTTCTCGATCCAGTCGTCACCTTCGTTGCCGGTAGGTGGCAGGTTGGTCTTGGCACCCAGGATGAAGTCGTCACCCTGACCGCCGAAGGTGATACTGATGTCTTCGGTGGTAATGATGAAGTCCTGGCCATCGCCACCCAGGATCAGGTTGCCGCCAACCAGCATGCTACCGGCCACGATCACATCGTTACCGGCATTACCTTCCAGACGGTTGTCACCGAACGAGTCGCTGATGATGTCATCGCCATCGCCACCCAGTACCGCATCGTTCCCGGCACCGCCTTCGAGGCGGTCGTTGCCGGCGTCGCCGTAAAGGGTGTCATCGCCTTCACCGGAAATGATGATGTCATTGCCGGCGGTGCCGCCCATGACGACATGGTCTTCACCGGTGTACTGCAGATAATTGGTGTCCGGCCCCACGGTGTCGGGGTTGTCGCGAATCACCAGCGGCACGACTTCCACGCCGTTAATCATGATACCGCCGGTCGGATCGGCACGGCCGTCCGCGCCAAGGCCGGTGAACTGGGCGGTCTGATCCACCTCAAGGGTAAACGTCGGCGTCAGGAACACGGTGTTCGACAGGTGGGTGACATCGCTGTTGAGCATGATCAGCTTGGCAAAGGAGTTGTTCTCCAACTCGGCGCCGAAGTCCAGGCCCGCGGTACGCGCCAGGTAGTAGAAGCGGTCGCCGTTCTGCAACGCCTCCATCTGGGTTTCAAACACGAAGTTGAACGTCGAGCCAAGCATGCCGCCGAACGGCATCTTCTGTTCGGCCAGGCCCCCGACCCAGAAGTCGATGTCGTCGACGCCGGTAGTGGTGACGCCATTGACCATGGCGTAGATGCCCGAACTGTTAAGGAATGCCACGCGATCCGCTAAATCGGCGGTAAAGGTACGCTCATTGGCCGTGCCGGCATTGATCACCGCGCTGCCGCCAAACACCAGGGCAACAGCGACCGCACGCATCTCGACCATCGTATCCACATCGGCTGCCGTCAATGCCCCGTGGGTACCGAAGGCCGCGATGAAGTTGACCAACGACTCGGGGTGCTTGAGGTGTTCCGCCAGGTCAGCCCAACTGATGTACGGCCTGAGTTGGCTGTCGCCGGTTGAGGCGTAGAACTCTCGGCGTGCCTCATTCAAGGTGGGGATGCCCGTGTCGCGACCACGCGCCAGGTTCAGGGCAGGTAAATCGAGCGGCAGGCCGAGCAGGTTGTTGCGCAACGCTTCGGTGACGAACTCATCGATCTCGTTGCCGACCTGGCGGGTCACACCGCGAATGATCGCCCCTGCCGCTTCGTCTGGAGTCGCCCCGCTGCCGGCGAACGCCAGCGGGTTGAGGAAGGCCGCGATCAGACCCAGTTGCGAGCCCGGGTCGGCCGGATTGAGGAGCGGATTGAACTCGGGGTCAAAGCGATCGACGGTCTCGGTCAACATCGAGTGACCGAAGCGGTACACCACATGGGCGAACTCGGCGAGGATTGCCGGGTTGATCGAGGTGTCATACCCGCTGGGCGCAAGGAATTCGTCGACCTGCGGCTGAATGGTCCGCGCAAACTCCTCGAACACCAGGTGCTGGTACTGCATCTCTGTGCCGAACTTGGCGGCCTGGAACAGGCGTTCGCCGTCCCACACCAGCGCCGCGATTTCGGCGGGTGTAGTCGGTATCGCGGCCACGTCGTCTACCAGCCACTCATTGAGGAAGGCCAGATCGCCGGCGGCAATGATGGTGTCCTTCGATTGCTGAACCAGACGGTTGTGCTCGGAGTGGAACACATGGTGCACGGTGGTCAGGCCAATGTTCTCGTTGACCCGGCCGTCGCCGGCGATGTAGTGCGCATCCAGCAACTCGTTGTCGTAGGTGCCGAGCGCTTGCGGGCTGCCGCCAACGACGTTGTCCGTGTCAGCCGTCAGCCCAGCGGTCGGATTGGCATTGTGGGCGATGTCGTCAAGGAAGCCATGCCCGGTGCTCACGGCGTTGGCCAGACTGATCGGAGCAGCCCGGTTGCCTTCGACCAGTTGAGTGACGTCATCAGTTGTCCCGGCGATGCCGTCAGCACCGTTACCGATGCGAATCACCACCTGCGGCATGCCGCTCGGCCCGCGGATGAAGTTGCCATAGTCATCGGTTGCCAGCAGCGGCACGCTGTGTACATCGGCGTCAGTCAGGTCAATGCCGAGCATGTCACGGGCCTGCGCCTTGACCACTGCCCAGGTCGCCATGCCGCCATTTTCGCCGCCGGTAATCAAGCGTCCCGTTGCAACAGGATCACCTGCGGCGTTGAGGACGTACTCACGCAGGAACACCTGGTGCGACGGGTGCGAACTGTAGGTCTGGCTCTGGTCCACGAACGGCGAGGTGGTGTTGGTCTGGCCATCATCGGTCGTGCCCACTACTCCGTCCGCGCCGGCGGTACGCACCGCACGTGGCAGCACCATGAAGTTGGGGCCACCCAGTACGAACAACGGATCGTCCGGCTGCAGCGGAATAAATACGAAGTCGGTAGCGCTCTTGGTGACCAGGTCAAGACCGTGGTCGAAGAACTGACCGAAGAAGGTCATCCACGAGTTGAAGCTGGCGGTCAGGCCGACGTCCGGCGATACGTTGGGCATGAAGAACACTGGCTTGTCATCGGTCGTGCCGAACACGCCATCCAGCCCGGGGCTGGTGACTACCTGTACGCCATCCTTGAGTACGTCGTCATTACCCGGCAAGCCGAAGTTGAGCACACCGTCCGGACCCGGATCGAAGGCTGAGGCATAGGCCGCCGGGTTGTTGGCGGTCTGGTCGACGATCAGGTTACTGATAATCCGTGGTTGCGGGTCGATCACCGTCCCTGTTCCGGCGTACTGCGCCGATAGAAAGGAAGGATCGAGCAGGCGTGGGAAGTCAGCGTCCGCGGCGCCAAAATCACTCTGGCCGGTGACCAGGTTATTGAAGCTGCCATCGACGGTACGCAGGCCGAACGGCACCTGGGTATTGGGAAGCAAATCAATGAGGCTGGTGCCGGCGGCATTCGCCTCGGCGATAAAGATTTGCTTGAGGATGAATTCCAGGTCCGACTTGCTGAAATTGGCCATTTTGGATTGCCCTCGATCTGTCTGGTTAAAGGCGCGGGACGAGAAAATCCTCCCGCGCCAAGTCAAGTGATGGCTTGCGCAGTTTGTTGGTTATGTTTTTTTGCGAGAGCTGGCGTTACCCGGGACCCGGGATTCGCGCCTGGAATTCGCGATATGAATTGCTCGCCGGGCGATCAGGCAGAGCGGATTCGAGCCCTGGGCGGGCCATGGAATCTGGAAGTGAAGGCGAACGTCCTGGACAGCCCCTTCCCTCTGCAAAAGCACGAAATGATCGACATAATTCTGCTCCTCTCCGGGAAATCACCGCGCCTTGCGTTGCCAAAGCGATGGCAAGCTTCAGGCGGGCGGCCCCCCCGATAACTAAGACTAAAGTTCCATAACAAATTTTTGTCAATATTACGTCGCTAAAACAGACGACTGGTGTTTGGGCCTCACAACTAGCTGTTTTTAAAAGACATATAGTCTGTTGAGTGCAGGTATAGAGCGAAATGTTATTTCGATTTGCTTCTCCGCCACCTACGCTGCTGCATAAGGGAGCAACGCAGCGATTTCGGAAGACCCGCCATCCATAGAGCGACCAGCCTGCGTGTCCATAAGCTGTTGACGGGACTACATTTACTGTTAGCTGTTGCGCCCCAAGGGCAATCGGCTTTTCGCAGTGGGAGGATCAAAATGCCCAAGCAGTCGAGCATCCATTCCGAACTGACCGACGCGCTCTTTCGCCTGCGCCGCGGTTTTTACTTGCTGGCAGGGTTCAGCGGCGTCATAAACGCCATGATGTTGACGCCAGCTATTTATATGCTGCAGGTCTATGATCGAGCCTTGGTCAGTCGCAACGTCACGACGCTGACAATGCTGACTGTTCGCTTTCTTCGATGTACCCTGGACGCCTATCTACCTGCTGGTCGCCTATTTGATTCACCCAGTACTCGGACTGATCACGCTGATCGGCTCGCTGATTCTGGTGGCCCTGGCCTGGCTCACTGAAAAAGCGACGCAGAAGCCGCTGGCCGAAGCCAACCAGGCCGCCCTCTCCTCCAGCCAGTACGCCAACAACCTGCGCAACGCCGAGGTCATCGAGGCCATGGGCATGCTGCCGTCGATCAGCAAGCGCTGGTACCAAAGCCATTTGCGCATTCTGGAAATGCAAACCCTGGCCTCCGATCGTGCTGCCTTGATCAGCAGCACCGGGCGCTTCGTGCGGATCACTTTGCTCGTTATGCCTTCAATCGGGCGGCGGAGGTGGTCAAGAGCTTTGACGATCTCAGTGAAATCCATCAAGAGCTGGAGACAGCACGCGCGCAGCAGAAATCGCTCAAGCCAATCGCGGAATGCTGAGAGGCCGGCGCGGAAAGTCTTGCAGCATCTCGTTGAGCCGGCCCCAGGCCGAGCGGCAGCCGAGCAATTGCTTCCACGACGCGATGACCTGTTCCACCGGACCCAGTGCGCGGCCGGTGAGGATCGAGCAGGCAATCATCATCCCCGGGGTGATCTTGCCTTCAATCGCCAGTAGCGCTCCGGCGCCGAGGATCAGCGACTAATTCCCACACCGAAAGCATTCATGAGGCAATTGAGTGGAAGGAGAAAGGGAGGGCATCCATTGCCCTCCCTTCCGCTGTCCACGCTCCCTGCGACAGTACTGACCAGGACTTCAAGTGGCCAGGATGAAGTCCGTCTGATCAACGGCCGCGCTGTTGACACCCACAAGGCGGATGGAGTCCGCTCCGATCCCAACCACCGTGTCTGCCCCGTCAGCCGTTATGGTCAGGCTGGGAGCGAACGTCGCGCTGCTGATCCCCATCGGCGTGAGATCGATCAAGTCCTGCCCTGCGGCCGGAGTGGCTCCGAAGTTCAGGATCGTATCGTTGCCGAAACCCGCGGCACCAAACACGAACGTATCGTTTCCGGCCACGCCGCCACTCATCACGTCGTTACCGCCAGCGCCGACGATGAAGTCGTTACCTGCACCACCCACGATCGTGTTGGCCAGCCCGTTGCCAGTGCCCACAAAGTTGCCACTGCCGCCGAAAAACAGATTCTCGACGCTGGCACCCAGGGTGTAGCTCGCGAGCGAGGTCCAGACCGTGTCGTTGCCTGCACCGACGTTCTCGCCTACCACGTCCCCGAGGTCGGTGACTTCGTAGATATCGCTGCCGGCACCGCCGACCATCGTGTCGGCACCGCCATTACCGATGAGGATGTCGTTACCCGCACCGCTCACGAGCGTGTTGGCCAGATCGTTGCCGGTACCCGCAAAGTTGCCGCTGCCGGCGAAAAACAGATTCTCGACGTTGGCACTCAGGGTGTAGCTCGCGAGCGAGGTCCAGACCGTGTCGCTGCCGGCACCGGCGAGTTCGACCGCCTGGTCCCCAAGGTCGGTGACTTCATAGATATCGCTGCCGCCACCGCCGGCCATCGTGTCGACACCTGCGCCACCGATGAGGACGTCGTTACCCGCACCGCCCGCCATCTCGTTGTTGAGCACGTTGCCGGTGCCTGCGAAGTTGCCGCTGCCGCCGAAAAACAGATTCTCGACGTTGGTACCCAGGCTGTAGCTCGCGAGCGAGGTCCAGACCGTGTCGTTGCCATCACCGAGGTTCTCGCCTACCACGTCCCCAAGGTCGGTGACTTCGTAGATATCGTTGCCACCACCGCCGGCCATCGTGTCGGCACCTCCGGCACCGATGAGGATGTCGTTACCCGCACCGCCCACGATCGTGTTGTCGAGCACGTTGCCGCTGCCCGCGAAGTTGCCGCTGCCGCCGAAAAACAGATTGTCGACGTTGGCACTCAGGGTGTAGCTCGCGAGCGAGGTCCAGACCTCGTCGATGCCGCCACCGGCGAGCTCGGTCACCACGTCCCCAGGGTCGGTGACTTCGTAGATATCGTTGCCATCACCGCCGGCCATCGTGTCGGCACCGACGCCGCCGATCAGAACGTCATTGCCCGCGTCACCATTGAGGATGTCGTTGCCGCCCAAGCCGTTCAGGATGTCGTTGCCATCACCTCCGCTGGCCACGTCGTCGCCTGCCGTGCCGATAAAAATGTCGACACCGGGGGTACCGACAAACACATCACCGACCACTGTCGTTGGCGCGGAGAAGACCTGCTCCAGCGTGCCGAGGCCATCGGTGAAACTCGCGACAACGCGAAGGCTCAATCCGACCTGCGCCGGGGTCGGCGTGAAGGTCGAGCCCGTCGCGCCGGCAATGTCCGTGAAGGACACGCCGATACCCCCTACTTGCCACTGATGCGTGACCACCCCAACTCCGTTGGCGTCGGTGAACGCATCCGTAGCGGTCAAGGCCGAGCCTTCCGTCGGGGTCGTATCGCTGATCAGCACCGTGCCAACCGGCAGGACGTTGACGGGGCTGCCGCCGAGCGGTGCAGTTGGCGCGGTCTGCGCCGAGAATATGCTTTCCAGCACGCCGTGGCCGTCCTGATAGATGGCCCTGACGCGCAGCGCCAGCCCCAGCTCAGCCGCGGTCACCGTGAAGGTCGAGCCGGTGGCGGTTCCTAGCCCCCCTCCGAGCGCAATACCAATGTCGTCGAAGATACCGGTGCCTGGGTTCGTTTCAACCTGCCATACGAAGGCGATGGGACCGGGGATCGCACCGCCTACAGTGACATTGTCCGCATCGCTGACGGTGTCGGCCAACACCGTCAACACTTGGCCAACGGCCGGCGTGCCATCGCTGATCCTCAGCAAGCCCACCGGCTCGGCATTCAAGCCCGCCACCAGGACCCGCGACTGATCGGCGAACTGCAGCCGCTCGATTCTGCTGAGCCTGTCAGTACCGTCCCGACCGACGACGCTGTCGGCCACGGTGATCGTGCCGTCGGCGTTCTCGATGACGGTGTAGTCGGCCAGAAGGCCGGTGTACAGGGCCGTGTCGAAGGCGGGGGCATCCGTCAGGATCTCACGGACGGCAACGAGTTGGCCGGGGTTGTAAGTGCCGCTGAGCATGAGCGGCTCCAACTGGAGCATGCTGTCGAACGTTGCGATCTCCGGACCTGTGCCATCAATGTTCTGCCGCACGCTGATACGTACGTTGAGCCACTTGTCACCGTCGACCAGGTCATCGCCACCACCACCTTCGATGATGTCGCTGCCGCCGCCGCCGAGGACGATGTTGCCGGCGCCGAACTGATCGTCTGCCGTGCCCACAATGCCATCCGGGCCGGCTGCTGCGGTGCCGACGAACGAGCGCAGGCCGCTGACCAGGTCGAAGTTGGTGAGCACGCTGCCCTGAGCACCGGCAGCCGCGATCACGGTGGCATCGGCATCATCGCCACGCAGGATGTCGCTGAAGTGCGATCCCGTCAGACCTTCCACCAGTTGGAACCGAGCCACGGTTGCGGCCAACTCCGGCAGTGGCGGCGCGATAGCGATCTCGGCGAGGCTCAGGTCGACGGACACGCCGAACGGGTCGTCCTTGAAGCCGGCCCAGTCGTAACCGGAGCCACCCAGGTAGCGGTCCCCCGCGCCGCCGTTGCCGAACATGATATCGTCGCCACCTTCAGCCATGAATCTGTCGGGCGCGCCGGTGCCGATGAAGATGTCGTTACCGCGTATCAAGTCGAGCCCGTTCGGGTCGAAATTGTCGCCGGGAGCACCATCGGCGGTTCCCCTCTCGATCCAGTCGTCACCTTCGTTACCCATCAGTTGTTCGTCGGCGAGACTGCCCATGATGAAGTCGTCGCCCGCGCCGCCGAAGACCTCCGAGGAGTCCTCGCCGGTGACGATGAAGTCCTTGCCTAAGCCGCCAAGGTTCAGATTCACGCCGCTGCCACTGTGGATGACGTCGTTGCCGTCGCCGCCATGAATGGTGTCGTCGCCGCCCATGTCGGTGATGATGTCATCGCCGTCGCCCCCGACCATGAAGTCGTTGCCGTAGCCACCTTCGAGGCGGTCATTGGCACCGTCGCCATAGAGCGTGTCGTCGCCGTCGCCGGAAACGAGAATGTCATTGACGGCCGAGCCACCGAGCACCACATGGTCTTCGCCGGTGTACTGCAGGTAGTTGGTATCAGGGCCGACCGTCGCAGGGTTGTCCCGAATGACCAGCGGCGTGAGGAGGATGCCGCCGACAGGATCGGTATTACCGGGCAGGTCGTCGATGGTGCCCACGATGCCGTCCGGACCGGCAATCACACTCTCGTTGAACTGCCTGGCCGGGTCGACCTCCAGGGTAAAGGCCGGAGTCAAGAACATGACAGCTGGGAGGTGGGTCGCATCGGTGTTGGCCATCACCAGTCTCGCGAACGAGTTGTTCTCCAACTCGGTGACGAAGTTCAGCCCCGCATTGCGTTCCAGGTAGTAGAAGCGGTCGGCGTTCTGCAGCTTCTCCATCTGGGTCTCGAACACGAAGTTGAAGGTCGAGCCGAGCATGCCGCCAAACGGCATTTTTTCCTCGGCGAGGCCGCCGATCCAGAGGTCGATGTTGTCCAGACCGGTAATGGTGACGCCGGTCGGGCCACTCGCCCAGGCGCCGGTGCTATTGAGGAAGTCCAGCCGGTCCGCCGGCTCGCCGGCGCCGCCCAACACCAGGAGCGAGGCCGCGGCGCGCTTCCCGTCGAGCGTGGTGGCGCTGGTAATGGAGGCGTGCGTGCCATAGGCGGCGATGAAGTTGATCAGCGATTCCGGGTGCTTCAGGTGTTGCACCAAATCGGCCCAGCTGATGTAGGGCTTCAGGTTGCTGTCGCCGGTCGCGGTGTAGAACTCACGACGCGCCTCGTTCAGGGTCGGAATCCCGGTATCACGGCCGCGCGCGATGTTGATGGCGGGCAGGTCGAGCGGCAGGCCCAGCAAGTTGTTGCGCACCGCTTCAGTGACGAACTCATCGATCTCGTTGCCGACCTGGCGCGTCAAGCCGCGGACGATGGCACCGGCCGCCTGCTCCGGGGTCGGGCCGCTGGCCGCAAACGCCAGCGGATTGAGGAAGGCCTGAATCAGGCCGATCTCGCTCGAGGCGAAGTTGGGGTCCAGCCGGTCAATGGTCTCGGTCAGCATCGAGTGGCCGAGGCGGTAGACCGCGTGCGCGAACTCGGCGACGATCGCCGGGTCGATCTCGGTTTGATAATTCTGGTGTTCGCCAAGGAAGGGATCGATGTTCGGCTGAATGGTACGCGCGAACTCTTCGAACACCAGGTGCTGGTACTGCATCTCGGTACCGAATCTCGCCGCCTGGAACAGGCGCTCTCCGTTCCAGTGCAGGGCAGCGATCTCAGCCGCGGTTGTTGGCAACACCAACAATTGGGCATCAGGCATCAGCCACTGGTTCAGGAAGTTGACATCGTTGGAGGCGATGGCCACATCCTTGGTGTGCTGGACCAGACGGTTGTGCTCCGAGTGGAAAATCGCGTGGACGGTGGTCAGGCCGATGTTCTCGTTGACCCGGCCGTCACCGGCGATGTAGTGCGCGTCGAGCAGTTCGTTGTCGTAGAAGCCTGCGGCTACCGGTCCGCCGGCAACGAGGTCGGCATCGGCCGTCAGTGGCGCACCGGTCTGGCTGTCCACCGGAACGGCGCTGTGGGCGATATCGATGAGGAACTGGTGGCCGGTGCGCACGGCATTGACCAGGCTGATCGGCGCAGCAGGATTACCCTCGACGAGAACATCATCGGCGGTATCAGCAATACCATCCGGGCCCCTCATCATGACCATCGGGAAGCCGTTCGGTCCCTTGATGAAATTGCCGTAGGCGTCGGTGGCGAGCAGCGGCACGTTGTCGAAGTCGGCATCGGTAAGATTAATGCCAAGCAGATCGCGCGCCTGCGCCTTCACCACTTTCCAGGTGGCCATCCCACCGATTTCGACGTCGTCCGCAGTGCCGAACAGGCCATCGGCGCCCAGGTCACGATTGGTGATCAGCCTGCCGGTCGCCACCGGATCGCCGGCGGCATTGAACTCGTAGGCGCGCAGGAACACCTGGTGCGAAGGGTGCGAGGTATAGGTCTGGTTCTGGTCGACGAACGGCGTGGTGGTGTTTGAAGCCTCGTGGATGTCGTCGGCGGTGCCGAGGATGCCATCAGGCCCTGGCAGGTTGGTGGCCCGCGTCAGCACCATGAAGTTGGTCGGGCTGCCCGGAACGAACAGCGGATCGTCCGGCTGCAACGGGATGAACACCGTGCCGCTGCCGCCCTTGGTCACCAGGTCGAGGCCGTGGTCGAAGAACTGACCGAAGAAGGTCATCCACGGGTTGAACGGCGCGGACAGACCCACGTCCGGCGACTGGTTAGGCATGAAAAAGGTCTGGAAGGTCGTGCCGTCGGTACGGGTTCCAGTAATGACCTGCGCACCGTCCTTCAAGACATCGTCAACCGTGCCGAGGATGCCATCCAGACCGGGATCGAACGTGGCCGCGACCGCTGCCGGGTTGCTGGCGGTGTTGTCGGCGATCAGATTGCTGATGGTCCGTGGCTGCGAGTCAGTCACCAGGCCGCTGGTCTGAGCGTAAGAGGTTCCCGCTTCCGCCGTATCGAACTGCGCCGGAACCAGTCGCGGGAAGACCGTGTTGGCTGCACCGAACTCGTTCTGACCCGCCACCAGGTTGTTGAACGACCCGTCGACCGTGCGCAGGCCCAAAGGCAACCGTGCATTCGGCAGCATGCTGAGGAGATCCTCACCGGCTGCATTCCTTTCCGAGATCAGAATCTGGTCGAGAATGAACTGCAGATCGGCCCGGATATAGTGCACACCCGTGCTGGCGACCGGAGTCTCGGCCGGCAGCGGGGCTGCCGGTGGCGGAGCAACGCCGGCTACGACCGCTGCGGTTGGAGCAGAGAACGCAGTCTCAAGCACACCATTTTGATCCTTGTAGACGGCCCTGACGCGCAATTCCAGCCCGGCGAGATCCGGGGTCACCCTGAAGGTCGGCCCGGTTACGTGCGCCAATGCTGCGCCCCCGTCCGCAAGACGGGTGATGTCCTGAAAGACGCCCGTACCCGGGACTGCTTCGAACTGCCAGTAGAAGGCGATCGGTCCAGTGATGGCACCGCCGGCGTTGTCGGCATCGGTCACGTCGGCAGCCGATACCCTCAGCAGTTGACCCGTGGTCGGCGTAGCGTCCGGGGTGTTGCTGGCAGCGTCGAGGATGGTCAGCAAGCCCAGCGGGTCGTTGTTAAGCCCGACCCCGCCAGGCAGGGTGAGCGACTGATCGTTGAACTGCAGCCGCTCGATATTGGTCAGGCGGTCGGTGCCGTCGCGACCGACGACGCTGTCGACCACGGTGGTCACGCCGCCCACAGTGGTGACGGTATAGTCGAGCTGGTTGCCAGTGAACAAGGCCGTATCGAAGGCGGGGGCATCCGTCAGGATCTCGCGGACGATGACCAACTGACCGGGGTTGAAGGTGCCATCGAGCATGAACGGGATCATGGGCTCCATGCTGTCGAAGGTGGCAATCTCCGGCCCGGTTCCGTCAAGGTTCTGGCGCACGCTGATGCGCACATTCAGCCACATGTCGCCGTCGACCAGGTCGTCACCGCCGCGGCCTTCGATGATGTCGCTGCCACCACCGCCGAGGAGGATGTTGCCCGCGCCGAACTGATCGTCTGCCGTGCCCACGATACCGTCCGGGCCGGCTGCAGCCGCGCCAAGAAACGCCCGCAGACCGTTGACGAGGTCGATGTTGGTGAGCACGCTGCCTGGGACACCGGCAGCGGCGATCGCGAGCGCGTCGGCATCATCGCCGGTCAGCATGTCGCTGAACGCCGACCCCGACAGTCCTTCCACCTCGGGGAACTTGGTATGCACGCCTGCAACCGAGGGCGACAGGGCCGATTGTTCGAAGGCGATGCGGGTCATGTCCACAGTCACGCCGAAACGATCATCCTTGTAGGTGGCCCAGTCGAAACCGGACATGCCCAACATCTTGTCCGGGCCCTCACTGCCGATGAAGATGTCATCGCCGCCTTCACCGATCATTTCATCGAAGCCGCCGTCACCGCTGAAGACGTCGTTGCCGCCGGTCAACTCTTCCAGCAAAGCCAGTGGCAGGTTACCGGCGAAATTGTCGCCGGGGGAGCCGTCCTGGGTCCCGACCTCGATCCAGTCGTCGCCATCGCCGCCCATCATTTGTCCGTTCAGCCGGCTGCCGAGCATGAAGTCATCGCCGGCGGCGCCGAAGACCTCCGAAAAGTCCTCGCCGGTGACGATGAAATCGTTGCCGGCGCCGCCGAGGATGATATTGATGCCGTTGCCGCCGTGGATGACGTCGTTGCCGGCCCCGCCGTGGATGACGTCGTCGCCGCCCATGTCGGTGATGATGTCATCGCCATCGCCACCCTCGATCTCGTCATTGCCGTAGCCGCCTTCGAGGCGATCATTACCGGCGTCGCCCCAGAGCGTGTCGTCGCCGTCGCCAGAGACGAGAATGTCATTGCCGGCGGTACCGCCGAGCACGACATGGTCTTCGCCGGTGTACTGCAGGTAGTTGGTATCGGGACCGATCGTCGCGGGGTTGTCGCGAATGACAAGCGGTGTGATCTCGACCCCGTTGATCATCATGCCGCCAGTGGGATCGGCACGGCCATCGACGCCGAGCCCCGTGTGCTGCAGGGTCGGATCGACCTCGAGCGTCCAGGTCGGGGTCGAGAAGATTAGGCCCGGGAGATGGGTCGCGTCGGTGTTGAGCATCACCATCTTGGCGAACGAGTTGTTCTCGAGCTCGCTCAGGAAGTTGAGTCCCTGGGTGCGGTGCAGGTAGTAGAGCCGGTCGCCGTTTTGCAGCTTCTCGAGCTGGTCCTCGAAGACGAAGTTGAAAGTCGAGCCGAGCATGCCGCCGAACGGCATTTTTTCCTCGGCCAGGCCGCCGATCCAGAAGTCGATGTCATCAACGCCGGAGATGGTGAAGTCGTCTGCGGTGTTCGGAATACCGTCCGCCCCGGCGTTGTTCGCCCAGACACCGGTGCTGTGGAGGAAGTCCAGGCGATCCACCGGCTCACCGACGCCGCCCAACACCAGGAGCGTGGCCGCTGCGCGTTTCGCGTCGAGCGTGGTGGCGCTGGTAATGGAGGCGTGCGTGCCGTAGGCGGCGATGAAGTTGATCAGCGATTCCGGGTGCTTCAGGTGTTGCACCAAATCGACCCAGCTGGTGTAGGGCTTCAGCTGGCTGTCGCCGGTGCCGGCGTAGAATTCACGGCGCGCCTCGTTCAAGGACGGGATGCCGGTATCGCGGCCGCGCGCGATGTTGAGGGCGGGCAGGTCGAGCGGCAGGCCCAGCAAGTTGTTGCGCACCGCTTCGGTGACGAACTCATCGATCTCGTTGCCGACCTGGCGCGTCAAACCGCGGACGATGGCACCGGCCGCCTGTTCCGGGGTCGGGCCGCTGGCCGCAAACGCCAGCGGATTGAGGAAGGCCTGAATCAGGCCGATCTCGCTCGAGGTGAAGTTGGGGTCCAACCGGTCAATGGTCTCGGTCAGCATCGAGTGGCCGAAGCGAAAGACCGTGTGTGCGAACTCGGCGACGATCGACGGATTGATTGTGTCATCGAAGTCAAGGAAGGCATCGACCTGCGGTTGAATGGTGCGCGCGAACTCTTCGAACACCAGGTGCTGATACTGCATTTCGGTGCCGAATTTCGCCGCCTGGAACAGGCGCTCACCGTTCCAGTTCAAGGTAGACAGATCAGCAGGAACAGCCGTGACGGGCGTCAGCAGCCACTGGTTCAGGAACGTCAGGTCGCCGGCGGCCGCTGAGGCGAGGACCGTGTCCTTGGTCTGCTGGACCAGCCGGTTGTGCTCCGAGTGGAAAATCGCGTGGACGGTGGTCAGGCCGATGTTCTCGTTGACCCGACCGTCGCCGGCGATGTAGTGCGCGTCGAGCAGCTCGTTGTCGTAGGAGCCTGCGGCCACCGGGCCGCCGGCAACGAGGTCAGCATCGGCCGTCAGTGGCGCACCGGTCTGGCTGTCCACCGGGCTGGCATTGTGCGCGATGTCGATGAGGAACTGGTGACCGGTGCGGATCGCCAGCGATGCGTCGATCGGCGCCAGCGGATTGCCCTCAACCAGGCCGGTCGCGGTCACGATCTGCGCAAAGCCGTTCGCCCCCCGAATGAAGTTGCCGTACGCGTCGGTCGCCAACAGCGGCAGGTCGAGGACGTCGAGATCGTCGAGATCAATGCCAAGCATGTCGCGCGCCTGCGCCTTCACCACTTTCCAGGTGGCCATGCCGCCGATTTCGACGTCGTCGGCAGTACCGAACAGGCCATCGGCGCCCAGGTCACGATTGGTGATCAGCTTGCCGGTTGCCACCGGCCTGCCGGCGGCATCGAGTTCATAGGCACGCAGGAACACCTGGTGCGAGGGATGCGAGCTGTAGGTCTGGTTCTGATCGACGAATGGCGTGGTGGTGTTTGAAGCCTCGTGGATGTCGTCGGCGGTGCCCAGGATGCCATCGGGCCCGGGCAGGTTGGTGGCCCGCGTCAACACCATGAAGTTGGTCGGGCTGCCCGGGACGAACAGCGGATCGTCCGGCTGCAGCGGGATGAACACCGTGCCGCTGCCGCCCTTGGTCACCAGATCGAGGCCATGATCGAAGAACTGACCGAAGAAGGTCATCCAGGGATTGAATGGTGCAGACAGACCCACGTCCGGCGACTGGTTAGGAATGAAAAAGGTCTGGAAGATCGTGCCGTCGGTACGGGTCCCAGTAACGACCTGCGCACCGTCCTTCAAGACATCGTCAACCGTGCCGAGGATGCCATCCAGACCGGGATCGAACGCGGCCGCGACCGCCGCCGGGTTGTTGGCGGTATTGTCGACGATCAGGTTGCTGATGGTGCGTGGCTGCGAGTCGATCACCAGGCCGCTGGTCTGGGTGTAAGAGGTGCCCGCCTCAGCCGGGCGGAAGACTGGAGTGGTCATGCGCGGGAAAATGTTGTCGGCTGCGCCGAACTCGCTCTGACCGAATCTCAGGTTGTTAAACGTCCCGTCGACCGTGCGCAGACCAAAAGCAAATTCCGGGTTCGGTATCAGGCTGGCGAGCGACTGGCCGGCAGTATCCGCTTCCGCGATGAAAATCTGCTGGAGAATGAACTCCAGGTCCGACTTGTTGAAATTGGCCATTTTGGATTGCCCTCGATCTGTCTGGGTAAAGGCACGGGACGAGAAAATCCTCCCGCGCCCAGTCAAGTGCTGGCTTGCGCAGCTTGTTAGTCATGTTTTTTTGCGAGAGCTCTGGCGTTACCCCGGACCCGGGATACGCGCCTGGAATTCGCGTAGTGAATTGCTCGCCGGTCGATCAGGCAGAGCGAATACGAGCCATGGGCGGGCCATGGAATCTGGAAGTGAAGGCGAACGTCCTGGACAGCCCCATCCCTCTGAAAAAGCACGAAATGAGCGACATGATTCTGCTCCTCTCGGGAGAACCACCGCGCCTTGCGTTGCCAAAGCGATGGCAAGCTTCAGGCGGGCGCCCCCCCCCGATAACTAAAACTAAAGTTCCATAGCAAATCTTTGTCAATATTACGTCGCTAAAACAGACGACCGGTGTTTTTTCCTCACAACTAGCTGTTTTTAAAAGACATATAGGCAGTTGAGTGCAGGTATAGAGCGAAATGTTATTTCGATTTGTTTCTCCGCCACCTACGCTGCTGCATAAGGGAGCAACGCAGCGATTTCGGAAGACTCGCCATCCATAGAGCGACCAGCCTGCGTGTCCATAAGCTGTTTACGGGACTACATTTACTGTTAGCTGTTGCGCTCCAAGGGCAATCGGCTTTTCGCAGTGGGAGGATCAAAATGCCCAAGCAGTCGAGCATCCGTTCAGAACTGGCCGACGCGCTCTTTCGCCTGCGCCGCAGTTTTTATTCGCTGGCTGCGTTCAGCGGTGTCATAAACGTCATGATGTTGACGCCAGCTATTTATATGCTGCAGGTTTACGATCGAGCCCTGGTCAGTCGCAACGTCACGACGCTGACGATGCTGACTGTCCTGGTAGTAGGTCTGTTCTTGCTGATGTCCACGCTGGAAATGGTCCGCACCCGCGTACTGATCCGGGTCGGCAACTGCCTCGACATGGACCTCAACCGACGCATTTTCACTGCTGCATTCGAGCGCAACCTGAACCGCGCCGGAGGTAACCCGGCCCAGGCCCTGCAGGACCTCGCGCAGGTTCGTCAGTTCGTCACCGGCAACTCCCTGTTCGCTTTCTTCGATGCACCCTGGACGCCTATCTACCTGCTGGTCGCCTATTTGATTCACCCGATACTCGGACTGATCACGCTGATCGGCTCGCTGATTCTGGTGGCCCTGGCCTGGCTCACTGAAAAGGCGACGCAGAAGCCGCTGGCCGAAGCCAATCAGGCCGCCCTCTCCTCCGGCCAGTACGCCAACAACAACCTGCGCAACGCCGAGGTCATCGAGGCCATGGGCATGCTGCCGTCGATCAGCAAGCGCTGGTACCAAAGCCATTTGCGCATTCTGGAAATGCAAACCCTGGCCTCCGATCGTGCCGCCTTGATCAGCAGCACCGGGCGCTTCGTGCGGATCACTTTGCAGTCGCTGATCCTCGGCGCCGGCGCGCTTCTGGCGATCGAAGGCAAGATCACCCCGGGGATGATGATTGCCTGCTCGATCCTCACCGGCCGCGCACTGGGTCCGGTGGAACAGGTCATCGCGTCGTGGAAGCAATTGCTCGGCTGCCGCTCGGCCTGGGGCCGTCTCAACGAGATGCTGCAAGACTTTCCGCGCCGGCCACCGAGCATGTCACTGCAGCGGCCAATGGGCATGCTGGCGGTGGAGAATGTGTATGCCGGTGCCCCAGGGACCACCAACACGATTCTGCGCGGTGTGAGCTTCAGCCTTGTCCCCGGCGAAAGCCTTGGCATTATCGGTCCGTCCGCCTCGGGCAAATCCACCCTCGCCCGCTTGCTGGTTGGCGTCTGGCCGACGCAGGCCGGCAAGGTGCGCCTGGACGGCGCGGACATCTTCAACTGGAACAAGGGCGAACTGGGTCCCTGGCTCGGCTACCTGCCACAGGACGTGGAGCTGTTCGAGGGCACCATCGCCGACAACATTGCGCGCTTTGGCGAAGTGGACAGCGAAGCGGTCATCCGCGCCGCCAAGATCACTGGCGTGCACGAGATGATCCTGCGTTTTCCGCAGGGTTATGACACCCGCCTGGGCACCGATGGCAGCCCGCTATCCGGCGGCCAGAAGCAGCGCATCGCCTTGGCCCGCGCGCTGTATGGCGAGCCCAATCTGATCGTGCTGGACGAGCCGAACGCCAACCTCGACGACGTCGGCGAAAAGGCCTTGGTCGATGCTCTGGCCGAACTCAAGGGCCGTGGCGCCACCGTCATTCTGATTTCTCACCGTCCCAACGTACTCTGTGCCGTCGATAAGGTGCTGATGCTGCGCGACGGCGGCGTGCAGATGCTAGGTACGCGCGATGAAGTATTCGCAGCGCTGCGCAAGGCCAGTGTGATCCCTGCAGGCGCATCAACTCCGCTGGCCTCCGTCAAAGCACGGGAGTGACCGATCATGCAAATGAGCCAACATACCGAGATGATTACTGCCGATCCCAGGAGCGTGGTAGACCTGGACGTCGGCAAACCCGCGCGGTGGGGCGTGTGGCTGGTGCTTGCCGGCTTCGGCGGCTTCCTCCTGTGGTCCTGGCTGGCGCCACTGGATGCCGGCGTGGTAGCGACAGGCACGGTCAAGGTCACCAGCAATCGCAAAGCCGTGCAGCATCTGAGCGGCGGTACCGTGGAGGCCATTCTCGTTCGCGAAGGCGATCTGGTGACAAAAGGCCAGGAGGTGGTCCGCCTCGATTCACTGCGTGCCGCTGCCGAACAGGGGGCGGTCAGCGCCCAGTACATCGTCAGCAAGACGGTGGAAAACCGTCTGGAAGCGGAACGTGACAACCGCGATGTGGTGAACTTCGATCCTGAACTGCTCAAGCGCTTCAAGGATGACCACCGCCTGGAAGCCGCCATGGACCTGCAACAGCGCCTGCTCGACACCCGGCGCGCCGGTCTCGCTGGCGAAATCAGCATCCTGCAGGAGAACCTGGCGGCGTCGGCAGTGCAGCTCAAGGGCCTGCAGCAGGTCTATAGCGCCCGCGCCTCTCAGATCAGTTTCCTCAACCAGGAACTGCAAGGCACCCGCGTGCTGACGGCCGAAGGCTATGTGCCGCGCAACCGCCTGCTTGAGCTGGAGCGCAGCAACGCCGACCTCGCCGCCGGCCAGGCCGAGAACCTCAACAACATCGCCAGGGTGCGTAGCCAGACCACCGAAATCAAGCTGCGCATCCTGCAGCGCCAGCACGATTACCTGAAGGAAGTCGAGTCGCAGCTGACGGAAACCGCCAAGGAAAACACTACCCTGGCCGACCGCTTGCGCGCCCTCGACTACGAAGTGACCCACACGGTGATTCGTTCGCCGATCGACGGCATGGTCCAGGCCCTGAGCATCGCCACCGTCGGCGGGATCATTCAGCCCGGCTTCAAGATCATGGAAATCGTTCCGGTCAACGAACCGTTGCAGGTCGACGCGATGATTCCCGTGCAGGCCATCGACAAGATGTTCCCCGGCCTGCCCGTGGACATTTCCTTCCCGGCTTTCAACCATGCCCAGACGCCAAACATCCCCGGCCGCGTGATGACCATCTCCGCCGACCGTCTGATGGACGAGGAAAGCAAGCAGCCGTTCTATCTGGCCCAAGTGGAAGTCACCCCCGATGGCATGAGCCTGCTTGGCACCAATCACATTCGCCCCGGCATGCCCGCCAGCGTCACCATCAAGACAGGCGAACGCAATATGTTGAGCTATCTTCTTAAACCAATGCTCGAACGTGTGGACAGCTCATTCAAGGAACAATGAAATGGACCGTCATTGCCTGCTCTTCTGCCTGATGGGGTTGGCCTTGCCGGCCGACGCGATGGACCTCAAGCAAGCCTGGGACCTGTTGCAGTTCCAGGGCCCTATCTATCAGGCCGCCGTGCATGAAAAAAAGGCCGGCGGGGAAAACCGCGCTATCGGCAAGGCCGGCCTGCTACCGCAGATCAATGCCTCGGCCTACGACAACAAGGTCAACGGCACACAACGCCAGAGCGGTATCGAAAGAGATCTCGACTACGACTCCAAGGGCGCTAACGTGCGCCTGCGCCAACCACTGTTCAACAAACAGAAAATGGCCGAATACCGCCAGGGTCAGCAGCGTGCCGACTACAGCAACGCAGTATTCGATGCCAAGAGCCAGGACGCCGCGGTGCGCCTGGCCGAAAGCTATTTCGATGTGCTCCTGGCCAGCGAAACCATCACCCTGGCCAAGTCCAAGCTGAACGCCTTCGACGAACAACTCGCCTCGGCGAAACGGCGCCTGGAACTGGGGGCCGGCACCGTCACCGACGTCGACGAGTCGACCGCTCGCCGCGACCTCGCCGAAGCCGAACTGATCGAAGCGCAAGACAACCTGGTCAACGCGCGCCGCAAGCTCGAGGAATACATCGGTGAAACCCCCGAATCGCTGACCACCTTGCGTCCGAGCTTCGATACACCACCGCTGCAGCCGAGCAACCTGCAGGATTGGCTGGTCAAAGCCCAGACCGACAGCCCCCTGCTCCATGCGCGCCGCTATAGCCGCAACCTCGCCGAGGAAGAAGTGAAGCGCGCCAGGGCCGGCCACTGGCCAACCCTGGATTTCGTTGCCGGCTACACCGCGGGTGAGAGCCAATCACTCTCCGAGCTGAATCAACGCAACCGCTACGGTTCGATCGGACTGGAAGTCAATATCCCGCTGTACAGCGGTGGCGGCGTCAGCGCGCTGACACGCCAGGCCAGCGCCAACAGCGACAAGGCCTCGGACGAGCTCGACGCTGCACGACAGGAGGTCATCACTGGAACCACCCGTGAGTATCAAGGCATTCTGAGCGGTGCCAAACGCATTCGCGCGCTGGAGAAGGCCGTAGCGTCCAACGAACGCTCACTGGCATCGTCACGCAAGGGCTTCAAGGAAGGCGGCACCAGCACCAACTCGGACGTCCTCAATGCCGAAGAGCTGCTTTTCGTTGCGCGCCACGATCTGTTCGATGCCAAGTTGCGCTATTTGATGTCGCGCCTGCGCCTGGCCTCCTCGGTGGGCAGCCTGGGCGACGACGATATCGACCAGATCAACAACTACCTCGGCCCGGAACTGCTGGTCACCAACTGACGCTCACCTGCCGGTCGGTCAAGCCGAATGATGGCAGACCGGCGCCCTTCCTCCTATGATCCCCATCCAGCCATTCATGGCCGCGTCGCGGCGCAGAAAGGCAGCCGCCAGCGAAAAAAACAGCCAACGCTTGAAATTTGCCCACTAAGGCCTTGATTCCCTTTATGCTCGAACCAGTTCCAGGCTGTAAACTGTTTCCCCATGCGCAAACTTTTGTACCTGACATTTTCCATGGCGTTGCTCGCCGCCCTCACGACCTACGCGATGTGGGCCGCAGACCGGCCGGTGGGTCATTACCTTTCGGATCTGCGGATCAACCTGGCTGTCGACCAGGGCACGCCTGCGGACCGTGGCAATCTGTTGGGCATTCAGCCCGAACTGTTTCCCACCGATTATCAAAGCCCCGAGCGTTTGCACCGCAAGCTCGCGGCCTATCTGCAAGCAGCCCGGGACCAGAGTCTGTTGAACGACAAGACCGTCGTCGTATTGCCGGAGCACGTCGGTACCTGGCTGATGGTCAGCGGCGAGAAGGATGAGTTGTACCAAGCCAGCACCCTCAAGGAGGCCATGAACTGGCTGGCGGTGAGCAATCCCCTGAAGTTCGCCAAGGCGTTGATCAGCGCCGAGGGCGGCAACCGTCTGGACGATGCCCACTTGCGTATGAAAGCCAAGGCGATGGCCAGAGACTACCAGGCATTGTTCGGAGGGCTGGCCAGGGAATTCCACGTGACGCTGGTGGCGGGTTCCATCGTACTGCCCGAACCGAGCATCATCGACGGCACCTTGAGAATCGGCCGCGGCGCGCTGTACAACAGCAGCGTGGTGTTCAACAGCGAGGGCCTGCCGATCGGCCAGCCCCAGCGCCAGATACACCCGTTCTTCGCAGAACAGAACGGGATCAAGGCGAACGGCGAGCACTCGCTCAATGTCGTTGATACCCCCGCCGGAAGGCTGGGCGTATTGATCGGTCACGACAGCTGGTACCCGGAAAACTACCTCAAGCTCAACGACCAAAGCGTACAACTGGTCGCGGTACCGGCCTTTGTTGCCGGCCGTGGCACCTGGGATCAACCGTGGCGTGGCTACAGGGGCTCGTCAGCGCCGACATCGGTCATCTTGCAGCCTGGAGAAGTCAGTGAAGGCCAGGCCTGGCAGCGCCTGAATCTCACGACCCGGACACCTGCCAGTCAAGCCGTCGCTGGCATGAGTGTGTTCCTGCGGGGTCAGTTCTGGGATCAGGGCAGCGCCGGACACAGCTTCCTCAGCAGTAACGGCCAGCATTTTGCCGACGGCAATGCCCATGGTGCGCGTTTGCTGAACCTCTGGTTGTAGCCATGAAGCCGCAGCCGATGCGCCTGGGCGATCTGTCGGTGGGCTTTGTTCATAGCCTGGCCGATGCCGTGCGCAGTCATGGCGTCGATCCTCAACCACTGCTCGATCAATACGGCCTAGATGCCGGGCGCCTGAGCGAAGCCGGTGCCCGACTGTCGATACCGCGCTACATGCGCCTGGGCCACAGCGCCATTCAACTGACCGGCAACCCGGCCCTTGGTTTGCGCATGGGCCAGCTCAGTCGCCTGAGTCAGGCTGGCCTTGCTGGCGTCACTGCGGCCCAGGCGCCGACGGTACGTGAAGCCGCCCGCTGCCTGATTCGATTCGAAGCCTTGTATGGCTCCAATTATCGGGGCCAATCAAGCTTTCACGAAGACGCCCAGGGCGCCTGGCTGCGCTTCTATTCGATCAGCCCCTATAACGCCTACAACCGCTTTGTGGTGGATTCGATCATCGCCGGCTGGTTGCAGCAATTGTCCAGTGTCAGCCCTGCCCCGCTGCGCGCCGAACGCATCGAGATCGAATTCGAGGAGCCCGGCTACCGCGCGGCCTATGACGTGTTGGGTGACTGTCCGATTCAGTTTGGCGGCGAGCGCAATCAACTGCGCTTGAGCCTGGAAAGTCTCGCCCAGCGCAACCCCGAGCATTGCCCGAGTACCTGGCGGCATTTGCTGCAACTGTGTGAGCGAGAACTGGAACAACTGACACGCACCCGCAGCCTGCGCGAACGCATCATCGCGCTGCTGGGACCCTTGCTCAATGGTGGCCGGGAACCCGACCTGCAAGAGGTGGCGGCACGCCTGAAGCTGCCCACCTGGACCCTGCGCCGCAAGCTCGCCGAAGAAGGCACGCAGTTTCGTGCAATTCTCAACGACACCCGTCGCGACCTGGCCATGACCTACATACGCGACACCGAACTGGCGTTCGGAGAGATCGCCTACCTGCTGGGTTTTGCCTCAGCCGAAGCGTTTCAACGCGCATACAAACGCTGGAACGGACAGACCCCCGGCGAATTTCGCCGCAGTCATCGCCAATCCGCCTGATGCCTACAACTCGGTAGCGTCTTCCGCCGGCTCCAGTGGGTCCAGTTCGAAAGCCTGGTACTCGAGCAGCTCTTCTTGATAATCGTCCATTTTTGAATCCCCCAACCCATGCTGAAAAACGTCTGAATAAATGACCAATTCCCTGAGCATAAAGTGCCCGCGTGAAAGAAAAATGACGCGGACACGACACTCTGTCGCTACTGAATAAAACGTAGCAGCTGGTCAGGAATTTATCATCGGATTTTTTCGCGGGAGGCCACAGAACAGTGGTCCTGGTTGACGAGGGTCAATCTTTTGGCTGGCCACGGGATCGGGTCATCCGACCCGATCCCGTGACCTCTCCATCACTGACCTGAGGCAGGCATCGCCGGGATGGGTTCGCTCGGCGCAGGCAAATCACTCGGGTTCGACGGTGGCGTGACGATTTCCTGGAACGATGCAGGCTCTACACCCTCGGTCGGCGTGATCGGTGCCGCTTCAGGAGGCGGGGCAACCGGCTCGGAGGCCGCTGGAGCCGCTTCAATGGATGCAGGTGCAGGTGCAGGTGCAGGCGCTGGTGCAGCAGGCTCTACAGCGGGAGCCACTGCCGGGGCAGGTGCCAGTGGTGCCGGCGCTGCCTGGGCTTCAGGCATGCCCAGGTCCGTTTTCGGCTTTTCGGGGATGTGCGCAGCCTTTTTCGCTTCCGGCGGCAGGAACAGTTCGACCAGTGCGAAGAAACGCTCGTAGAACTTGGCAGACGATACGGTTTCGCTGGCGACCTTGACCATCGAGTCATCGGAGGAGCCGATCGGCATCGACACCGAGCCCAACACACCCACTCCGAGACTGGCGGAGTTGTTGGTCTTCTTCAGCGCATAACGATCCTGCAGGGCGTTGGCGAATACGGTCGCGTGGTGCCCTTCGCTGCCGTCATCGGTACAGACCACGCTGAAGCTGATCTCCATGTGGTTCTCGCCGGTCTGCTGGAAGCTCTTGTGACCGCTGACCAGCTTCGAATCGTTGCTGGTGATGATGTAACCCTGGCTGAGCAAGGCACGACGAGCGGCTTCACAGCTCTGGATATCGGTGACCGGATAGTTTCGGGAAAAGGTACCGGAGTCGTCGAAATTCTCATGCTCATAGATGGCGGTCTTGTTCGATGAACAACCGGCCGCAGTGGCAAGCACGGCTGCCAGCCCGACAACCCGCATGGGAAGTGATTTAAACATTGAACATCCTGAGGAAAACGGTTCGGGGCATATTGTGCAACAGATCGATGCTTAGCGGAGCATCGATCATGTCTTAAAACGGTTACAGGCTGATTGACCCCGGTTTTGCGCAAAAGTCACCGCGGCAAGTGACGTACGGCCAAACAAAAAGACCCCGGCCTTCCGGCCGGGGTCTTTTGTGCAGCGCTAAACCTGATCAGGCATCAGTAACGCTTGATCTCCGCCTGGCTTTCCAGCTGCTTGCGGTAAGCCGCGAAGTCTTGCTGGCCAATGCGGGAAGCGAGGTAGCGACGATACTGTGCTTTCTCTTCTTCGGTCGGCGCCGCTGCTTCGTTCACGCCATTGAGGCGCACGATCATCAGGCTGCCATCCGCCAGCGTCACGCTGGTGAAGGTCGGCTTGTCCTTGGACGCAGGCTTCGCCATGCGGAACAGCGCTTGCAGCACCGCAGGATCGACCCCTTCCTGAGCGCGAGTCGCCGCTTCCGTGACTTTCCAGGCCTGGCCGTCGACCGCCTGATCCAGCGGAGTCTTGCCATCGCGCAGGCTGGCAATCAGGGCGTCAGCCTTGGTCTTGGCATCGGCGCTGGCGTGTTCCTTGGCCAATTGCACACGGATCGCAGTAGAGACGCTTTCCAGCGGCAATTGCGAAGGTTTCAGGTGCTCCTTGGCACGCAACACGACCACGGTTTCCGGATCGAGCTCGATGGCAGTGCTGTTCGCACCCTCATCCAGGACCTCCGGGCTGAACGCGGCAGTGATCACGGCACGGTTGGCTGCAATACCCTCACCGCCTTCACGGCCGAACGGCTTGGACGTGTGGACGCTCAGTTTCAGGTCTTGTGCCGGTTGCGCCAGGTCCGACGCTTCGAATGAAGCGTCTTCCAGTTGCTTGGTCGCCTCGACAAAACGCTGTTCGACCTGCTGGGTCTTCAACTCGCGGGTCAGCTTGTCTTTCAGGCTGGCGAATGTCGGAACTTCAGGCGCTTCCACGCCCAACAGCTTGATCAGGTGGAACCCGAAATCGGTGCGAACCGGCGCCGAAACCTGGTCCTTGGCCAACGAATACAGGGCTTTCTCGAACGCCGGGTCGTAGACGCCAGGACCGGCATAACCCAGGTCACCGCCGTTGTTCGCCGAACCCGGATCCTGGGAGAATTCCTTGGCCAGAGCCTCGAATTTCTCGCCCTTGGCCAGACGAGCCTGGATCTCTTCGATCTTCGCCTTGGCTTGCGCCTCGGTGGTCTTGTCATTCACTTCAATCAGAATGTGCGCCGCCTGGCGTTGCTCGGACAGGTTCGCGATTTCTTTCTGATAGGCCGCCTGCAGGTCTTCGTCATTAACGCTGACCTGATCGAAGAAGGAAGCTTTCTTCAGCTCGAGGTAATCGATGACCACCTGATCCGGCGTCATGAATTCCTTGGCGTGCTCGTCGTAGTAGGCCTTGACCTCATCGTCGGTCAGCTTCACCGCTGCCGGGTCGGCCTTGATGTTCAGCGAGGCGAAATCGCGGGTCTGTTTTTCCAGACGGGCAAACGCCAGTACCTGTGCATCGGTCACGAAACCGCTACCGGCGAGACCGGCACGCAGCTGACCAATCAGCATTTCCTGAGCCAGCATCTGGCGGAATTGCATACGGGTATAGCCGAGTTGGCGAATCACCTGGTCGAAACGCTCGGCGCTGAACTTGCCATCCACCTGAAACTCAGGCGTTTGCAGGATGACCTGATCCAGAGCTGCTTCGGAAAAGGCGAATTTCGAGTTTTCTGCGCCTTGCAGCAGCAGTTTGCGATCGATCAGACCCTTGAGAGCCGACTCGCGCAGCATTTTTTCATCGAGCAAGGAAGCATCGAAATCCTTGCCCAGCTGTTGCATGAGCTGACGGCGTTGCATATCGACCGCCTGGCTCAGTTCGTTCTGGCTGATTTCTTCGCCATTGACCTTCGCCGCTTCATTCGTGTTCGTCGTGGCCTGAAAAATGGCGTCGAAACCGGTCAAAGCCATCAGTGCAACGATGACCCCGATAATAGTCTTGGCAATCCAGCCTTGTGAATTGTCCCTGATATTCTGCAGCATGCGTCCCCCAGAAACGGTTGAACTTCAAAAATTAGGCAACCGTGGAGCGTGGGTAGAATCCGGATAGAAGAAAGGCGCATCCGAGGATGCGCCTTCTCGTAACTGGCGGAGCGGATCGAGGGGCTCGAACTGGCGACCCTCGGTGTCTTGAACCGGCGACCTGCAGTCAGGACTGCCGCTCCGCTGCCAAGTCAGGCATGACCCCGACCCGGATGGGTAAAAACCTGAATCGAACTTAGTTGACAGCTTCTTTCAGTGCTTTACCGGCTTTGAAACCTGGTTTTTTGGCTGCTGCGATTTCCAGCGTCTTACCGGTCTGTGGGTTACGACCAATGCGAGCCGGACGATCAGTTACGGAGAAGGTACCGAAACCAACCAGAACAACAGAGTCGCCAGCCTTGAGAGCGCCAGTGACGGATTCGATTACAGCGTCCAGCGCACGGCCAGCAGCAGCTTTCGGGATATCAGCGGATGCAGCGATAGCATCAATCAGTTCCGACTTGTTCACTCTAAGTCCCCTTATATCTATTTGAGTATGATTCTAAGTTTTTTTGGTGAAAGCAAAAACGAGTGCTGAATGGCCTACAGACACTTAAGAGCCGCTTTATAACAAGGGCTCTAAAAAGCTGTCAAGAAAGCCCCCCAGGCAAATACGTACTAATGCGTGCTAATTCTTTCCTTAGAATCTGCGTCGCGTTTCTCATCCTTCGCGACTATCTCCGGAGCCACGTCCGGCAAGGGCTCCGGCGCGTATTGCAACGCAATTTGCAGGACCTCGTCAATCCATTTAACCGGTTTAATCTGTAGATCCTGCTTGATATTGTCCGGAATCTCTTTGAGATCGCGCACATTCTCTTCAGGAATGATCACGGTCTTGATTCCGCCACGGTGGGCAGCCAGCAGTTTTTCTTTCAAGCCGCCAATGGCCAAGACCTGGCCACGCAACGTGATCTCGCCGGTCATGGCGACATCCGCGCGTACCGGAATGCCGGTCAATGCCGATACCAGGGCCGTGCACATGCCTACACCGGCGCTAGGGCCATCCTTTGGAGTCGCCCCTTCCGGCATATGGATGTGTGTGTCGCGCTTCTCATGGAAGTCCAGAGGGATCCCCAGGCTCTTCGCCCTGCTGCGGACAACGGTCAAGGCCGCGGTGATCGATTCGACCATCACGTCACCCAGGGAACCGGTCTTGATCAACTGGCCCTTGCCCGGTACGACGGCCGCTTCGATGGTCAGCAGTTCGCCGCCCACCTGGGTCCACGCCAACCCGGTCACCTGGCCAATCTGATCCTGCTGCTCGGCCAGGCCGTAGCGGAATTTACGCACGCCCAGGAAGTGCTCCAGCATGTCTGCGGTGACTTTCACCGAGAAGCGTTTCTCCAGCGCATGTTCCTTGACGGCCTTGCGGCAGACCTTGGCAATCTGGCGCTCCAGCCCACGCACACCGGCTTCACGGGTGTAGTAGCGGATGATGTCGCGGATCGCTTCTGCGTCAAACTCCAGCTCGCCTTTCTTCAGGCCGTTGGCCGTAATCTGCTTAGGCGAAAGGTATTTGACGGCGATGTTGATCTTCTCGTCTTCGGTGTAGCCCGGCAGACGGATCACTTCCATCCGGTCCAGCAACGCCGGCGGGATGTTCATCGAGTTCGAAGTGCACAGGAACATCACATCGGACAGGTCGTAATCGACTTCCAGATAGTGATCGTTGAAGTTGTGGTTCTGCTCGGGATCGAGCACCTCCAGCAACGCCGATGCCGGATCGCCACGCATGTCGCTGCCCATCTTGTCGATTTCATCGAGCAGGAACAGCGGGTTGCGGACACCCACTTTTGTCATCTTTTGAATCAATCTTCCTGGCATCGAACCGATGTAAGTACGGCGATGGCCACGAATTTCCGCCTCGTCACGCACGCCACCGAGGGCCATGCGCACAAATTTGCGGTTGGTGGCGTGAGCAATCGACTCCGCCAGGGACGTTTTACCCACCCCGGGAGGACCGACCAGGCACAGCACCGGACCACGAATTTTCTTCACGCGTTTTTGCACGGCGAGGTATTCGAGGATGCGTTCCTTGACCTCTTCGAGGCCATAGTGGTCGGCATCCAGAATGTCTTCTGCACGCGCCAGGTCCAGGCGCACCTTGCTCTGGGCCTTCCACGGCACTTGAACCAGCCAGTCGATGTACGAACGCACCACGGTCGCTTCAGCGGACATCGGCGACATCTGCTTGAGCTTGTTCAGCTCGGCCGTCGCCTTGGCCAGCGCGTCTTTCGGCAGGCCGGCGGCATCGATACGCTTTTTCAGCTCTTCGACTTCGTTGTGGCCTTCATCACTGTCGCCGAGCTCTTTCTGAATGGCCTTCATCTGCTCATTCAGGTAGTACTCGCGCTGACTGCGCTCCATTTGTTTCTTGACGCGGCCGCGAATGCGTTTTTCGACCTGCAGCAGATCGATCTCGGCATCCAGCAACGCCAGAACGTGCTCGACCCGGGCCGACAAATCGATGATTTCGAGGATTTCCTGCTTCTGTTCGATCTTCAGCGCCATGTGCGCGGCCATGGTGTCCACCAGGCGGCCTGGCTCATCGATGCTGTTGAGCGACGACAGGACTTCAGCCGGGACTTTCTTGCCCAACTGCACATATTGCTCGAACTGGGACAGCAAGCTGCGAACGAACACTTCCGACTCGCGCTCTGGTGCTTCAACTTCGTCGATCAGGGAGACTTCGGCACGGCAGTGACCGTCCACTTCGCTGAAGCGCTCGACAGCGCCCCGCTGCTCGCCTTCGACCAGAACCTTGACCGTTCCGTCAGGGAGCTTGAGCAGCTGCAGAACGGTGGCAATCGTACCAACGCGATACAGGGCATCTTCACCGGGATCGTCGTCAGCCGGGTTTCTCTGGGCCAGCAGAAGGATCTGCTTGTCACCCGTCATCGCAGCCTCGAGGGCTTCGATGGATTTCTCGCGCCCCACGAACAGCGGGATAACCATGTGCGGATAAACCACGACATCACGCAATGGCAGGAGAGGCAATTCGATGGTTGTCTTCATGATTTCGCCTCTACGGCGGCCATAAGGCCGTAAACAGATGGAAGTAAGCTTGAAACCAAGATGGGGGCTGCCCAGGAAAAAAACAAGCGGATAAAAGAACCACTTGAAAGATTGCAGCATACGGATGCTGCTGTGACGGGCCGGATACGCCTTCAAAGACCGCCTTCGCTGGCAAGCCGGCTCCTGCAGGCCAGACCCCGAAATAGCAAAGGGGCCCGAAGGCCCCTTCTTTATTCAAGCTGCGTGACGCTTATGCGTCTGGCGCAGCCTTGGCGGTCGGCTCACTGTTTTCATAGATATACAGTGGCTTGGACTTGCCTTCTATCACGCTTTCATCGATCACTACTTTGCTCACCTCCGATTGCGAGGGGATTTCATACATAGTGTCGAGCAATACACCTTCGAGAATCGAACGCAGGCCACGGGCACCGGTTTTACGCTCCAGGGCACGCTTGGCGACCGATTTCAGAGCGTCGGTCCGGAATTCCAGATCCACGCCTTCCATCTCGAACAGCTTGGCATACTGCTTGGTCAGAGCATTTTTCGGCTCGGTGAGGATCTGCATCAATGCAGCCTCGTCGAGCTCGTCCAGCGTGGCAAGTACCGGCAGACGACCGACGAATTCCGGGATCAGACCGAACTTGACCAGATCGTCAGGCTCGACTTCACGCAGGGACTCACCGACTTTCTTGCCTTCTTCCTTGCTGCGCACTTCTGCGTTGAAACCGATGCCACCCTTGGTGGAACGGTTTTGAATGACCTTCTCAAGACCAGAGAACGCGCCACCGCAGATGAACAGGATGTTACGGGTGTCGACCTGCAGGAATTCCTGCTGCGGATGCTTGCGACCACCTTGAGGCGGAACGGAAGCGACCGTGCCTTCGATCAACTTGAGCAGGGCCTGCTGCACGCCTTCACCGGAAACGTCCCGGGTGATCGACGGGTTGTCAGACTTGCGCGAAATCTTGTCGATTTCATCGATGTAGACAATGCCCATCTGGGCCTTTTCCACGTCGTAATCGCATTTCTGCAGCAGCTTCTGAATGATGTTCTCGACATCTTCACCCACGTAACCCGCCTCGGTGAGGGTGGTTGCGTCGGCGATGGTGAACGGAACGTTCAGCAAGCGGGCCAGTGTTTCGGCAAGCAGGGTCTTACCCGAGCCTGTCGGGCCGATCAGCAGGATGTTGCTCTTGCCGAGTTCGACGTCGTCATTCTTTTTGTCACGCTGATTCAGGCGCTTGTAGTGGTTGTAAACCGCTACGGCCAGAACCTTTTTCGCACGCTCCTGACCAATCACATACTGATCAAGGATGCCGCTGATTTCTTTAGGCGAAGGCAATTTATGCGCGCTGCTTTCGGCCTGTGCTTCCTGCACCTCCTCGCGGATGATGTCGTTGCACAGGTCGACGCACTCGTCGCAGATAAAGACCGAGGGGCCGGCAATCAATTTGCGTACTTCATGCTGGCTTTTGCCACAGAAGGAGCAATAGAGCAGCTTGCCGTTGTCCTCGCCGTTGCGGGTGTCAGTCATTCGTTCGATCCAAATCCGATAGGCTTGCAACACAAGATGAAGGCTATTGCGGGCTTTTTCAAGCCCGCCGGTGATCGGACCCGCCGACCAACCTTATTTTGAGCTGCTTATTTTAAGCGGGGCGCTGGGTGATCACTTCATCGATCAAGCCGTACTCACGCGCGGCGTCTGCACTCATGAAGTTGTCGCGATTGGTATCGCGCTCGATTTCTTCGAGAGTGCGCCCGCTGTGCTTGGCCATCAGCGTGTTGAGACGCTCACGAATGAAGAGGATTTCCTTGGCATGGATTTCGATATCCGACGCCTGGCCCTGGAAACCGCCCAGTGGCTGGTGAATCATCACACGCGAGTTTGGCAGGCAATAACGCTTGCCAGGTGCACCGGCCGTCAGCAGGAACGCGCCCATGCTGCACGCCTGACCGATACAGGTGGTCGACACGTTGGGTTTGATGAACTGCATGGTGTCGTAGATCGACATGCCCGCCGTCACCGAACCGCCCGGGGAGTTGATATAGAGATGGATGTCCTTGTCCGGGTTTTCCGCTTCAAGGAACAGCAGTTGCGCACAGATCAGGTTGGCCATGTAGTCCTCTACGGGGCCCACCAGAAAGATCACCCGCTCCTTGAGGAGACGCGAGTAGATGTCGTAGGCGCGCTCGCCACGAGCGGACTGCTCGACAACCATCGGGACCAGGCCGCCAGCGGCCTGGATATCAGAGTTCTGCTGAATATACGAATTACGGAACATGCTCTGCAGTCACTCCCAAATAGTTATGTCTTGAATACGCATAAGCCAGCTCGAAGGCTGGCTTATGGTGTTTGCTTCTTACCGCAAAAGTGATCAGTCGGCTTGTGGTGCTTCTACCGGCTTGACTGCTTCTTCGTAAGAGACCGATTTGTCGGTCACGCTAGCTTTCTGCAGAACAGTATCCACAACTTGCTCTTCCAGCACAACCGAGCGAACTTCGTTCAGTTGCTGGTCGTTCTTGTAGTACCAGGACACAACTTGCTCAGGCTCCTGGTAGGCCGAAGCCATTTCCTGAATCATCTCGCGAACGCGGGTTTCGTCAGGCTTGAGGTCGAATTGCTTGACCACTTCAGCCACGATCAGACCCAGTACTACGCGGCGCTTGGCTTGCTCTTCGAACAGCTCGGCCGGCAATTGGTCAGGCTTGATGTTGCCGCCGAACTGCTGAACAGCCTGCACGCGCAGACGGTCAACTTCGTTGGACAGCAGAGCCTTTGGCACTTCGATCGGGTTGGTGGCCAGCAGACCGTCCATTACCTGATTCTTGACCTTGGATTTGATCGCCTGACGCAGTTCACGCTCCATGTTCTTGCGAACTTCGGCGCGGAAGCCTTCCAGACCGGTTTCCTTGATGCCGAATTGAGCGAAGAATTCTTCGGTCAGCTCTGGCAGCTTTGGCTCGGAAACGGTGTTGACGGTCACGGTGAACTCGGCGGTTTTGCCAGCCAGGTCCAGGTTCTGATAGTCCTCTGGGAAAGTCAGGTTCAGAACGCGTTCTTCACCGGCTTTGGCGCCAACCAGGCCATCTTCGAAACCAGGGATCATGCGGCCGGAACCCAGAACCAGCTGGGTACCCTTGGCGGAACCGCCAGCGAACACTTCACCGTCGACCTTGCCGACGAAATCGATGTTCAGCTGGTCTTCGTTTTGAGCAGCGCGATCGGCCACTTCGAAACGGGTGTTCTGCTTGCGCAGGATGTCCAGCATCTTGTCCAGATCGGCATCAGACACGTCAGCGCTCAGGCGCTCTACGGTGATACCTTCGAAACCGGCAACGGTGAACTCAGGGAACACTTCGAATACGGCTACGTATTCCAGGTCCTTGCCCGCTTCCAGGGATTTTGGCTCGATCGAAGGCTGACCAGCCGGGTTCAGCTTCTGCTCAACCACAGCTTCGTAGAAGGAAGACTGGATCACGTCGCCTACAGCTTCCTGGCGAGCGTCAGCACCGAAACGGCGCTTGATTTCGCTCATTGGCACTTTGCCTGGACGGAAGCCAGCAATCTTGGCCTTTTGGGCGGTCTGCTGCAGACGCTTGTTGACCTGGCTCTCGATGCGCTCAGCCGGCACGGTGACGCTCATGCGGCGCTCAAGAGCAGTAGTATTTTCAACAGAAACTTGCATGGATATTCCTCGTTGCACAGACGTTAGCCGGCCGTTTCCGACCCCAGAATCAAGGGCATGCATTCTAGTGGGTCAAACTCAAGAAGTCACCCTACTGAAAACGGGTAAAAACGCAGCAGGCAATTTATAGGTGCGAATGCACGAATGCACCTCGCCCCGATGGCAAATACAACCAATCACGCCAGGGCTCTGCGCCAACCTTTCCCTATATAGAGAAGGTCGCCAATCATCTCCCTGACAGCCGATCTCGCAAGCAAGGCCGGCGGGCAGGACAGCATCATCGAGAAACATAAATACGACGAAACGCCCGCCCCTGCGACCCGGAACCTGCGGCCGCCGAAACAAAAAAGGCGCCAGACTTTTCAATCTGGCGCCTTTCGAAATATGGGGTGGACGATGGGGATCGAACCCACGACAACGGGAGTCACAATCCCGTGCTCTACCAACTGAGCTACGCCCACCATATTGCCTGTTAAAGAAGCCAAACAACTTCTTTATCAAGCTCCAGCCAGGCCAAGTGCCTGAATGAAGCTTTATTTGGTGCGGATGAAGAGACTCGAACTCTTACGCCTCGCGGCGCTGGAACCTAAATCCAGTGTGTCTACCAATTCCACCACATCCGCGGATGAAGCCTTTAAAGCAAAGGCGCCAGACTGTTAATCTGGCGCCTTTCGAAATATGGGGTGGACGATGGGGATCGAACCCACGACAACGGGAGTCACAATCCCGTGCTCTACCAACTGAGCTACGCCCACCATATCGCGCTACTTGTGCCAAAGCTGCCTAATGGCGCACCCGGCAGGACTCGAACCTGCGACCATCCGCTTAGAAGGCGGATGCTCTATCCAGCTGAGCTACGGGCGCCTTGTTAGCTGTAACCTTGGAGGACTACAAACTAAGTGCTTTCCAGTCTTGCAGAATCGTAATCCTGCTCAACCTTCCTAACCAGTGCTAGGCTGTGCCCGACAAGTGCGACGAATAGTATAGAGCCCCCCGAAGGTCGTCAAATCCTTTTTAAAAAAAATTCATTTAATTAAAGGAGTTAGGGGAATTTGCAGACCAAGCGCCTTTGCCCTCACCGCATGACATGCGAGAATGCGTTCTCTTTTTTTCCCCTCTCGATGGTTAATCACGCGCAATGACTGCACAACTTATCGACGGCAAATCGATCGCCGCCAGCCTGCGCCAGCAGATCGCCCAACGTGTCACCGAGCGTCGCCAGCAAGGCCTGCGCACGCCCGGCCTTGCGGTGATCCTGGTCGGCAGCGATCCTGCCTCTCAGGTTTATGTCTCGCACAAGCGTAAAGACTGTGAAGAGGTCGGCTTTCTATCCCAAGCCTATGACCTGCCTTCCGAAACCACTCAGGAAGCGCTGACCGAGCTGATCGATCGCCTGAACGACGACCCTGCAATCGACGGCGTTCTGCTTCAACTTCCGCTTCCCGAACACCTGGACGCCTCCAGGCTGCTGGAGCGCATTCGTCCGGATAAAGACGTCGACGGTTTCCATCCTTATAACGTCGGTCGCCTGGCCCAGCGCATTCCACTGCTGCGCCCATGCACCCCCAAAGGCATCATGACCCTGCTGGAAAGCACCGGTGTCGACCTTTACGGGATGGATGCCGTGGTCGTCGGCGCGTCCAATATCGTTGGCCGCCCGATGGCGATGGAATTGCTGCTGGCCGGCTGCACCGTGACGGTCACCCACCGCTTTACCAAGGACCTGGCCGGCCATGTCGGCCGTGCGGATCTGGTCGTCGTCGCCGCCGGCAAGCCGGGCCTGGTCAAGGGCGAATGGATCAAGGAAGGCGCGATCGTGATCGATGTCGGCATCAACCGCCAGGACGACGGCAAGCTGGTCGGTGACGTGATCTACGAAACCGCCCTGCCCCGCGCCGGCTGGATCACCCCGGTACCGGGCGGCGTAGGCCCGATGACCCGTGCCTGCCTGCTGGAAAACACCCTGTACGCCGCCGAAACCCTGCACAGCTGAGTTTCAACGCGCACGCTGTCAGCGTGACAAGGAACCCCGCCCTGGCGGGGTTTTTTTTGCCTGCGAGAAACACCGACCGCCCGCCGGAAAATGACTTTTTTTTCATGTTTCTCAGGACTTTCACCTGTTACTTGAACAACCATCGACAGTTATTCAGCCATACTCCAGAATGACGCGCTTTTCAGGAAACAGTCCGTTACAGAACGGCTTATCAACACTTTATGAGTCTGCCAGCGTGAATATCCGTCTTTCCATCCTGAGCCTATTTTTTGCAGTTGCAGGGACTTTCATCACGCCCTTCGCCAGCGCTGGCGAAACCACCGCAGCACCACGAGATACGAAGACACTCAAGCTCGCTTCCGGCAGCTCCTTGCTGCTGGACATGCAGACCAACAAAGTCATCTACGCCAGCAATCCTGACGTGGTAGTGCCGATCGCTTCCGTCAGCAAGTTGATGACTGGCCTGGTCGTGGTCGAGTCTCGGCAGAACATGGACGAATACATCAACATCAACATCAGCGACACACCGGAAATGAAAGGTGTGTACTCCCGGGTCAAGCTCAAGAGCGAACTGCCGCGCCGGGAAATGCTGCTGATTGCCCTGATGTCATCTGAAAACCGAGCCGCCGCAAGCCTGGCCCACCACTATCCGGGTGGCTATGCCGCGTTCATTGCTGCAATGAACGCCAAGGCCCGGGCCTTGGGCATGACCAATACCCATTTCGTCGAGCCGACCGGTCTCTCGCCGCGCAACGTTTCGACCGCTCGCGATTTAAGCAAACTGTTGATCGCCGCGCACAAGTACCCGCTGCTGACCGAGCTGAGTACAACCAAGGAAAAGACCGTTTCGTTTCGCAAACCGAACTACAGCCTGGGTTTCCGCAACACCGACCATTTGGTCCGCAAGCCGGATTGGGACATCCAGCTGACAAAAACCGGCTTCACCAACGAGGCCGGCCACTGCCTGGTGCTGGTGACCCGGATGGCTAACCGCCCGGTGGCCTTGGTGATCCTTGATGCCTACGGCAAGTACACCCACTTTGCCGATGCCACGCGCATGCGTAATTGGGTAGAGAGCGGAAAGAGCGCGGACGTGCCTTCCGTAGCCTTGCAGTACAAGGCAGACAAGAACCTCAAGCAGCGGCAGAGCGGCGTGGTAGAAGCGTCGAAGTAACCTTGCTGCAAACGCATGAAAAAGCCCCGGACATCCGGGGCTTTTTTTCGTCGCAAAGTCAGTCGTTAGGCAGCGGCATCTGGTCGTCATCCGGGATGCCGTCGCCGGTACTTGGATCTCTCCAACCCTTCGGCTTTTCAGTGGGCACCACCGTTGGCCGTGCCAGGGGATCCCTCAACGGGCTGTCGGGATCCATCACCGGATCGGTGCTTTGCTCGGGGGTTGTGGGGACAGTTTCCGGACGTTTGTCGTCGAAACTGGAATCGGTAGACATACACACCTCCATTGGACCTAAGGCTTCAGATCACCCAGTGGATCGTAGGGCTTGGCCGGAGCCTTGGGGTTGTCACCCGGTTTCACGTCCCTCGGTGCCTTGGCGGGCCCGATCGGGTCGACCTGAGGATCGGCAAGGTCCGGGGAGTCGGGATCGAAACCCAGCTCATTGCCAGACGAATGCTCGGATGAGTGTGGACCGACCGGCGTAGTTGAATGAGCCATGGGCGCCTCCTGTATCAAGGCCCGGAAAGATCCGGGCCTTTGCAGGTTAGAGGCTGGCATCGGGCGCTGGTGCCCGGAGGGTGACGAACGGACTTAGTGTGCGGCCAAGGCTTTTTTAGCTTTTGCTGCCGCCGGCTCCTGGCCCGCCTGAGCCAGATCATTGGCTGCCTTGAGCCAGCGTTGCTGATCGACCTGGGCGGGAATCTGCGTCGGACTCTGGATCAACACTGCCCAACCGCCGGCATCCTTGAACGCCGATTCAAAAGAACCGAAGCTCATCAACGTCCGCTGACTCATGCCTGCGCGCAGCAGCACGGTCTGCTTCTGACGGTTGTACCCGGTGAGAATCGCATAACGCGGTTCGGCCCACATCGCCGAGCCTTCGGTGAAGCGCACCATCACCGGATAACCGGCCGCGACCTGGGTCAACAAGGCTGGCAAGGTCGCGTCAAGGGGATAGACCACCATCCCGTACTCACGCGCGAGGTTCACCATGTTCTGTTGCAGCTGGGCTTCGGCGCCCGGCAAATGCAGCGGTTTGTCGAGCAAGCCCGGCGTAATCACGATGTTCTGCTGGGACAGCATGCTGGCCAGCACCTGCGGTCCGCTTTGATTGGCCACGCCCTTGTAGAAGCGGCCACTGAGTTCGACCCGCTCCGGCAGACGCTTGATCTCAGGTGCAACACTCCCGGCGCAACCCGCCAGCGCCACCACACATCCCGCCATCAGCGCCGCCGACAGCATTCGAGAAAATACCCGCACCATCATCACTCTCTTGTTCAGGCGCCAGGCAACAATATTCCCGGCAAGGCCGTTGATCATAGGACGCCGCGCGACAGCGGTATAGCCTTAACCGGCAGTTGTTTGCATTCGATAGAGCGAACTGGTTGGTGACTGCCGACTTTCGGTCAATAGCCTGAAATACAGCAACGGCTAGACTGTTCCTTGAAGAGACGACAGCGAAGCGTGAGTGCCCATTGAAGGGCAAAGAGGAGGCACCGATGAGCCTGACCATGATCATTGTAATGTTGGTTTGCGGCTGGCTGGCGGTAGCCGCCGCCATGCTGTGGGGCGTGCTGCGCATTACTCGCCGCCACCATCACCCTGTCCAGCCGGCGCCTGCGCAAGAAGCGGACAAGGCACCGAGCCAGCACGCCAACGCTCACTGACACCACCTTTATCCGAGACCAACAAAAACGGCCGCCTGCACTCCTTCGAGTTCAGGCGGCCGTTTCCGTTAGCGTGGGTCAGGCCTCAGTGGCTGCACGCTTCTGCCTGGAGCGACGGGACATCATGTTCAACACCTCGATCGCAGCCGAGAATGCCATGGCCGCATAGACGTAGCCTTTCGGTACATGGGCGCCAAAGCCTTCGGCAATCAGCGTCATGCCGATCATGATCAGGAAGCCCAGGGCCAGCATCACCACTGTCGGGTTGTCGTTGATGAACTTGGCCAGCGGATCAGCCGCCAGCAACATCACCAGTACCGACACCACCACCGCGATGACCATGATCGGCAAATGCTCGGTCATGCCGACAGCGGTAATGATGCTGTCGATGGAGAACACCATATCCAGCATCAGGATCTGACCGATCGCGGCCGCGAAGCCCAGGGTCACGGTCGAGGTCGCCGACTTCGGATCTTCCGGTGCCGGGTCCATGCTGTGATGGATCTCGGTGGTCGCCTTCCACAACAGGAACAGGCCACCGGCAATCAGGATCATGTCTTTCCAGGAAAACGCGTGGCCGAGGATCTCGATCACCGGATTGGTCAACTGGACGATGAACGCGATGGTGCTCAGCAAGCCCAGACGCAGGATCAACGCCATGCCGATACCGATGCGCCGTGCCCGCTGTCGATTGTGCAAGGGCAGCTTGTTGGTCAGGATCGAGATGAAGATCAGGTTATCGATGCCGAGCACGATCTCCATCACGATCAGGGTGGCAAGGGCGACCCAGGCGGTGGGGCTGGCGGCAAGTTGTAAAAGGTAGTCCATGGGTCAGTCCTGACTCGTTGTAATACGGTTTAGATTTCCTGGGAGGAAGATTCGGTTTTTTCCGAGTCTTTTTCCGATGATTCTTTTTTGCTGATCAATCCGCTGGTGGCGTCATTGAGTGCTTGCTCGGCGGCCTTGTGGGTATCGTCAATCGCCTGTTTGGCGCTTTCGGCAGCCTTGCCCATCAATTGTTGCGCGCTTTTCTCGGCCTGGTCGCAACCGGCCAGTACCAGTAAAGACGTGATCAGCAATGCCGTGGCTTTAAGCTTCATGATGCTTTCCTCGATAGAACGAACGGGACCTAAACGATGGCCCGTTGATAGCGATGCATTCTAGGGAAGTGAATACTTCAGGAAAATTCGTATTTTCAGCGGCTATACTTCGGTTTTTACGAACTGTAGATCGCCATGCTCAACTATCGGCAATTGCATTACTTCTGGGTGGTGGCCAAGACCGGCAGCATCGTGCGCGCCTGTGAGCAGCTCAATCTCACGCCGCAAACCATCAGTGGGCAGATTTCATTACTGGAACAGACCTTTGGCATCGAATTGTTTCGGCGTGTCGGACGGCAACTCGAACTCACTGAGGCCGGCCGGCAGGCACTGCCCTACGCCGAACAAATGTTCCAGCTGAGTGGCGAACTGGAACTGATGCTGCGGGCACAACCCAATGAGCAGCAGATCCTGTTTCGCGTCGGCGTGGCCGACGTGGTGCCCAAGTCCATCGTCTATCGCCTGATTGCACCGACCATGGAGCTGAGCGAACCGCTGCGCATCACGTGCCGCGAAGACAAGCTTGAACGTTTGTTGGCCGACCTGGCGATCCAGCGCCTGGACCTGGTGATATCCGACAGCCCCATGCCATCGCACCTGGACATCAAGGGCTACAGCCAGAAACTCGGTGAGTGCGGGATCAGCTTCTTCGCCACCCCAGAGCTGGCGGCCCGTTACGGTCACGACTTTCCGCGCAACCTGCACGGTGCGCCGCTACTGATTCCCGGGCCGGAAACCGTGGTGCGCAGCCGTTTGCAACGGTGGTTTGCCGAGCAACAGATCCAGCCGCAAATTGTCGGCGAGTTCGACGACAGCGCCCTGATGCAGGCCTTCGGCCAATCCGGCAGCGGGATCTTCATCGGCCCGAGCGTGATTGCCGATGAGGTGCGACGCCAATATGGCGTGCAAGTGATCGGCCAGACCGACGCGGTGAGCGAGTCGTTCTATGCCATCTCAGTGGAACGCAAGGTCAAGCACCCCGGCATTGTCGCCATTACCGAAGGTGCCCGACGCGAGCTGTTTACCGAGTTTTAGGACACTCAGGCGCAGACTTCCCGGGGCTTGAAGGTCATCAGCGCAATGGCCAGCAGGATCGAGGCGAGAATGAACGCCGCAGCAGCGAAGCCAAGGCCTTGCAGGCCGACGCTGTCGATTACCCGGCCACCGATCATCGCGCCCAGACCGATACCGAGGTTGGCCCCGGCGATGTTCAGCGACGCAGCGAAGGCCGGCGCTTCGGGCGCCGCTTTCATCAGGCGCACATGGCTGACCAGGAACAACGCCGCCTGGGTCACGCCCCAGATGCCCATCGCCGCCGCCAGACCGAGGGGAGAATGAATGTTCGGCACCAGCGCCACCAGGCCGGCAATCATGAACGCACAGAACATCATCGACGCCATCAGCGGATGACGATCCACCGCACGGCCACCCAGGGAGTTACCGATCAGCCCGACCGCACCAAAGCCCATCAGGCACCAGCCGACCACGGTGCCGTTGAAGCCGGCCAGTCGCTCAAGGATGTCCGCCAGATAGGTGTACGCGGTGAACATGCCGCTGAACACAATCACAGACAGCAGCACGTGACCGAGCATCAGCGGGCTGCGCAGGATCTTGAACTGCGAGCGAAAGCTCACCTGATGCTGGTGCAGGTTGGTCCTGGGCAGATAGATAAACAGCAGCAACGCCTTGGCAAAGGCGATGACCGCCAGAATCGCGAAAGCACTGCGCCAGCCGAACGCATCGGAAATCAGCGTGCCCACGGGAATACCGAACACCGTGGCGCAAACGATGCCGAAGCCGATCTTGGCGATGGCGCGACCGGCGTAATCCGGCCCGACGATGTCCACCGCCGTTTCGCTGGCCAAGGCCCAGAACACTGGCAACCCCAGCGCCGGGATCAAGCGGGCAAACGCCATCACCCAGATGTTCGGCGCCAGCGCCGCGACCGTGTTGGCCAGGCCAAACATGATCAGCACCGAGATGAACAACTTGCGACGCTCGAAGCGGGCGAAATACGCCGTCAGGAACGGCCCGAACGCGGCCACGGTGAAGGCGAACAGGGTCACCAGCAAACCGGCCTGCGGGATGCTGACCTCCAGGTCCCTGGCGATAGCCGGCAACAGGCCAACAATGATGAATTCCGTGGTCAGCACCGTGAAGCCGGCGGCGGACAACAGAAGAATGGGCAGCAGCATGCAAAACTCCAGAAAACGAAAACACCAGCGATAGCCCGAAGGCCCACTGGCAGACATGAAAATGAGGATGGCGAATCTTAACAGAGTGTTTTCGGATGCGGTTGCACGAACCTGCAATTCGCGTTGAAGACCAGGGTGGCAGTTCGTCACAGGTCTGAAAGATCGTTCCTGCGCTGTGATAAAGTCCGCGCCCTGAAAAACGTACACCCTGTGATCAATGCCGATCATTTAAGGGGCAAAACCTGTGGGAGCGAGCTTGCTCGCGATGGCGGGCCGTCAGACAACGCAAGTGTCGACTGTGCCAGCGTCATCGCGAGCAAGCTCGCTCCCACAAGGAATGCGGTGTTCTACACCCTGTATTCCCCTCCCGGTTTCCGGTCTGCGGCCTGCCCTGCTTGTTGCTGCAACTGCGACGAAACCATGCACTTATAAAAATTCAGAGATGCCGTTTTATGACAGCTTCATCCCCTTCTCTATTGCAACGCCTTAAACGCCTGAGCCTGGTCACACAGATCGTGATCGGCCTGATCGCCGGTATTGCCCTGGCGCTGTTTGCCCCCGACATGGCGAAGTCCACGGCGTTCATCGGCAAAGTGTTTGTCTCGGCACTGAAAGCCGTCGCGCCGATTCTGGTGTTCGTGCTGGTCATGGCGTCGATTGCCAACCACAAGCACGGCCAGGAAACCCACATCCGTCCGATTCTGTTCCTGTACCTGCTGGGCACTTTCGCCGCGGCCGTGGTCGCGGTGGTTGCCAGCATGACGTTCCCGTCGAGCCTGGTGCTGTCGACCCAGGACGTCGCGGTCACAGCGCCTGGCGGGATTGGCGAAGTGTTGCAAAGCCTGTTGCTGAGCGTGGTCGATAATCCGGTCAGCGCCCTGATGAATGCCAATTTCATCGGCATCCTGGCGTGGGCCATCGGTATGGGTATTGCCATCCGCCACGCCGGCGACACCACCCGTGAAGTGCTGGGCGACCTGTCCAACGGCGTGACGGTGATCGTGCGCCTGGTGATCAGCTTCGCCCCGCTGGGCATCTTCGGCCTAGTGGCCTCGACCCTGGCCACTTCCGGCTTCGGTGCCTTGATCGGCTACGCGCACCTGCTGGCCGTGCTGCTGGGCTGCATGCTGTTCGTGGCGCTGGTGATGAACCCGCTCATCGTGTTCTGGAAACTGCGCCGCAACCCGTACCCGCTGGTGCTGACCTGCCTGCGCGAGAGCGGCATCACGGCATTCTTCACCCGCAGCTCGGCGGCGAACATTCCGGTCAACCTGGAGTTGAGCAAGCGTCTGGGCCTGCACGAAGACACCTACTCGGTATCGATCCCGCTGGGTGCGACCATCAACATGGCGGGTGCTGCGATCACCATCACCGTACTGACCCTGGCGGCCGTGCACACCCTCGGCATCACCGTGGACGTTCCGACGGCGATCCTGCTGAGCGTCGTCGCGGCAATCTGCGCCTGCGGTGCTTCCGGTGTAGCCGGTGGTTCGCTGTTGCTGATTCCACTGGCGTGCAGCCTGTTCGGCATTCCGAGCGAAATCGCCATGCAGGTGGTGGCGGTCGGTTTCATCATCGGCGTGTTGCAGGACTCGGCGGAAACCGCGCTCAACTCGTCCACCGATGTGCTGTTCACCGCGGCGGCTTGCCTGGGCGAAGAGCAAAAAGCCGAGCGTTTGGCGTAACGCCGCCACCCCATGTGGGAGCGGGCTTGCTCGCGAAGGGGCCGTCAGCTTCAACATTAGCGTTGGCTGACACACCGCTTTCGCGAGCAAGCCCGCTCCCACAGGATTTGTGGTGTAGCTGAAGACTGGGTACCCATGAAAAAGCCCCCGCAGCCAAAGGCTCCGGGGGCTTTTTTGTACCCGGACGGTTTAGAACGCGCCCATGTAGTCGCGCTTGCCCACTTCCACGCCGTTATGGCGCAGCAGTGCGTAAGTGGTGGTGATGTGGAAGAAGAACTGCGGCAGGCCGTAGGTCAGCAGGTAGGACTGGCCGCTGAAGCGCTTCTCTTTAGGCGTGCCCGGACGGGTCACGATCTCGATGCCTTCCTTGCCGTTGATCTGCTCCGGCTTGATCGAGCCGATGAAGGCCAGTGCCTTGGCAATCAACGCTTGCAGTTCGGCGAAGGTGGTTTCGCTGTCGTCGTACTTCGGCAGCTCGACTTCAGCCAGACGACCGGTAACACCCTTGCTGAAATCAACGGCGATCTGCACCTGACGCACCAGAGGGAACATGTCCGGGAACAGGCGCGCTTGCAGGAACGCGTTAGGGTCGATGTTTTTTTCGGTGGCGTGAGCTTCGGCCTTTTTCAGTACATCGCTCAGGGCGTTGAGCATTTGCTGGAAAACAGGCACGGAAGCGTCGTACAGGGAAATGGTCATGGCAGGTCTCGTATGGTGACTGGAGGGATCGCAGGTAACCTGTGGGAGCGAGCTTGCTCGCGATGGACGTGAACGATAACGCGTTCTGTCTGAATAAACGCGTAGCGCTGGAGTCCATCGCGAGCGAGCTCGCTCCTACAGGTGATCAGCGTTGGAACGTGGGCCGATTATAGCCATGCACACGCCTCCCGAGACCGGTCTTTTTCAGCTGCCGTAAACTTTGGCCGCAGGAACCGCCTGCGTCATCAGTTGAGCGACGGCATCGCCCATCTCGCCGACCGCCCAGCGGCCCTGGCGATCCAGTTGCGGACCACGGCGCCAGCCGTCGGCGATCGACAACTTGCCGCCCTCGACTTCGAACATCTGCCCGGTCACCTCGGCGGAAGCCTCGGAGCCGAGCCACACCACCAGCGGCGCGACGTTTTCCGGGGCGAAGTAGTCAAAGCCCTCTTCAGGCTTTTTCATGGTGTCGGCGAACACTTGCTCGGTCATCCCGGTGCGCGCGGCCGGCGCCAGGGCGTTGGCGGTGATCCCGTAGCGGCGCAGCTCAGCCGCCTGCACCAGCGTCAGCGAAGCAATACCGCCCTTGGCTGCCGCGTAGTTGGACTGACCGATGGAGCCCTGCAAACCGGCGCCGGAGCTGGTGTTGATGATCCGCGCATCGACCCTGGCGCCGCCCTTGGCCTGCTCACGCCAGTACTTCACGGCGTGGCTGGAAATGCAGAAGTGACCCTTCAGGTGCACCGCTACCACGGCGTCCCAGTCGGCTTCGCTGAGGCTGGCGAACATGCGATCGCGGCAGATGCCGGCGTTGTTGACCACCACGTTCAGGTCGCCGAACGTTTCGATGGCCTGGCGCACGATCAAGCCCGCCGAGTCATAGCGGGTAATGTCGTCGCTGTTGGCCACGGCGCTGCCGCCCTGGCCGAGGATTTCGCCGACCACGGCCAACGCCGCGTCACGATTGATGTCGTTGACCACCACTTTTGCGCCTTCGGCGGCGAAGGCCAACGCGTAGGCACGGCCCAGACCACCGCCTGCACCGGTGATGATCACGACGCGGTTTTCACAGATCTTCATGTTGCTCATCCTTCAAATTCATCACGGGTCGACACAATTCCCTGTAGGAGCGAGCCCGCTCGCGATGGTCGTTAACGAATACGCGGGGTATCTGAATGCCCGCGTCGTTCTTGAGTCCATCGCGAGCAGGCTCGCTCCTACAGGATCGGTGTACATCCTGGTTTACAAGCGTTCGATGATCGTCACGTTGGCCTGACCGCCGCCTTCGCACATGGTCTGCATGCCGAAGCGTCCGCCGCTGCGCTCCAGTTCATGCAGCAAGGTGCACATCAAGCGGGTGCCGGTGGCGCCCAATGGATGTCCGAGGGCAATCGCGCCGCCATTGACGTTGGTCTGTTCGTGGGGGTAGCCGGTCTCTTTCAACCAGGCCATGGCCACCGAGGCGAAGGCTTCGTTGATCTCCACACGGTCAATGTCTTCGAGCTTCATGCCGGCGCGCTTGAGTGCGTAAGCGGTGGCCGGGATCGGCGCGGTGAGCATCCAGATCGGGTCTTCGGCGCGCACGCTCAGGTGATGGATGCGTGCCCGTGGCGTCAGGCCGTAACGCTTGAGCGCCGCCTCCGAGACGATCAGCATCGCGCTGGCCGCGTCGCAGGTCTGGCTCGACACCGCGGCGGTGACCCGGTCACAGCCAAACAGGAATTCCAGCTCGGCCATTTTTTCCAGGCTGGTCTGGCGCGGGGTTTCGTCATGCAGCACACCGGCCAGCGGCACGATCTCGCGGTTGAAGCGGCCTTGCTCGATGGCCTGCAAGGCACGTCGATGGGACTCAAGCGAATAGGCTTCAAGTTGTGCCCGGGACAGGTCCCACTTTTCGGCGATCATCTGCGCCGAACGGAACTGCGTCGGTGGTTGCGCGCCATAGCGCCGCACCCAGCCTTCGGAACCGCTGAACGGATCAGTGAAACCCAAGGGCTCGGCGGCGATCATCGCCGAGGAAATCGGGATCTGGGTCATGGTCTGCACGCCACCGGCGATGACCACGTCCTGAGTCCCGCTCATCACCGCCTGGGCGGCGAAGTGCACCGCTTGCTGGGACGAGCCGCACTGGCGATCGATGGTGGTGCCCGGCACCGATTGCGACAGGCCGGCCGCCAGCCAACTGGTGCGGGCGATGTCACCGGCCAGCGGGCCGATGGTGTCGACACAGCCGAAGATCACGTCGTCGTAATCCTCGTCGGGAATGGCATTGCGCTCGACCAGCGCGCGCAATACGTGGGCGCCCAGGTCGGCGGCGTGGATCTGGCTCAGACCACCCTTGCGCCGCCCGGTGGGCGTACGCAGGGCGTCGACTATGTAGGCTTCAGGCATGGTTTACCTCGGAATCAGTTGAAGTCAGGCACATTCGCCAATACCCGTCAGTAGGAGCGCCGCACTACCTGTGGGAGCGGGCTTGCTCGCGAAGGCGGCATGGCAGGCAACATCAATTTTGAATGTGCCGGCCTCTTCGCGAGCAAGCCCGCTCCCACAGGTTTCACGGCACCTTACTGACCGGTATCAGCCACAGTTGCCGTCAGAAAGTACTGCCAGCACCCAGCGCGGTTTCGCCGCCAAACAAAGCCGCACGAATCCGCCCCTTGTGCAGACCGCGATCGCCCCAAACCTTGTCCAGCGCCCAGGCGCGCTTCATGAACAGATGCAAGTCGACTTCCCAGGTGTACCCCATGGCGCCGTGGGCCTGGATGGTGTTCTTCGCCGCAAGCATGGCCGCTTCCGCCGTTGCCAGTTTGGCGTGGGAGACGAATACGTCCTGATCTGCCTGCTGCTCTGCGACCGCATAGGCGGCGCGATACAGTGGGCCTTTAGCGAACTCGATCTGTACCGCGACGTTAGCCATCAGATGCTTGACCGCCTGGAACGACCCCACCGGTTTGCCGAACTGTTTGCGCTCGAAGGTGTAGTCCACCGCCAGGTCGACCATGCGCTTGGCCAGCCCGAGCAATTGCGCGGCACTGGCGAGGGCGCCACGGTTGAAGGCAGCGGCCCACAAACGCCGGCCTTGCTTGCCACTGGCGACGCAGGTAGCGGGCGTTGGCGTCCACTCGACCTGGTACAACTGGCGGCTCGGGTCGACCGACTCGTTGCGGGTCAGGCGCACGGCATCACGCTCCAGCGCATGCACTTCATCGCCATGGGCCAGCAACAGCAGATCGGCGACATGGGCATCGCTGACCAGCGGGTTGCCCGGCTCGGAAACCGCGAGACGTGCACGGCCCTCGGCCACTCGCGACAGCCATTTTTGTTTGAGCGGGGCGTGTTGCTCATCCAGGGCGGCGAGCAACGGCACGCCGACCAGCATGGTGTCCACCAGCGGCTCAGGCAGACCGGCGTAACCGCATTCCTGGGCAATCAGCACGAAGTCCAGCTCATTCATGCCCATGCCGTCCTGTGCCTCGGGCACGGTCAGGGCGGTCAGGCCCAGTTCCACCAATTGCGCCCAGAGTTGCTCACTGCGCCCGCTGTCGCTCTGCCACAGTTCGCGAATGCGTTCCGGGGTGACTTCGTTGATCAGAAAGCTGCGGACGTTGTCCTGAAACAGCAGTTGGTCGCGGCTGAAACTAAAGTCCATGTTCTATTCCTCAGGCACGCGGCATGCCGAGCATGCGTTCGGCAATGATGTTGCGCTGGATCTCGTTGGTGCCGGCGTAGATCGGCCCGGCCTGGGCAAACAGGAAACCTTCCAGCCAATGGCCGACGTCACCGGCGGCAGGGGCATGCGGCAGCAGTTCGCCACGCAAACCGAGAATGCTCATGGCGGTGTCGTGCATGCGCTGGTCGAGTTCGGACCAGAAGATCTTGTTGGTCGACGATTCCGGCCCGATCTTGCCGCCCTGCACCAGCTGCGAGGCGGTCATGTAGGTGCCCAGGGTGTAGGCCTCGGCATCGAGCCAGGCGCGCATCACGGCCTCGCCGATGGCTGGGTCGCGGTCGGCCTGCTCGCGGTTGGCCAGGTACAACTGCACCAGGCGCTTGGCGGTTTCCTGGAAACGCGCCGGTGAGCGCAGCAACAAACCGCGCTCGAAACCTGCGGTGGACATCGCCACGTGCCAGCCCATGCCTTCGCCTCCGAGGGCGTTCTCCACCGGCACCTTGACGTCGTCGAAGAAAATTTCGGCAAAACCCGGCAAACCGTTGAGCTGCGGAATCGGCCGCACGGTTATCCCCGGCGTGTTCAGCGGCAGCAGGATGAACGTCAGGCCGTGATGGCGCTGAGACTGCGGGTCGGTGCGGAAAATACCGAACGCCCAGTCAGCCCACACCGCACGGGTCGACCAGGTTTTCTGGCCGTTGATCACGTAGTGGTCGCCCACCCGCTCAGCCTTGGTGCGGATCGCCGCCATGTCGGAACCGGCGCCCGGCTCGGACCAGGCCTGGGCCCAGATGTCTTCGCCGGTGGCCATGCGCGGCAGGAATCGCGCTTTCTGCTCTTCGCTGCCGTACTCCATCAGGGTCGGGCCGAGCAGGAAGATGCCGTTCTGGTTGACCCGTGCCGGCGCCCCGGAACGGTAGTATTCCTCTTCGAAAATCAGCCACTCGATCAGGTCGCAACCACGGCCGCCGAGTTCGGTCGGCCAGGTGACCATGCCCCAACGGCCTTCATTGAGCTTGGCTTCCCAAGCGCGGTGCTCGGCAAAACCTTGCTCGGTGTCGAACGATTGCAGCGGTTCACTCGGTACATTGGCCGCCAGCCAGGTCCGCGCATCAAAGCGAAAGGCCTGCTGGGCCGGGGTATAGGTCAGGTCCATGGATATGCCTTCAGCCGTTGAATCGGGCATCGCGTTTCTCGACGAACGAGTCGCGTGCTTCCTGAGAGTCCAGTGAGCGGTAGGCTTCGAGGGTGAAGCCCTGCTCCCAGCGGTATTTGTCTTCCAGATTGCCGTCTTCGATGCCGCTCAGCGCTTCCTTGGCCAGGCTGATCATGCCCGGGCTCTTGGCGGCGATGGTGCGGGCGATCTGCAACGCGGCTTCGCGCAAGTCTTCGCGCTTGACCACCCGCTCCACCGCGCCCAGGCGGTAAGCTTCGGCGGCGTCGATAGCCTCGCCGGTGAAGTACATGTGGCGGACTTTCTGCACCGGGAACAACCGCTGCAAATGCGCACCGCCGCCCATGGCCCCGCGATCCACTTCCGGCACGCCGAAGGTGGCGCACTCGGACGCGACAATGATGTCGGCGGCGCCGCAGATGCCGATGCCGCCGCCCAGCACGAAGCCGTGCACGGCGACGATCACCGGTTTCGGATTGCGGTGGATCGCCTTGAAACTGTCGTAGTTGCCCTTGTTCACCGCGACGATCAGGTTGCCGTCGGCGGCCAGTTCCTTGATATCGACCCCGGCGCAGAAGCCGCGACCTTCGGCCCGGATCAGGATCACCCGCACCTCGGCATTGCGCCCCAGGCTTTCGATTTCGCTGGCGATATCGGCCCAGCCCTGGCAGTTGAAGGCGTTGACCGGTGGCCGGTCGAACACCAGTTCCGCGATGCCGTTATCGATACTCACGCTAAATGGTTTCATGCTTTCCCCTTACGACACACGGCGGCACAGCTCGCCCAGGCGCACTTCGGCGTCGCGGACGATCTGTTCAATCAATTGGGCGCAGCTGGGCAAGCTGTCGATGGAGGCGGCGATCTGCCCGGCGGGCAAGACGCCCGCGGCCGGTTGCCCGTCGACCATGGCTTTCTGGATCACCATCGGCGCGTTGGCGGCCATGATGCTTTGCGCGGCGGTCAGCTCCCCGCTGCCGCGCATCTTCAGTGCGCTGGTCAGCAGTTGCATCAGGCTCATGCCGGTGTGGCGGCGGTAGGCCAGGCCACTCTGCAATGCCAGCAACAGGCGCTTGAGGCCGCCGCTGTTTTCCAGTTGGTTGAGCAATTCGTTGCGGATCATCCGTTGCGGCATGCCGTCGATGGCGCGGCTGATGATGATCGCCGCCGGGTCCTTGACCGCCAGGTAACGCGCCAGGGTCGCTTGCGGCACCGGGCTGTCGGCGCACATCAGGAAACGCGTGCCCATGGCGATGCCCTCGGCGCCGTAGGCCAGGGCAGAAACCAGGCCCCTGCCGTCCTTGAAACCGCCGGCCGCCACCACGGGCACCGACACCGCATTGACCACTTGATCCAGCAGCATCGAAGTCGGCACGGAGCCGGTATGCCCACCGCCCTCGCCGCCTTGCACGGTCACCGCATCCGCGCCCATTTCCACGGCTTTCTGTGCATGTTTGAGCGCGCCCACCGTGGGAATGCACACCACACCGGCGTCCTTCAGGCGACTGATCATCTGCTTGCCCGGCGAACGGCTGTAGCTCACCGCCCGGACTTTATGGCGCAACACCAGTTCGACGATCTCGCCGGCATTGGCCTGGTACATGTGGAAGTTCACCCCGAACGGCTGATCGGTCAGGCGCCGGGTTTCGATGATCGCCGCTTCCATCTGCTGCGGTTCGATGGTCGCCCCGGCCAGGAAACCGAAACCACCGGCATTGCCCGTGGCCGCCACCAGTTTCGGGTCGGCGACCCAGCCCATGGCGGTCTGGATGATCGGATAACGGCAACCGAGCAGTTCGGTCAATCGGGTATTCAACGAGATCGCCATGCTCACGCCTCGCCCGTTTTGCGTTGGGAACTGGCCATGGCCTTGGCGTCGTAGCCACCGAGGCGGTCACCGGACACCAGTTCGTTGTGGGCATGGGCGAAGTGATGCAGGCCGAACACCATGTCCATGGTCGCGCGCTTGCCCATCAGGTCTTCGGCGTTGTTCACCGCCTGCTTGCTCAGTTGCAGACCCAGGCGCGGCATCTGTGCGATGCGCCCGGCGATGTCGAGGGTCTGCTGTTCCAACTCGTCGCGAGGGACCACCCGATTGAGCATGCCCATCTGATAGGCACGCGGTGCCGGCATGCGCTCGCCGAGGAACAAAAATTCCTTGGCGATGCGTGAATTCAATTCGTGCACGTGGGCGAAATACTCGACCCCGGGAATGCCCATGCGCACCACCGGATCGGCGAAGTAAGCATCCTCGCTGGCCACGATCAGGTCGCAGACCCAGGCCAGCATCAACCCACCGGCAATGCACGCGCCCTGGACCATGGCGATGGTCGGCTTGGGCATCTCGCGCCAACGGCGGCACATGCCCAGATAGACTTCCTGCTCACGGGCATACAAAAACTCGCCGCCCGGTTTGTTCACATGGTCGTACCACAGGCTGGCGCGGTCGAACGTCTTGTCGACGTCGCGGCCCGGGGTGCCGATGTCATGCCCGGCGGAGAAATGCTTGCCGGCGCCACGCAACACAATGACCTTCACTTCATCGTCATCGCAGGCCCGGCGAAACGCCGCGTCCAGCGCATAGGTCATCTGCGAGTTCTGCGCGTTGTGGAACTCGGGGCGGTTCATGGTGACCAGGGCCACCGCGCCACGCACCTCGTACAGCACCACCTCGGCCTGATTGTTATCGTTATGTTCAGCCATCACTTTTCTCCGCAACGCGTTGCTCAGCGTTGGCCTGGCGGGTTGTCTTTGAGTTGCAGGGCGCGCAGGTTGTGCGGGTCCAGACGCTGGATCAGCTGCAACTGCTCGGCCGTCGGCGCGGCAGTGGTCAGGCAATCGTCCGGCACATGCAACTCGAAGCCGGTGTTGTCCTGGACTTGCGCCGCCGTCACGCCGGGGTGCAGCGAACGGATGCGCATCTGCCGTTGCGGGCCCTGGAAATCCAGCACGCAGAGGTCGGTGATGATCAGGCGGATGTCGATGTCGTTCATCGACCAGCCCCGTGCCAGTCGGGCCGGGTTGTAGCCGACCGAGGCGACCATATCGACCTCGCCTTCGACGAATACCCGGCGGTTGTGGCTCGGCACGCAAAACGAGTTGGCGTGGCTGATCGAGTTGCCGGGGAAACCGCGTACACCGAGCATCTGAGCCTTGGGTTTGGCGTAGTCGCCGATGCAGGAAATGTTGGCCTGACCGTAACGGTCGATCTGGGTCGGGCCGACCAGCGCATGGCGCTTGCCGCCCCAGACGTTGTCGAAAATCCGCGAGAAACCCATCCAGCTGTCGCGCTTGGGTTCATAGCCTTTGCGCGCGCCCAACGGCACCGGCTCGGCAACCATGTAGGCTTCGGAGTCGGTCATCAGCAGTTGCGGGTTGCTGGTCAGCATGGCCAGCGAAGCGGCCAGACGCGGAATCACGCCGATGCCGGAGGCCAATACTTCGCCGTCTTCGCGCCAGGCTTCGGAGGCCGCGCAGATCATCAACTCGGCGAGGCTGTAATCAGTAGTGCTCATCGGAAGGTTCCCTTAGAAAATCGGCAACGGCAGTTCACGGATCGCAGCCAGGCCGCCGACCTTTTCCAGATACTGTTCGTGGGTGCAGTCGACGTAGTCGCGGACATAGCCCTGCCAGCCATCGGCCGCCTGGACCGTGGCGTTGTAGGCCTTGAAGTGCGCGACGTCGAAACCGTACAGCGGCGCGCACGAAGACGGATGCGCCCCGCCCGGCACATGGGCCACGGCGGTGGTCAGGTTGCGTTCCCAGAACACTTGATGGGCGTGGGCGCTGTCCCGATGGAAATACTCGCTGTCGACCAGTTCATCGCAGGTCACGTAGCTGTGGGTCGCGGCCCGCACAAACAGGTCGTCCATGTAGTGATCCGGACCGCTGATCTGACACACCCCGCGTTTATCGGCACGGTCGACGTGCACCAGCGCCGCGTCGAGCTTGAGCGCCGGCATCGCCACCCAGTCCTTGCCATCGGCATAGGGCGAGGCGATCAACTTGATCTGGCGGTTGTGGCGCAGCACATCGGTGCCCAGGCCCACCGCCGTCGGAATGAACGGCACATTCATCGCCGCCGCGCGCAGACCGAGCAGCAGCATGCCTTCGTCGATCTCCATCACTTCCAGCGCCGCTTCCTGGCGCGCCTTGCGGAAGTACGGTTCCAGCGGAATAAAGTCCAGGGAAACGAAGGCGAACACCAGTTTCCTGATCTTGCCGGCCGCGCAGAGCATGCCGACATCGGCACCGCCGTAGGCAACCACGGTCAGGTCCTTGAGGTCCGAGCGCAGAATCTCGCGCACCAGCGCCATCGGCTTGCGCCGCGGGCCCCAGCCACCGATACCGATGGTCATGCCGTCACGCAGTTGGCCGACGATCTCGGCGGTGGTCATTTGCTTGTCCATCGTCATGTTCCTCATTGGCGACCGACACTGAAGTCGTGGCCCCAGTGGCTGACCACGGTGCTTTCGAACGGCGTGTGGCGGTCCCAGTCGACCACCAGGCCATCGCAGCCGTATTCCAGGTCAAACCCGGACGGGGTCTTGATATAGAAAGAAATCATCTGGTCGTTGGTGTGCTGACCGAGGGTGGCCGACAGCTTCACGCCATTGGCGTGGACGCGGTCCAGGGCGCGGCCGACTTCGTCCAGCGCGTTGACCTCGACCATCATGTGCACGCAGCCGTGGGGCATCGGGCACTCGAAAATCGCCAGCGAGTGGTGGCGGCCGTTGTTGCAGTGCAGGAAGTGAATACGTTTTTGCGGCTCGGCCGGGTCCGGGGTGAAGCGGACTTTCATCAGGTCCGACAGGCCAAAACCCAGCACCTGCTCGTAGAAGTCGCGGCAGCGCTCGAAGGCAGGTGCCGGCAGCACTACGTGACCCATGCCCAGTTCGTTGGTAACGAACCCTTTGACGCCCACCGGCGAGACGAAACGGGCGAAGTCCTGCAACGGGCCCCAGAAGATTTCGTGACGGTTGCCATCCGGGTCGCTGAAGTGCACCAGCTCCTGGACCTTGCGCAGCTCGGCCTCGGCCGCGGTGCCACGGGTCACTTGCACGTCGGCTTGTTGCAGTTCCAAGACCGCCTGTTCCAGCGCCGCCTTGCCGGCCACTTCCCAGCCGCAGGCGCCGAAGCCGTTGTCCGCGCTTTTCTGCACCAGGAGGCGGTAGTGGCGCTCGTCCATCTTCAGGTACAGGTGCGCGTCGTCATCAGATCCGATGACCATCATGCCCAGCACCTGGCTTGCGTAGTGGCGCCATTGCGCCAGATCGCTGGATAACAGGGTGACGTAACCCAGACCACGGATATCCATGGATGCACTCCTCGTTTTTCTCAGGCGATGCCGCCCTTCGGCGACTGCCGGGGGAGACTTTATGTAGGGCCTATTCAAACGGGTTCGGGGAGGGGCAACATCGTCCAATGGGACTAGCGGAAATGATGAGGTACGCACATCAAAACTGTGGGAGCGGGCTTGCTCGCGAAGGCGGTGTGTCAAGCAACATGAATGTTGAATGTGCCGGCCTCTTCGCGAGCAAGCCCGCTCCCACAAGGGATTGGTGCAGGCATAAAAAAACGGGCCTTGGGGACCCGTTGGAAAGTTGGCCGGACGTCCATGTCAGGCCTGAAAAAATGAAGCACTTGGGCATGACACTGAACCTGTGGGAGCGGGCTTGCTCGCGAAGGCGGTGTGTCTGGCAACATAAATGTTGAATGTGCCGACCTCTTCGCGAGCAAGCCCGCTCCCACAGGGGTTGTGCGGTGTTCATGCCTTATGTGGCAGGACTCAGCCCTTGCGGAAATGCGGAATCACCTTCTCGCCAATGTTCTTCAAGGTCTCCAGCTGCGCCCACTGCGGCACGGTGCCCATCTGGCAGATGAACAGGATTTCGTCGGCGCCGGCATCGATCAGGCGCTGCACGTAGCCGATGCAATCCTCGACGGTGCCGTAGGCGTGGTTCGGGTTCATCATGGCCATGGTCGGGTCGGAGAAGTCGACACTGACTTCTTCAGAAGCGAAGCGCGACTTGATCACGCTCTGGCCATTGCCATCGACGAAGGTGTCGTCCTTCCACTTCTCCGGATCCGGACGCTCGCCACCGCCGTACCAGTAGCCCAACGACTCCATGAAGTAACGCTGGCCACGGATACCGATGCGGCGCGCCTCTGCGTTGTCGTCCAGCACGATGGCCGGGCACAGCGCGGCAATGTGACGGTTTGGGCGGAAGCCCACTTGCTTCTTTTCATCGCGGTTGTCGTAGGCCGTGTGATACACCTCAACCTTCTTGGCGATCTCTTCCGGGCCACCGAAACCCAGCACCAGCGCGCCCATGCCACGACCGCCGGCATTTTTCAGCGACTCGGTGTTGGTGCACGCCAGGTACATCGGCGGGTGCGGGTCCTGATACGGCTTTGGATGGATCGGACGCTTGGGGATCTGCACGAAGTCGCCGTTGTGCTCGATCTCGTCTTGCACGAACATTTTCGGGATCAGGTACATCATCTCGTCGATCTGCGGCTGCAAGGTCGCCAGGTCGTAGCCGAAGGTGCCGGCTTCCTGCTGGGTACCGCCCTTGCCCACGCCAAAGTGCACACGCCCCTTGGACAGCAGGTCGAGGGTGGCGATGCGCTCGGCGACCTTGACCGGGTGGTTCATCGCCGGAGGCAGGCAGACCACGCCGTGGCCGATACCGATGCGCTCGGTTTTACCGGCCACGAAAGCCAGCATGGTTTCCGGCGCGGACATGTGCGAGTAGTTGCTCAGCGCCGTGTGTTCCACGCACCAGAAAGTGTCAAAACCCAGCTTGTCGGCCAGCACGGCCTGCTCGACGGTGTCTTCGAAAATCTTGCGGTCGCCTTCGCGGCTGGAGTCCACCGTCTGGGCTTCGTAAATCAGGGAAAATTTCATGGTTGATCCTTGTGCTTATTTGGATGCGCAGTCGGCGCCGTAGACCTTCGCCTTACCGCCAATGCTCGGGCATCGGCGGGGCGCTCGAATCACGCAAACGGACTAGCCCGATTCATAGAAAAGAGCTGTACGCCAGCGTCAGAGGAAAAAGTCGCTGCTGTCCTGCCCCATGCTGACCCCGCCGAGGTTCCAGGCGTACTTGGCCGGGCTGTTGGCGACGTGGGCGCGACCGGTGTGAATATCACGAAACGCTCGGTTGATCGGGTGGCTGCGGAAGATCGTCGAAGCACCGCTGTTGAACATCAGGTCACCAGCGGCCTTGGCGCACTTGTCGGCCACCAGCGCCGAGTCGTAACGCATCTTCACCCGCTCGGGCATGCTCAACGGCTCACCCTTCTGCGCGCGCTCCAGCATCAGGGCGAAGTTGCGATGCAGCACGGTCTTGCACTCATCGACGCAGACCATGGCGTTGGCCAGCGCCGATTGCGCGGCCGGATCCTGGACCATCTTGCGACCGTCATTGACCCCGACCCGGGCGCGGTTGTGCTCGACAAACTGATCCACCGCGCCTTGCAGGGCACCGATGGCCGAGGAGGAAACCGCACGCACGAAAATCTGACCGAATGGCAGGCGGAACAACGGCGCGGTGTTGACCGCATTGCCCGGACTGTTCTGCATGAAACCGTCGAGGGCGCGATGGGTGCGGTACTCGGGAACGAAGGCGTTCTCCACCAGAATGTCGTGGGAGCCGGTAGCTTCCAGGCCCATGACGTTCCAGTTGTCGAGAATCTGGTAATCGCTGCGCGGCACCAGGAACGTCCGGTAATCCGGCGCCCCGCCCGCCTCTGCCGGCGGCACCAGCGCACCGAGGAACGCCCACTCGCAATGCTTGCTGCCGGAGGAAAAGCCCCAGCGACCGCTCAATTTGAAACCACCCTCGACCCGCTCGACCTTGCCCACCGGCATATAGGAAGAGGAGATCAGCACGCTGGAATCCCTGCCCCAGACATCCTGCGCAGCGCGGTCGTCGAACAGCGCCAGTTGCCAGTTGTGGATCGCCACCACCCCCAGTACCCAGGCCGAGGACATGCAGCCTTCGGCAAGGGTCATCTGTACGTCGAAGAAATCCTTGGGCTCCAGCTCATAGCCTTCCCAACGGGACGGTTGCAGGATGCGAAAGAACCCGGCGTCCTGGAAATCCTTCAGGGTTTCTTCCGGCAACTGGCCTGCTTGCGCGGCATTCAGGGCACGTTCACGCAGGATCGGCACCAACTCGCGGGCACGTTGGCTCAGACGCTGGCGAATCAGGTCTTGGTTGAGCATTTTTATTGTTCTCCTTTGTTCACCCCATCCGCCGGGGCGCGCGTGCAACGGGGCGGATGTAGCGCCCCTACACTGGCATTCAAACAATGCGCAACGCAGGGGACATCCCTCAAACGGACCATGTGGGATTGGGGAACAGTTTTTTGGAGGTGAATCTGAAAGAGGTGTGTTGCCTGACACAAAGCCATCGCGAGCAAGCTCGCTCCCACATTGAGTCTCCGGTTTTACTCAGGACTTTTGGCCGCTGAAGATCCCTGTGGGAGCGAGCTTGCTCGCGAAAAACGCCAGGACAACGCGGGCATTCAGGCAGCACGCGTTATCGTTGACGTCCATCGCGAGCAAGCTCGCTCCCACAGAAGAGCAGAGCAAAAGCTGGGCCGCGTCGCCCCACGCTCTTCACCACTCATCAGGCCGAGCGTTAGCTCGCCTGCAGCTTTTGATCTTGATCCACCCGCCCCCTCGGCAGGCTGAGCGGAGGTGTTCATCCGGGGATTGGCGCGCAGCGCCGTTCGACGCAGTCGAACACATCGCATGTAGGTGCCAGCGAAGCCAACCGGAGGGCGATGCCCCCGGATGAATACCGCAGCGAAGGAACCCCGAGCCTCAGCGAGGGGCCGTACGTTCGGGGCGAGACTTTTTGGTTCCTTTTGGCTGGGCCGGCACTCCGGGCGTTTGACAAAAGGGACTCGCCGTAAGGGCGAAACCGCCAGCCGCCATTACCGCAGAAACGGATATGTATTCAATCAACCAAGAGCCTGGTCGGCCCAGAGGCCGCCAAGGCCTAGTCCCCTCGGACGATGCTCCAGACAAGAGCCAGAGCAAGAATCCATCGCACTCCCCACCCAACAAAAAAGGCCCAGTGCGATGAACGACGTCAATCTCAAAGCCGACATGCTCCAGGCCATGCGCCGCCTGGCCAAGTCAGTCACCATTATCAGCACCAGCAACGGCACCGAACGCTTCGCCATGGCCGCCACGGCCGTCGACTCGCTAAGCACCGAGCCACCCTCGCTGCTGATCTGCGTCAACAAGACCGCCTCGCCCCACGCCGCACTGGCGACCGGCGCCGACTTCTGCGTCAACATCCTCGGTGTCGAACAACAGGACCTGGCCAACCTGTGCAGCGGCGCGATCAAGGGCGAGGCGCGCTTCGACCGTGGCAACTGGCTGACCAGCCCCGGCGGCATTCCTTACCTGGGTGACGCACAGTCGGCGATCCTCTGCCGTCAGGACGGCCACTTCAGTTACGGCACCCACACCGTGTTCATCGGACGCATCCTGCAGATCCACACCACCGCCGAAATCACCCCGCTGGTCTACCTCGACGGCAGCTACACCACCACCGCCAAACCCGCACCCTCTCTCGCTGCTGCTGGCTGAGGCCCGAACATGGACAGCCTGAACGGGTTGACGGCGTTGCGAGTGAACAGCGCCGACCAGTTGCCATGGGATGACCGTTGCGACTTGCTGATCGTCGGGTTTGGGGGTGCCGGCGCCTGTGCCGCCATCGAAGCCAGCACTCGCGGCCTGTCAGTGCTCGCACTGGATCGCTTCGAAGGCGGCGGCGCCACGGCGCTCAGTGGTGGCGTGGTGTACGCCGGTGGTGGCACGCCGTATCAGCGTCAGGCTGGCTATGAAGACACCAGCGAAGCCATGTTCAATTACCTGCGTCAGGAAGTCGGCGAAGCCGTCAGCCACGCGACATTGCGCAATTTCTGCGACGGCAGCCGCGAACAACTGGCCTGGCTGGAGCGACAGGGCGCGGCGTTCGAAGCCAGCGTGCCGCCGCATAAAACCTCGTACCCTAGTGACCAGTACTACCTCTATTACTCTGGCAACGAAGCCGTGCCGGCCTATGCCGCCAGCGCCAAACCGGCACCTCGTGGCCACCGCACCAAAGGTCCGGGCATGTCCGGCGCCAGCCTGTTCGCCCCGCTCAAGGCCAGCGCCTTGCGTCACGGTGCGCGCCTGCGCAGCCAGTGCGAAGTGCGGCGACTGGTGCTCGACCTCGACGACAAGGTCATCGGCGTCGAAGCCTGGCAGTTGCCTTCCGGCAGTCGCGCAGCCCGACAACATGCGCGTCTGTCGCGCTGGGCCGCCGCCATTCATATGTACGCCCCCGCATTGGCTGACCGCTTGCGCGCCCGTCAGCGTCGCATCGAGCAGACCAGCGCCATTCGGCAATTGATTCGCGCCGAACAGGCGGTGCTATTGAGCAGCGGCGGTTTTATCTTCAATCGCGACCTGGTGCGCCAACACGCGCCGCAGTACCTGGCCGGGTTGCCCCTGGGCGCCACCGGGTGCAATGGCAGCGGCATCGCCCTGGGCCAGAGCGCCGGGGGCAGCGTGGCGCGGATGGACAAGATCAGCGCTTGGCGTTTCATCAATCCGCCACTGGCCTGGGCCCGCGGGCTGATCGTCAATGCCCGCGGACAGCGTTACGCCAACGAAGAAATCTACGGCGCGACCCTCGGCCACGCCATGGTCGAAGAACAAGACGGTCGCGCCATCCTGGTGCTCAACCGTGAGCTGATGCGCGAAGCGTTGCGTCAGGTGGGCCCGGGCAAGGTGTGGAATTTCCAGCGCCTGCCGGTGCTGCTCAATCTGCTGTTCAACGCCAAGCGCAGCAACACCCTCGCCGGATTGGCCAAGCGCTGCAACCTGCCGCCCGAACTGCTGCGCCAGAGTGTCGAACGCTATTCCCGGGCGGCACGGGGTGAGGTCGCCGACGAGTTCGGCAAATCCGCCGCGATGCTTGCCAACCTCGACCAAGGCCCTTGGTACGCCCTCGACCTGTCCTTCGACAGCAAACTCTTCCCCTGCCCGGTCATCACCCTGGGCGGGCTGAAGGTCTGCGAGGACAGCGGTCGGGTGCTGGACCACGCCGGCCAGCCAATAAACGGTCTCTACAGCGCCGGCCGCAATGCGGTCGGGGTCGCTTCCAATCTGTATGTCTCCGGCCTGTCCCTGGCCGATTGCATTTATTCCGGTCGCCGGGCTGCCGCCCACGTGGCCGACCAATTCGCACTTCAAACCGCACGATCAGGAGAACAACAATGCAACGTGTAGAAGGCAAAGTCTGCATCATCACCGGCGCCGCCAGCGGCATCGGTCGCGAAGACGCCCTGCTGCTGGCCCGCGAAGGCGCCAAAGTAGTACTGACCGACCTCAACGAAGAGGCCGGTCGCCAGGTGGCTGCAGAAATCGGCGCCAACGCGCTGTTCATCCGCCACGACATCGCCAGCGAAAGCGATTGGCAACAGGTGATCAAGACCACCGTCGAACACTTCGGCCGTCTCGACGTACTGGTCAACAACGCCGCGATCCTGGCCCTGGGCAGCATCGAAGACACCACGCTGGAGCTGTGGCAGAAGGTGCAGAAGATCAACGGCGAAGGCTACTTCCTCGGCTGCAAGTACGCGATCCAGGCGATGAAGGAAACCGGCGGCGGGTCGATCATCAACATGTCGTCGGTGGCCGCGTTGGGCGCAATGCCGATGTTCTGCGCTTATTCGGCGTCCAAAGGCGCGGTGGCGGCGATGACCCGTTCGATTGCCCTGCACTGCAAGCAGCAGGGTTACCGCATCCGCTGCAACAGCGTGCACCCCGATGGCGTGAACACACCGATGACCCAGGCCCTGGCCGGTGGTCAGCCAATCCCGCAGGAAGCGCTGGACCAGGACCCGATGAACCGTATGGCAGCGCCACGGGACATTGCCAACGTGGTGCTGTTCCTGGCCACCGACGAGTCGCGATTCGTCAACGGTGCCGAGATCCGCGTCGACAACGCCCAACTGATCAGCGGGCTCTGAGGTCGAGGTGAACATGGGCACGCAACAACAGAACCTGACCCCGGCCGAACACACGACGGCAAGCGTTTCATTGCAAGTGTGCGCGGTGATCGACGAGACCCTGGATGCGCGCTCGCTGGTGCTGGACGTACCGCCAACCCTGCGTGAGCGCTTTCGCTACAAACCGGGCCAGTTCCTGAGTTTTCGCGTGCCCTTGGCCGGCAAACTGTTGACCCGCTGCTACTCCATGGCCAGCTCGCCCCTCGCGGACGCGCTGCCCAAGGTCACGGTGAAACGGGTCGACGGTGGCCGGGTGTCGAACTGGATGAACGAAGTGCAGGTCGGCGACTGGCTGGAAGTGCTGCCACCGGCCGGGCATTTCTGTCTGGACCCGCAGGCGGACACCGAAAAGCCTCTGGTCTTGTTCGGGGGCGGCTCGGGCATCACCCCGGTGTTTTCCATTCTCAAATCGGTGCTGCACAGCAGTCGGCGACCGATCAAGTTGATCTACGCCAACCGCGATGAGGCGTCGGTGATTTTCAAGGACGAGCTGTGCCAGTTGATCAAGGCGCATCCTGATCAACTGCACGTGGTGCACGTCCTCGATTCGGTGCAGGGTTTTTTGACGGACCATCAGGTCCGTCATCTGCTGCGCGGATCGGCCGGCGGCGACTACTTCATCTGTGGGCCTGGACCGTTCATGGACACCGTGGAGCGCACGCTGCTGGCAGTGGGCGAAGCGGCCGAGCGGATCCATGTCGAACGCTTCGTCTCGCCGCCGGACCCCGATGAACTGCTGGCCGAAGAGGCCGTGGCACGGGCTGCGGCCATGGATTCGCAATGCGAAGCGCTGATCGTCGAGCTCGATGGTCAGCAACACGAAATTGCCTGCAAACCCGGCGACACCCTGCTGCAAAGTTGCAAGGCCGCCGGCCTGGATGTGCCGTCGTCCTGTGAAGAAGGTTTTTGCGGGGCCTGCATGTGCGTGGTCCAGGAAGGCCAGACCCAACTGGCCCGCAACGACGTGCTGACCCCCAAGGAGCTCGCCGACGGCTGGACGCTGGCCTGCCAGAGCCGACCGACCGGTGCCCGCGTGCGCCTTAAATTCCCGGATTGAGGTTACGCTCCTACGGGGGAATGCGATCAATTGTGGGAGCGGGCTTGCTCGCGAAGGCGGTGTGTCAGACAACGATGATGTCAAGTTTGCCGCCCCCTTCGCGAGCAAGCCCGCTCCCACAGTTGAATTGTGCACGCCGGGGATCTGTTGCTTAGTCTCAACGGACGATCACTCGGGCCCGGTCTGCGGTTAGACTCGACCACAGCATTAGCCCACAACAATAAAGAGGTGCAGTTATGGCTCGTTTGCAGAATAAGGTCGCGGTGGTCACCGGCGGCGCTTCGGGTATCGGTCTGGCCTGCGTGCGCCGTTTCTCGGCCGAAGGCGCGCAAGTGATTGGGCTGGACATCGGCAGCGCACCGGCAGACTTTCCCGGCCTGTTCATGACCCTGGACGTGCGCGACGAAGCGCAGGTACAGCAGGTCATGCAAGAAGTCATCAGCCGCTTCGGGCGCATCGACGTACTGGTCAACGCCGCCGGCGTCGCCGACCAGGGCAGCGTGACCCAGACCACCACTGCCAACTGGCAACGGGTGATGGACATCAACCTGACCGGCAGCATGCTTACCAGCAAGTACGCGCTGGCGTCGATGGTTGAACAACGCAATGGCTCGATCATCAACGTCGGTTCGATCTTCGGCCTGCAAGGCTGCGACGGCAACGTGGCCTATAACGTGTCCAAGGGCGGCATCAACCAGCTGACCCGCTCGATGGCCATCGACTACGGCTACGCCAACATTCGCGTCAACGGTCTGTGCCCCGGCCTGATCGAAACGCCGATGACCAGCATGGTCCGTGACAATGACGCCTTCCACGCCTTCTTCGCCTCGCAGCACATGCTCAGCCGCTCCGGGCAACCGGAAGAAGTGGCCAACGTCGCGCTGTTCCTGGCGTCCGACGAAGCATCCTTTGTCAGCGGCCAGATGATCGCCGTGGACGGTGGTTTCTCCGCCGGTCGCCGTTTCGCCCCGCCCGCCCAGTAATTCGCAATCCGGCCGGGCGCCCTGCCCGGCCTACTCCCTTTTTCGTACTTGTCTTCTAACCGGGGAGGCCCCATGCCGCCTGTCGCCACCGCACTGACCATCGCTCAACTGTTCGCCAACGCGGCCCAGGCCTACGGCGACCGCCCGGCCATCGAGGACGCGGGCCACATCATCAGCTACCGACAACTGGACCAACTGCGCCGCCAGGCTGCCCGCGCACTGCTGGCCCTCGACGTACAGATCGGGGACCGCGTGGCGATCTGGGCGCCGAACGTGTGGGAATGGATCGTTGCGGCTGGCGCCCTGCAGAGTGTCGGTGCAGCCCTGGTGCCGCTCAATACCCGGATGAAGGGCAGCGAGGCCGGCTACATCCTGCGCGAAAGCGGCGCCTGCGTACTGTTTGCCATCGGCGAATTCCTCGGCGCGGACTACCCCGGCATGCTGACGTCGGAAGACCTGCCAGCCCTGCGCCACATCGTCAGCGTGCGTGGTGCCAATTCGGGCACCCTGGCCTGGGAGCGGTTTATGGATCTGGCGGCCGATGTGCCGCAACTGGCCCTGCGCACCCGCGAACAGAGCGTTGGTCCGCAGGCCTTGTCCGACGTGTTGTTCACCTCGGGCACCACTGGTAAACCCAAAGGCGTGATGACCAGCCACGGCCAGAACCTGCGAATCGTGCGCGACTGGAGCGATATCGTCGGTTTGCGCGAGAGCGATCGCTACCTGATCGTCAATCCGTTCTTCCACTCCTTCGGCTACAAGGCCGGCTGGCTGGCAGCGCTGATGCGTGGCTGCACCCTCCTGCCGCAGCAGGTGTTCGACGTGCAGGCCGTGCTCGAATGCGTGCAGCGCGAACGCATCACCGTGTTGCCCGGACCACCGACGCTGTATCAGTCGTTGCTTGCCCATCCGCAACGCAACGAATTCGACCTGAGCTCCTTGCGCGTTGCGGTGACCGGGGCGGCAGCGATTCCGGTGGAGATGATCCACCGCATGCGCGACGAACTGGGCTTTGCCACCATCGTCACCGCGTATGGCCTGACGGAAGTCTGCGGGTTCGCCACGATCTGCCGGTCCGGCGACTCGGCGGAACTGGTCGCCAACACCAGTGGCCGGGCGATGCCGGGGGTGCAAGTGCGCTGTGTCGGCAACACCGGTCGCAGCCAGCCGGCCAACATTCCCGGTGAAGTGCAAATTCGCGGCTACAACCTGATGCAGGGCTATCTCAACAACCCCGAAGCCAGCCAGGAAATTCTCGACGCCGACGGCTGGCTGCACACCGGCGACATCGGCATGCTCGACGAACAGGGTTACCTGCGCATCACCGACCGCCTCAAGGACATGTTCATCACCGGTGGCTTCAATGTGTATCCGGCGGAGATCGAACAGTGTTTGCTGACCTATCCGGGCGTGGCCCAGGCAGCGGTGATCGGGATTCCCGACGAACGCTTGGGTGAAGTGGCGATGGCGTTTCTGCTGCCTGCTCCAGGTATGGAAATCGAGCAGACCCGATTCCTCGCCTGGTGCCGTGAGCAGATGGCCAACTACAAGGTTCCGCGTCGGGTGCAGGTGCTGGAGAAGATGCCGATCAATGCGGCGGGGAAAGTGACCAAGAATGTGTTGCGCGAGTGGGCGCTGCAGCCAGTCGACTAAACACAATCCCTGTATGAGCGAGTCTGCTCGCGATGGTGTGTCAGTCGACATCAATGCAACTGATAGACCATCGCGAGCAGGCTCGCTCCTACAGTGTTCGGGGGGGTACACAAATTTCGCGTCCGACACAGATCAACTGTGGGAGATTCTATGTTGCAGGGGAACCCTGCAACTTCAAATTCGGCTGGTATTCGCTCTGGTTTTTCATGAGGGCGAATGCCACTCGGCAAAGCTTGCGGGCAAGAATGACCAAGGCCTGAGTTC